>CAMAUI010000071.1 GCA_945861385.1 Prosthecobacter debontii
GGGTCTTCTTCACTACAACGCCCAAACCCGCAGGCCAACAGAGACGGCACTCCCGCGCGTCGGAAGTCCGTCAGAGGAAAGTTTTTTCGCGCAGATCGCGAACTGCGGAACTCGGGGTAGGTGCGATTGGACGTAGGCCGTTCGTTGAATCGGGCCACAAACGCCGCCTCAAACCTCGCATTGTCCACCGCGCACAGGTATTCGTCCGTCATCTCCACCACATCTTCTAAAGTCCATTGCAGATCCACGATCCCGAGGGCGATGGCTGGCGTCGTCTTGATCGTTTCGTGACGGCGCACCATGTTGTAAATGAAGATATGCAGTGAGGCGGTCAGCGCGTGGTTGCCCCACTTTTTCGAGTATGCCAGAGTCTTCCAGGCGGTTCGCTTGTTGCTTTGCCGTCCCGTCAGGAAAAACCGTTCGATGTGGCAGACTGTCGCCGTGCGGAGATCAGGGGTCCCGCAAATCGCCTCGCGCTTCAGAGAAATGCCGTTTGACAAAGGCCCGGGCCATCTCCACCGTCCCGCCCCCTTTCGCCACACACGTTTAGATATTTACCATGATGAGCCACCTTGTTGATGCAGCCGCAAAAATAATCCCGAGCGTCCCGCTGCTTGTGAACGTCGTTTCCAAGCGCGTCCGCCAGCTCAGCGCGGGCCACAAGCCCATGATTGATGTGATCACCCGCATGGGCCTCGCGGACATCGCGCTGACGGAGATCATCGAGGGCAAACTCGGGTTCGAGGCGAAGAAAGCGAACGAGGAAGGGAGCTAGCCTCCCGCGCAGCGATGAGCGCCGACATTTCGGTCAATCGCAAGGCGCTTCGCGACTACCACATCCTCGACCGGTTCGAGGCGGGCATTGAGTTGAAGGGCACCGAGGTGAAGGCAATCCGGGCCGGGCTTGCGAACGTGAACAATGCTTTCGCGCGGGTGGAGAAAATGCAGGTGTGGCTCCATGATGTGGACATCCAGCCCTATGCGATGGCCAGCCACGAACAGCATGAGCCGAAGCGCGTGCGGCGGCTCCTGCTGCACCGGCAGGAAATCATCCGCCTCCTCGGCAAGACGCAGACCGAAGGTTTCTCGCTGGTGGCCCTGCGAATGTACTGGAAGGGCTCGCATGTAAAAATCGAGCTGGGCCTCGGCAAGGGAAAGCATGCCGGCGACAAACGCGAGGACCTGAAGGCGAAGGCCGAGAAACGTGAATCGGATCGCGCGATGGCAAACTTCAACAAACAGCGGGGGCACTGACGGCTCACGCGACGACTGCGAGGGCGGCGCGGATACTTTCGAAGACGATGCGTCCGTCGGTGCTGCCAAGCAGGGGGTCGCAGGCGCGCTCGGGGTGCGGCATGAGGCCGAAGACGTTGCGCGCGGCGTTGCAGATGCCGGCGATGTTCTCGAGGGCGCCGTTCGGGTTGGATGCGGGGGTGGTCGCGCCTTTTGGATCACAATAGCGGAGCAGGACGCGACCTGCGCCGTTGAGTTGCGCGAGTGTGTCCGCGTCAGCCGTGTAGCTCCCCTCCCCATGGGCGATGGGGAGGCTCAGGACGTCACCGGTGGACGCGGCGGAAAGGAATGGATTGTCCGTGTTCTCAACGCGGAGGTGGATGTGCTCGCAGATGAAATGGAGGCCGCGATTGCGGATGAGCGCGCCAGGAAGAAGGCCGCTTTCGCAGAGGATTTGGAATCCGTTGCAGATCCCGAGCACGAGGACGCCGCGCGCGGCCTGCTCGATGACGCTTTTCATCACCGGCGAATACCGCGCGATGGCGCCGCAGCGAAGATAGTCGCCGTAGCTGAATCCGCCCGGCAGAACGATGATGTCGTAGCCCTCGGCGGCGGTGTCCTTGTGCCAGACGTAGCTCGTGTCGAAGCCGGCCTCGCGGAGGACGAGGTGGCAGTCCTGGTCGCAGTTTGAGCCGGGGAAGCGGATGACGGCAGCGCGCATGTTATTCGAAGATGATCTGGTAGTCCTCGATGACGGGGTTGCTTAGAAGGTCGCGGGCGATGTCGTGGAGCCTGGCTTCGTCCGCGCCGTCCACCTCGACCTCGATCATGCGGCCGACGCGGACGCTTTTCGCGCCCGGCAATCCGTGGTGGCGCATGGCGTCGCGCACGGCCACGCCCTGGGGATCGAGGATACTCTGCTTTGGCATCACGATGACTTTGACTTTCATGGAGGCACGCGATGTAGGCGGCGAGGCCCCGGGTGTCGAGTGTGCCGCGCAGGCGGCGGGAAAAAATTGCACTCGTCACCGCTTGCGGCGCGCGACTAAGTTGCAGGCCATGCTCAGCCGCACCCTCGCCATCGCATCGCTCGCACTCGCGCCCGCCTCATGGGCGCAGGACGCGCCCGTGCCGCTGACGAAGGAGGAGGTCGCCACGGCGCTCGAGACGGAAAGCTTTTCGCTCCCGATGCCCGGCGAACTCTTTGCCGCGCTCAGCAAGACCGGCACGCTGGACTGGAGCACGGCGCTGCGAAAAACACCCGCCGGAGTTTTCACGAACCGTCCGCAGATCGCGCTGAATCTTGGCGCACTTGTCGCGGACGGATACCTCGCCGTGGAGGCAAAGGACAAGGCACAGGTGCGCCGCGTGGCGCAGGACATCAAGCGGCTCGCGAAGGGACTCGGCGTGCAGGATGAGATCGTGAGCCGCGGCAACAGCATCGTGGAATTTGCCGAGGCGAAGCAGTGGGAAACGCTGAAGGAGGAACTCGAAGCCACGCAAAATGAAGTCGCCGCGGCGATGGCGGCGCACAAGGACCAGGAACTGGTGACGCTCGTGATGCTTGGCGGCTGGCTGCGGGGACTCGAGGTGGTGAGCACATCGCTCGCGAAGAAGCACGGGCCGGATGACGCCAGGCTCCTGCGCCAGCCGGGAGTGGTGGATCACTTCGTGCAGAAGCTGGCGAAGATGGATCCGAAGCTGACGGACTCGGCCTTGATGGGTTCTGTGCGGCTTTCCCTTTTCGACATCAAGAAGGCGGTCACCTTTTCCCCGCAAACAACGCCCACGGATGAGGAACTGAGCCGGCTCGCTGCGCTTGCCGTCAAAACCGTGGAGGCGATTTCCAAAAACGAATGATCCGCCTCGCAGCCACATTGCTTCTCGCAGCCACGGCCCTGGCAGCGCTGGGGGATGAACAGGTGGAATCCCGCCGGAACGCGCTCTCGCTTGCCGGCGCGTGGGCCAATGATGGATTCAAACTGCGCGACGGACACTGGACCGGGGTCATCGAGGCCGCAGGCACGAAGCTCATCCGCGTGAACCTTTTCGCGGGGAACCATTACTGGTTCACGCTGGCCGGTTCCGGGACAGCGAAGAAGGTGGCGGTGGCAATTTACGACGAAAGCGGCAACCCGGTTCAGTTCGAGCACTACGTGGATGGCGCGCGTGCCGCAGCAGGATTTTCCCCCAAGACGAGCGGCCCCTACCTCATCAGGATGCAGTCCCTTGCCGGTCCGCGCGGAGAGTTCACGCTGGTGTATTCCTATCGCTGAACATGCCTTCGAAAGCTCCGCCGGCCAAACGCTCACAGACCGCCCGCAGCCCTGGAAATAGCAGCGTCGTTCAATTCAGCATCTTCCTGACGAACAAGGTCGGCGCACTGCTCCATGTCGTGAAACTACTGAACGAACACCAGGTCCAGGTGCTCGCGACCAGCGTGGAAGCCAGCGCCGACGCAGCCATTGTCCGCATCGTGGCCAGCGATCCGGAAAGCGTGGAGGGGATCTTCCATCTGCACGGCATCCCCTACTCCGCGTGCGCGCTCGTTGTCGTCGAACTGAAGGAGGCCGCCCAATTCGGCGATGTGCTCGCCGGCCTGCTCGCGGCCGAGGTGAACATCTTCGGCGCCTACGCGCTGCTCAGCCAGCCGCGTGGATTTCCCGCGCTCGCGCTCCACGTCGAGGATAACGAGTGCGCCGTCGGCGTGCTCCGCCCGGCGGGCTTTAACATCCTCACGCAAGCCGACCTTTCGCGCTGACCATGCCGCGCCTGAAACAGAAAAGGCCGCCGGTTCCTCCGGCGGCCTTTTCGTTTGAGTGGTTACGACTCGTTACGCGATGTCGGTGATCGCCTCCGGGCCGGGACTCGTGTCGTCCCCGCTCGTGCTCGTGATCCTGATCTCCTTGTGGGTCGCAAAGCCGGTGCCGGCAGGGATGAGGTGGCCCATGATGACGTTCTCCTTGAACCCGCGCAGGATGTCGGTGCGCCCGAGGGTCGCCGCGTCGGTGAGGACGCGCGTGGTGTCCTGGAAGCTTGCCGCGGAGATGAAACTCTCCGTCTCCAGCGACGCCTTGGTGATGCCGAGGAGGACAGGCACGGCTTCCGCGGGCTTGCCGCCCTTGTCGGTGACGCGCTTGTTCTCCGCCTCGAAGGCGAGCTTGTCCACCTGGTCGGCCCACAGGAGCGTGGTGTCGCCGGGGTCGGTGACCTTCACCTTGCGCAGCATCTGGCGGACGATGATTTCGATGTGCTTGTCGGAAATTTCGACGCCTTGGAGGCGATAGACTTCCTGCACTTCGGTGACCATGTGCGCCTGGAGGACTTGCGGGCCGAGCACGTCGAGGATGTCGTGCGGAGGCACGGAGCCTTCCGTGAGCTGCTGGCCCTTCTTCACGCGGTCGCCGGTATAGACGATGATGTTGCGGCCCTGCGGGACGAGGTGCTCCTCTTCGTTTTCGTCATCATCGCGGACGATGATCTTGCGTTTGGAACGCACGAGGCCGCCGATTTCCACGGTGCCATCAATGCGGCTGATTTCGCAGGCGTCCTTCGGACGGCGCGCCTCGAACAGTTCCGCGACCCGCGGAAGACCGCCGGTGATGTCCTTGGTCTTGGACATTTTGCGCGGCGTCTTGGCGAGCAGGGTGCCGCCTTGTATTTTCTTGCCATCGGTGACGGCGAGATGCGCGCCCGCGGGAATCGCGTAGCTGGAAAGAACCTTCCCATCGGCCCCCTCGATGACGATGGACGGATGGAGATCCTCCTTATGCTCGATCACAACGAGCCCGATGGTGCCTGTGGCTTCGTCGGTCTCCTTCTTCACGGTCACATTGGTGATCATGTCCTTGAAGACGACCTTGCCTGCTTTCTCGGTGAGAATCGGGACGTTCCACGGATCCCATTCGACGAATGCCTCGCCCTTCTTGACCCTGCCACCGTCTTCGACAGCGATGACGGAGCCGAGGATGATGTCGTATTTTTCGATCTCGCGTCCGTCAGCGGCGTGAATGGTGATGGAGCCGTTCTTGTTCAGAGCGATCCATTTTCCGTCCACGCTGTGAACGGTGCGGAGTTCGTTGTATTTGATGACGCCATCGTTCTTGGCCTTGATGATCGGGGTCTTGAATGACTGCATCGCGACACCGCCGACGTGGAAGGTGCGCATGGTGAGCTGCGTGCCGGGCTCGCCGATGGACTGGGCGGCGATGATTCCGACTGCCTCGCCGATCTTGGCGAGCATGCCGGTCGCATGCTGGCGTCCGTAGCACTTGGCGCAAATGCCGCGCTTGCTTTCACAGGTGAGCCCGCTGCGGATTTTCATGCTCTCATGACCGATCGAGTCCACTGCGGCCGCGGTATCCTCATCAATGAGATGGTCTTTCTTGATGATGAACTTGTTGGTCACGGGATTCTTGATGCTCTCGCAGCTCGTGCGCCCGATGATCCGGGTCGAGAGCGGCACGACTTCCTCGTCGCCGTCGTAGATGGCCTGGACGGTGATGCCCTGTGCGGTCCCGCAATCGTCCTCGGTGATGATGACGTCCTGCGCGCAGTCCACGAGCTTGCGGGTGAGGTATCCGGAGTCGGCGGTCTTGAGCGCGGTGTCGGCGAGACCCTTGCGGGCGCCGTGCGTGGAGATGAAGTACTCGAGCACGGTGAGGCCCTCGCGGAAGTTCGAGGTGATGGGCTGCTCGATGATCGAGCCATCGGGCTTGGCCATGAGGCCGCGCATGCCGCCGAGCTGGTTGACCTGCGTGCGGTTGCCGCGCGCGCCGGAGTCCACCATGAGATACACGGGGTTGAGTTCATCGCGCCCTTCGTTGTGGTGGAGCGTGCGGAACATGACGTCTGAGATCCTGTTGCCCGCCTGGGTCCACGATTCGATGACACGGTTGTGCCGCTCGCCATCGGTGATGATTCCGCGGCGGTACTGCTTGTCGAGTTCGCCGACAGTCTTGAACGCGCCTTCGATGGCCTCGTGCTTTTCCTTCGGGATGAGCATGTCCTTGATGCCCACGCTGACACCGGCGCGCATTGCCCAGGTAAAGCCGAGTTCCTTCAGCTTATCGAGCATGTCCACGGTTGCGGCGTGACCGGCGCAGGCGTTGGTCTTGGCGATGAGTTCGGAGAGCTGCTTCTTGGGGCAGCTTTTATTGAAGAAGCCGACGCCCTCGGGCCAGAGCTGGTTGAAAATGACGCGGCCAACGGTGGTTTCGATAACGGATTTTTCCGAATCCCCGAAGATGGTCTCCCTGCCCTTGTCCGGATTTTTGTAACGGATGCGGGAGAGGACGCTGACTTTGTTCTCGGCCATGGCGAATTCGACTTCGCTCTGGTCGGCAAACAGCGGGAGGTAGTCGCCTTGTTTCTTCGGATGCCGGGGTTCCTGCGAGAGGTAGTAGCAGCCGAGCACGATGTCCTGCGAAGGCGTGGTGATCGGCTTGCCGCTCGCGGGTGAAAATAGGTTGTTAGGCGCAAGCATGAGCAGGCGCGTTTCCAATTGCGCCTCGACGGAAAGCGGCACATGCACGGCCATCTGGTCGCCGTCAAAGTCCGCGTTGTAGGCGGTGCAGACGAGCGGATGAATGCGGATGGCCTCGCCCTCGATGAGCATCGGCTCGAACGCCTGGATGGAGAGGCGGTGCAGCGTGGGCGCGCGGTTGAGCAGGACGGGATGGCCACGGGTGACTTCCTCGAGGATGTCCCAGACTTCCGGCGTCTGCTTTTCGATCATCTTCTTGGCGCTGCGCACTGTGTGGACGTAGCCACGCTCCTTGAGCACGCGGATGATGAATGGCTCGAACAGGACGAGCGCCATCTTCTTTGGAAGACCGCACTGGTTGAGCTTCAACTCCGGGCCGATGACGATGACCGAGCGGCCCGAGTAATCCACGCGCTTGCCGAGCAGATTCTGCCGGAAGCGTCCGCCCTTGCCCTTGAGCATGTCGGAGAGCGACTTCAGCGCGCGGTTGCCGGCGCCCGTGACAGGACGGCCGTGCCGGCCGTTGTCGAAGAGCGCGTCCACGGCTTCCTGGAGCATCCGCTTTTCGTTGCGGATGATGACCTCCGGCGTCTTGAGCTGGAGCAGGTTCCTCAGACGGTTGTTGCGGTTGATGACGCGACGGTAGAGGTCGTTGAGATCGGATGTCGCAAAACGTCCGCCTTCGAGCGGGACGAGCGGGCGCAGGTCGGGCGGGATGACGGGGAGCACTTCGAGCACCATCCACTCCGGGCGCGTGACCGAGGACATGAAGCCCTGGCAAAGCTTGAGCCTCTTCGCGAGTTTCTTGCGGTTCTGTTTCGAGCGCGTCGCGCCCATCTGCTCCTCGAGTTCCTTCTGGAGCGTGGCGAGGTCAATGGACGCGAGCAGGTCGCGCACGCCTTCACCACCGATGCCGGCACGGAAGCTGTCCTCGTCATACTGCTCGATCGCCTCGCGGTATTCGAGCTCGGTGAGGAGCTGGCCCTTGGTGAGCGGCGTGTTGCCCGGATCAATGACGAGGTAGTCCTCGTAATAGATCACGCGCTCGAGTTGGCGGCTGCTCATGTCGAGCATGAGGCCGATGCGCGAGGGCATGCACTTGTAGAACCAGATGTGCGTGCAGGGCACGGCGAGCTCGATGTGGCCCATGCGCTCGCGGCGCACACGCGAGAGCGTGACCTCGACGCCGCAGCGGTCGCAGATGACGCCCTTGTGCTTGATGCGCTTGTATTTTCCGCAGGAGCATTCCCAGTCCCGCGTGGGACCGAAGATGCGCTCGCAGAAAAGGCCGCCCTTTTCAGGCTTGAAGGTCCGGTAGTTGATCGTCTCCGGGTTCTTCACCTCGCCTTTCGACCAACTGCGGATCGAGTCGGGCGAGGCGACGGTGATGGTGACTGAGTTGAATTCGGCGGCCTGCTGGGGCTGCTCGGCGCCGAGGATTTCGCGAAGGATGTCGCTCATAGATGATGTGCGTTTGGAAGCTGTGTGGCTGGTTTAAAGGATGTCGGCAGCGAGGCTGGCGATGTTGGACTTCGACCCGACTTTCACGTCGAGACAGAGGGACTGCATTTCCTTGATAAGGACGTTGAATGATTCCGGAGTGCCGGCTTCGAGCGAACTGTCGCCCTTGACGATGGCCTCGTAGATCTTGGTGCGGCCCTGCACGTCGTCGGATTTCACGGTCAGGAGTTCCTGCAACGTGTAAGCCGCGCCGTAGGCTTCGAGCGCCCACACTTCCATCTCGCCGAAGCGCTGGCCGCCGTATTGCGCCTTGCCGCCCAGCGGCTGCTGGGTGACGAGCGAATAGGGGCCGACGGCGCGCGCGTGGATCTTGTCCGCGACCAAGTGGCCGAGCTTCAGCATGTAGATCACGCCGACGACGACGGTCTGGTCGAACGGCTCTCCGCTCCGGCCGTCATAGACGACGCTCTTTCCGGACTCGCCGAGCCACTCATAGCCTTCGACCTTCCGCGCCTTCTGCACAAAGTCGAAGATCTGCTCTTCCTTGATGCCGTCGAAGACCGGCGTGGCGACCTTGAAGCCGAGCGCACGCGCGGCGACGCCGAGATGCGTTTCGAGCACCTGGCCGACGTTCATGCGCGAGGGCACGCCGAGCGGGTTCAGCACGATGTCCACCGGCTGTCCGTTGGAAAGGAACGGCATGTCTTCCTCGGGCACGATCTTCGCGACCACGCCCTTGTTGCCGTGGCGGCCTGCCATCTTGTCGCCGACGCTGAGCTTGCGCTTGCTAGCGACATAGACCTTCACCTGCTTGATGATGCCGGGGTCCACGTCATCGCCCGCCTCGATCGAGTCGCGGCGGCGCTCCTTCTCAAGCTCCAGCTCGGCGAACTTGTGCTCAAACTGGCCGATGATTTCGCGGATCTTGTTGCGGATCGGCGAGGGGTCAATGTCCACGTGATCGTAAACGGACGCCAGCTTGCGGAGCAGCGTCTTGGTGATCTTGCGGTTGGCCGGGATGATGATTTCACCGCTCTGTGCGTTGACCACGTCGAGCGGGATTTTCTCGCCGAGCAGAATGTTCGAGAGTGCCTCGGTGAGCTGCTCGTGGAGTTCCTCCTTCTTCTTGGCGAACTCCTCATCAATCTGCTTGGCCTGCTTTTTCGACTCGACCGGGGAGAGCTTCAATCGCTGCACCTCCTTGAGGCGGCTGCTCACTTTGACATCCATGACGATGCCGTAAGTGCCCGATGGCACGGTGAGCGAGGTGTCCTTCACGTCGGCGGCCTTCTCGCCGAAAATGGCGCGCAGGAGCCGCTCTTCCGGCGCAAGTTCCGTCTCGGATTTCGGGGTGATTTTTCCGACGAGGATGTCGCCGGGCTTCACCTCCGCACCGACGCGGATGACGCCATCCGGGCCGAGGTGACGGAGCGCTTCTTCCGAGACATTCGGGATATCGCGGGTGATTTCCTCGGGTCCGAGCTTGGTGTCGCGGGCGCCGATCTCGAACTCCTCGATGTGGATCGAGGTGTAGATGTCCTGCTTGGACACGCGCTGCGAGATGACGATGGCGTCCTCGAAGTTGTAGCCGTTCCACGGCATGAAGGCGACGAGCACATTCTTGCCGAGTGCGAGTTCGCCGTCCTCGGTGTTCGGCCCGTCGGCGATGACCTGACCCTTCTTCACATGCTGCCCCTTCTTAACGATGGGGCGCTGGTTGATGCACGTCCCGGCATTGCTGCGCATGAACTTCCGCAGGTCGTAAATGAACACATTGTTCTCGGGATCATGCTTGATCTTCCGCCCGCCCGGCATCTCGCCGTCCTTCGTCACAATGATCCGGTCAGCGCACACCTCGGCCACCGTGCCGCTGCCCTCACTGAGGATCACCGCCTTCGAGTCCCGTGCCACTTTTCCCTCCATGCCTGTGCCGACGATCGGCGCTTCGTTCACGAGGAGCGGCACACCCTGGCGCTGCATGTTCGAGCCCATGAGCGCGCGGTTTGCGTCGTCATGCTCGAGGAACGGGATGAGCGCGGCAGCCACGGACACGAGTTGCTTCGGCGAGATGTCCATGTACTCGGCCTTCTCGGGCTCGAGTTCCAGGAAGTCCCCCCGGCAGCGCACGCTGACCTTTTCATTCAGGAAGCGGCCCTTGTCGTCAATCGGCTCATTCGCCTGGGCGACGCTGAACTGCTCCTCCTTGTCGCCGGTGAGGAACTCGATCTCCGTCGTCACCCGCCCCTTCACCACTTTGCGGTAGGGCGTTTCGATGAAACCGAAATCGTTGATCCGCGCAAATGTGGACATGGATGAGATGAGGCCGATGTTCGGGCCTTCCGGCGTCTCGATCGGGCAGATGCGGCCGTAGTGCGAGGGATGCACGTCGCGGACCTCGAAGCCCGCGCGGTCGCGGCTCAAGCCTCCCGGCCCGAGCGCGGAGAGACGGCGCTTGTGCGTGAGTTCGCTCAGCGGATTCGTCTGGTCCATGAACTGCGAGAGCTGGCTGCGCCCGAAGAAGTCGCGGATCACCGCGCTCAGCGCCTTCGGGTTGATCAGCTTCTGCGGCGTCATGATGTCCACGTTCGCGTCAAACAGCGTCATGCGCTCCTTCACAAGGCGCTCGGTGCGGGCGAGGCCCACGCGGCACTGGTTGGCCAGAAGCTCGCCGACCGTTCGCACGCGACGGCTGCCGAGATGGTCAATGTCATCCAGCAATCCCTGCCCGGTGCGGAGACCGATGACGTATTTGATCGCGGCGATGAAGTCCTCCTTCGTCACCACGCGCTCATTCAGGTTCGTGTCCAGCCCGAGCTTCACGTTGATCTTATGCCGGCCCACGCGGCTCAGGTCGTACTTCTTCGGGTCAAAGAAAAGGCGTTTGAGCAGCGCGCGCGCATTCGGGATCGTTGGCGGATCGCCAGGGCGGAGGCGGCGGTAAATGTCCTTCAGAGCCTCCTCCTCGTCGTGCGCGGGGTCCTTTTTCAGCGACTTGATCACCGAATCGTCCTTCGACGTGTCCACGACCTTCACCGTCTTCACCCCCAGCGCGATGATCTGCTTGATCGTCGCCTTTGTCAGCGGCTCGAAAGCACGCGCCACGGTGATCTCCCCGTCCAGCACGTCCGCCGTCAGAACCTTGTTCGCGATCTCCTCCTCCTCCAGCTTGTCGCTCAGCTTCAAGTCCTCGAACTTGTAGAAGAGCTTCAGCACTTCCTCATCCGAGCCGTAGCCCAGCGCGCGCAGGAACGTCGTCGCCAGGATTTTCCGCCGACGCTTGCGGCGGTCGAGGTAGGCGTAAAGCAGGTCGTTCGTGTCAAACTGGAACTCCACCCATGAACCGCGATCCGGAATGATCCGGAACGAATACAGAGTCTTGCCATTCAAATGCAGCGAAGACTCGAAGCAGATCCCCGGCGAACGGTGCAACTGCGACACCACCACGCGCTCCGCGCCATTGATGACAAACGTGCCCGAGGGCGTCATCAGCGGGATCTCCCCCATGTAAACCTTCTCCTCCTTGGTCCCCTTCTCTTCCTTGAGCTTGAAGGTCACATACAAGGGCGCGCTGTAGGTCTGCCCCTCGCGCTGGCATTCCCGCAGCGCCATCTTCGGCTCCGCGATCTCGTAGCAGTCGAAATCGAGCGTCACCTTTTCATCGTAGCTCGTGATCGGGAACACTTCCTTGAACACTGCCTGGAGGCCCATCTCCTTCCGCTTCGACAGCGCCACCCCATCCTGCAGGAACTCCTTGTAGGAATTGGTCTGCAATTCAATGAGATCGGGCGGCTCGGCGCCCTCCTTGAGTTTTCCGAAGTTAATGCGTTCTGACATAGAGACGATTGGTGTGTGGTTTGTAGCGATGATGCCGCGCCACGGACAAGCGGGGCGCGGCGGGTTGAATTAAAAAGTGAAGCCGCAGCCGACCTGGCGTGCGGTGCCCGGGGACGTTCCAAGACTTTTCCATCTTGCCACTGCTTTCATCCGATCAAATCCGCGGGAATCCTCATGAGCGATGTTGGTGACAGATGTAGTGAGCATTTCGGTGGCAGAAGCAGAAACCCCGCGACGGTCAAAGTCACGGTCGCAAAGGATTCAGCGGCGTGGTATCGCGGCGATTCTTGAACCCGGAGCGGTGTCGTGTGTTCGACTGCGTGGAGCGTTATTATGATTGGTCTAGACCTCGCGAACATGGTCTCCCGGTCGCGCGGAACCGGGCGTGATAGTGGAGTCCCCTTCCTTTGCAAGACATATTTCCCTTTTTCCTGAAAAATCTTTGCGCCTCGCCGGGGAACAATCAGCTCCCGGCGTGGCTGCCGGCCATCTCCACCATCAGCCAGCCCCCACGAGCCACGCGACCAGTGCCGCGATCGCCGCCGCACAGGGCAGTGTGAGCAGCCACGAGAGCAACACCTTCCCCACGGGCTGCCAATGCACCCGGCGCGTCACGGTGCCGAGCCCCACGAGCGCCCCGACGCTCACATGCGTCGTGCTCACGGGCAGGCCGCTCCAGTTTGCCGTGCTTACCAGCGCAGCCGTCGCGAGATTTGCCGCGCAACCCTGGCCGGGGTTCATGCCAGTGAGCTTGTGTGACATCGTCTCCGCCACGCGCGCACTTTGCAGGATGCCCCCTGCAGCCATCGCCACGGCGACCGCCACGATGCCCCACGAAATGTGCAGCCCGCCCGCGAGGAGCAGCAGTGCCGCGATCTTCGGCGTGTCATTGAGCCCGCGCGCAAAACCCACCGCGCCCGCGCTCAGAAAATGCAGCACATCCACCACCCCGCCGAGACTGACCCCGACCATCCGCCCCACGTAACGCTGCCGGCACACCCCGACGGTCCCCGCAGTCGCGGTGATTTCCGGGAGCACCTCCAGCGCGAGCAGCCCCGCAGGCCGCGCCACCGGCACCGTCCTCATCTCAGTGCCGATGCAAACGCACATTTCCTTGTCCACCCCCATCGCCATCCGGAGCGAGCGCAACACGCCGTACACGAGCGCGCCCGCCACCACCGCGAGCAAGGGGGCGAGCAGAAGCGGGAGGAGAAACCCCGACCCAAGCGCCGCAAATTTCACCTGCCCCGGCGCCGCGACCATGCCCGCGCCCGTGAGCGCACCGGTGAGGCCGTGCGTCGTTGAAATCGGAAATCCAAGCCGCGTCGCCAGCATCACAGTGCCCCCGGCCGCCAGCGCGACAGCCAGGAGAAAAAGCGGGTTCGTCGTCAGCGCATCGGGCACCAGCCCCTTGCCGCTGAATTTCTTCATGAGCTGCCCCGCAAAAAACAGCGCCGTGATGCTCCCGGCAGCGACCGTGGCCGTCGCCCACCACAGCGCCGTGCGCCGCTGCGCCGCGCCCGATCCATGCAGGCTGGCGACGCCCTTGAAGTTGTCATTCGCACCATTGCTGTAGGCGAGGAAGCAGACGATCAGGAAAAGCAACGCGACAAGCATACGCCGCGAATAGCAGCCCGGCGCACCCGCCCGCAATGGATTTCAAACTGCCGCAGCCCGTAGCGGACGGAAGTTCTCACTTCTCATCTCTCACCTCAACAGACGAGCACGAGCAAGAAGTAGTACGATTTTCACACTCAGACAGCAGGAATGGCTAAGCGGAGCGCTGCGCTCACGGGTGGAGCACCCGACTCGGGTGCCGTTCGCGGCGACTCGCCGCGAGCGCCCCTGTGCGCGTGGCTCACGCAGGGCGCCCAGAGGCACCGGATGCCTTCGCCAGCCATCCGCCCCGAGGTGTTTCCGGCGAGTCGCCGGAAACTGCACCCGAGTCGGGTGCTCCACCCGAAAGGGCCGCGCTTCGCGCGGCGTTCCTGCTGTGTGATCGTATAAATCGGAAAGCAACCTGCCAGGAACTGAGATGCGCCCAGCACCGCATCGGCCGCTGAATCCGGGAGTTCACTCCCGCCTACCGGCCCTTCTTCTCTTCCACGATCACAAACCGCGTCGCGCCCCGCGTGTTCACCCGGAGGCGGACGCTCTTCTTCGCCTTCACCTCCTCGCTCAACTTCACCGCGTCGTCGGCGCTTTTCACTTCCTTGCCGTCAATATCCACGATCACATCGCCCGCCCGGATTTCCGCATCTGCGCATGCGCTGTCGGGTTCGACATCCGTGACGATGGCCCCCTGCACATTGTCCGGGATCCCAAATTGCCGACGCACATTCTCGCGGATGTCGGCAACAGTCACGCCATCGAGCACATCGGGCGCATTCGCCGGCGCAGGCGCTGGTGTGGCTTCGGCAAGCCCGCCAGTCGGGCGCTCGGCAAGCGTGAGTTCCATGTCCTGCGATTTGCCGGCGCGGACGATCTGGAGCTTCACCTTCGTGCCGGGCGGCATCGCTGCCACGGAGTCGCGGAAAACCGACATGTCCTCGATCTTCTTGCCATTGATCGCCACGATCACATCCCCCGTCTGGATGCCCCCTTTTTCCGCGCCGCCCCCGCGCACGACCTCCGAGACGAGGATGCCTTTCTGATCCGGCAAATTGAACGACTTCGCCAGCTTCTCATCCACATCCTGCATCTGGATGCCGAGGAAGCCGCGCTGCACCTTCCCGTGCTTGATGAGCGCCTCCATCACGCTGCGCGCCTGGTTGCTCGGGACCGCGAAGCCGATGCCCATGTTCCCGCCGCTCTGGCTGAAAATCGCGCTGTTGATCCCGATCAGCCTCCCCTCCGCATCCACGAGCGCGCCGCCTGAATTACCGGGATTTATCGCCGCGTCTGTCTGGATGAAATTCGCGAAGTCCGCGATGCCCGTCTTGTTCCGGCCCGTCGCTGAAATGATGCCCTTGGTCACCGTCTGCCGCAGTGCAAAGGGATTGCCGATCGCGATCGCGACGTCGCCCACCTTGATCGTATCGCTGTTCGCAAACGTCACCGGCTTCAAGTCCTTCGCCTCGATTTTGATCACCGCGATGTCGCTCCCGGAGTCGTTGCCGACCTTCTTCGCCTTGTACTCCGTCTTCCCGTCAGCCAGCGTCACGATGATCTCCTCCCCCGCCTCGACGACGTGGTTGTTCGTGATGATGTAGCCATCCGCGCTCACGATCACTCCGCTTCCCATGCCGACGGATTCAAGCCGGCCCGGCTTTTTGTCCTCCTTCTTCGGACGCTTCTCCCCCTCCGGGATGCCGAAGAAGCGGCGGAAAAACGGATCATCAAACATCGGGTTCTCCCGGCTGCCGAGGCCGCGGTCGCGCCCCTTGATGTCCAGCGTCACCACGCTCGGGGAAACCTTCTCGATGACTGGCGCGAAGCTGTTGTGTTCATTTCGCACGAGCGACTTGTCGTCCACCCGGATTTCCGGGAGGGGGTTTTGGGCAAAGGCCTGCACTGCGAGCGCGAGCGGCGCGAAGAGTGCAAAACGAATCGTGCTGCTGGGAATGTGTGGTTTCATGGAATGATTTGGAATTCGGCGAGTGTGACAGAACCAACCCGCCTGCGTTCAATGCCAAAGTGCCTGTATCCGGCTCTCGCATCATCCGCCAGCGGTTTGTCCTCCAAAAGCGGTGACGCCCCCATTTTTTGTCCACCGCCGCGCGAAGCCGCTCACCACCGGTAATGCCCCGTCAGCTTGAACTCGAACAGCCGGTCCTCCAACCGCGCGCCCGCCCCGATGTTGTGGATCACCTTCATCCGCACCGCATCCTCCGGGCTCGGCACATCGCTCACGATCATGATGTGCGGCAAATTCGGCGGCACGATGCACGTCACGAGGTCACCGGGGCGGTAGTCGGCGGGCTTGTCGGTGACCGGCAGGGATTTCCCCTGCCGCTGAAAATAGCGCATCAAGTTCGGCACGCGGCGGTGGTCAATGTTCGGATCGGGTTTCTTCAGCCCCCAGTTTTGCGGGTACTTTGAAAAGGAGCCCTTCATGTCCTCGTGGACGAGCTTCTGCAAATCCATGCCAAGCTTCCGAAACGCGCGGATCACCACATCCGTGCAAACGCCGCGATCCGCAGGCACATCACCGCCGGGAAACGCCAGCGACACGTACGCGGGATTGTAACTCGTCGTCACCCCGATCTGTGCCTGCGCAGCAGCAACCAGCTTGCGCGCCTGCTCCGGGACTTCGGCATTGGCGGAAAAGGCAAAGACTATGAGCAGGAAAAACGCACGCATCGCGCGATGATCAATGATCCCGGCGAACTTTGCGAGCACGCAGCCGCGGAGTGCTCACCGCATGAACCGCCGCCGGCAAGCGCCAGTGGGTGCGGTGTCAGTCGCGAGGTGGCGACTACTTCCCCGCGTAAATGGACTTCATTTTCCAGGACTTCACCGTCTTCACCTCAATGTCGCCGCCTTTGCTGAAAAGATTGATGCTCGTATTCTCTGCCACAAACGGAATGGCGGTGGCTGCGGCCTGGCGGTCGTTGGCGAAGACTTCCACGAAGTTCTTGTCGATGAACACGCGCAGGGTGAGGTCCTCACCTTCCTTGAGTGCGAACGGGGCGAGGACTTTGCCGACCCGCAAGTTCTTCGATTTGCCGTCATCCACCACGGCGATCCGCATCCCGTTCGTGCCACCTTTGTCGCAAAGGACATCCAGCCCGAACTCCCCGGCCTTCGGTGCCTTGACGGTGACTTCCAGTTCGAGCGCGTGCCCGGAGAGGTCCTTGAGCGGATGGGGCACATCCGCCTTCACCGCGATGGCCGCAGTCTCCTTGCTGTCGTGACGCAGCACCGCCAGTTCGCGCAACGGACGGATGCGCAGGACGCCATCCGCCGGCAGTTCCAGTTCACGCGGGAGCGACTGCACGCCGGTGGGGGCGAACGGCAGCTTGAAAACCCACGCCCACATCACGCGGCGACCGTCCGGCGTGAGCACGGATTCCGGCGCAAAAAAATTGTTCCCGTTCCAGCTCATCAACGCGTGGAAGTCGGGGAGAAACTTCTCGTCTTTGAAGTCGCCAAGATAGTAACGGCATCCCAAGCCGTGGCTGATGCAAAGCAGCATCCATTTGTTGCCGATCTTGAAAAAGTTCGCGCAGGAAATGTCCTCGCCCTTGGGCACGCCCAAGTTCGCTGGATAGGCATCGTGCAGGAGCGGCCCAAGAGCCTTCCACGTTTTCAGGTCAGCCGACTTCATCAGGCTCGGGTTCTTTCCCCCGGTCAGCGCGTAGTAGGTATCGCCATTGAGCCAGCAGTCAGGATCCCACTGTCTTGCCTTCGACGGCGTGCCGTCTGCTTCCAAAGCGACCACCGCTTCCGGTTTGTTCCAGTGATCGAAGTTGTCGTCCTTCGGATAGGCGATCCAGTTTTTTCCCGATCCCTGACCGTGATAGATCATGGCGGGCTTTCCCTCCTTGGTCAAAAAGCCCGTCCCGCTGAACATCCCGTGCCCGGTGGTCTTCGGGGTCAGCGTCGTCGGATGCCACTTCCAGTTCACCATGTCCGTGCTGGAGACGTGGGCAAAAACAAAGCCTTTGTTGTTATAGATGTAGTGCAGGTGGTAGCGGCCCTTCCAAAAGAAGATGGGGTTCGGATCGCCCGGCATGGCGTTTCCCGGGCCGGGATGGACGAGGTGATAGGTCAGCCAATTCGCCGGGGGATTCGCCGGCATCGCGGGAGTCTCGAATTCGATGGCGGGGGCAGGCTGATCCTGTGCGGCGCAAAGCGGAGCAAGCGTAGGGAGGGAGGCGGCCACCAGGAATGTCATCGTCGGTGAAGTAGTCATGGGGATGGGAATACGAAGGCGGGGGGTCTTGTTGCAAGGAAATCGCTTGCGCGCCCGTCGCACCGGAAACGCCCAAGCGAAGAGTGGAGACTGCACACCCCCATGCCGGCGCCTTCGGCAGGTTCGCACTCCCGGAGCTTGAACCGGCGCTCAATCAACCGGAGTCTCCCGCCATGAACTCGCTTCCTGTTTTTGCCCTCACAGTTGCCATCGGATTGAGCCTGCCGCTCCACGCCCAGGGCCTGCGCAAGGGAAACGCGATGAAGCCCGAGCAGGCGAAGCGGGAACTGGCGGAGATCCAGCAAGCGATTCCCGATCTCGCGAGCTGGGAGAAGCGAAAGGAGAAGGTCGTCGCGGGAATCCTGGCGGGCTTGAAGCTCACCACCCTGCCGGAACGCACCCCGCTCAACCCGCGTTCCGTGAAGAAACGCGCCTACCCGGACTATGTCGCGGAGAATGTCGCGTTCGAAAGCTCACCCGGATTCTACGTCACCGGCACGCTCTACCGGCCGACAAATTTTGAGGAAAAGCTGGCAGGGATTCTCAGCCCGCACGGTCACGGCGGGCGCTTCCCCGCGGAGCCCCAGACGCGTTGTGGGATTCTCGCCAAGATGGGCGCCGCCGTCTTTCATTACGACATGGTGGGTTACGGCGATTCGAAGGAGGCGGGCTGGGATCACCGCGGCACGCCCGAAATCCTGCGTCTGCAAACATGGAACAGCATCCGTGCTCTCGATTTCCTCCTCACTGTTCCCAATGTCGATCCCAAGCGAATCGGGATGACCGGCTGCTCGGGCGGAGGCACCCAGACCTTCATCCTCGCCGCCATTGACGAGCGCGTCGCGGTCCCGGTCCCGGTCTGCCAGGTCTCCGCGCACTTCTTCGGCGGCTGCGGATGTGAAAGCGGCATGCCGATCCACTGGAGCACCACCCACAAGACCAACAACGCCGAGATCGCCGCGCTGGCGGCCCCGCGCCCTCAACTCATCATCTCGAACGGCAAGGACTGGACCGTCAACACGCCGCAGGTCGAGTTTCCATTCATCCAGCACGTTTACAAACTCCACGGTGCCGCCGACAGGGTCGCCAACGCGCACTTCGCCGAGGAAGGACACGACTACGGCACCTCGAAGCGCATGGCCGCCTATCCCTTCTTTGCCAGGCACCTCGGCCTCGACCTCAAGCGGGTCACCGGACCGGACGGTGCGATAGACGAATCCTTCTTCGTCCCGGAGACCCAGGAGCAAATGATGGTCTTCGACGGCAAGTACCCCGACAACGCCGTAAAGCCCAACACGCCGCTGCCGTGATGGCGGGTGGAAAAAGATCACATGAGGCCGACAGGCGACGCGGCCATCGCGGCGCTGCGATCTCGCTCAAGACGATCAAGGATTCACCACGTTCACGGGCTTCCCCGTCAGAAACGCCCGCAAATTCGCGGCGGTGATCTCGATGAGCCGGGCGCGTGATTCGCGGCTCGCCCAGGCGATGTGCGGGGTGATGAGGCAGTTCTTCGCGCCGATGAGTGGATTGCCCTCCTTCGGCGGTTCGACGGAGAGAACGTCGAGCCCGGCACCGGCGATGCGGCCATCGTTCAGTGCTTTCGCCAAAGCGGCTTCATCCACGAGCGGTCCACGGCCGGTGTTGATCACAAACGCCTCACGCTTCATCAAACCGAGCGTGCGTTCGCCAATGAGATGCCTCGTCGAATCCGTCAGCGGACAATGCAGGCTGATCACATCGGATCGGCGGAAAATGTCGTCGGTTTCCGCGGTTTCGATGCCTGCGGATGGCGGTTCCTTCCAAGTGCGCTTCGAGGCCAGCACCCGCATGCCGAACGCAACGCCGATGCGAGCCACGGCACTGCCGATTTCACCGTAGCCGATGATTCCCAGCGTGCGGCCGGCCAGTTCGAAAAGCGGATGATCCCAGTAGCAAAAATCCGGGCATTTCGTCCACCGGCCATGCTCCACGCTCTTTGCCGCATGGCCGACGTGATTGGTCAGTTCCAGCAGCAGCGCGATGACATGCTGCGCGACCGCCGGCGTGCTGTAACCCGGCACATTCGTCACCACGATGCCGCGTTCCGTCGCCGCGACGACATCCACCACATTGAAGCCCGTGGCCGTGACACCGATGTATTTCAAATCCGGCAGCGCCGCGATGATCTCGCGCGACAAAAGCGCTTTGTTCGTGATCACGATCTCCGCTCCCGCGCAACGTGCCACGGTTTGATCCGGAGGCGTGCGCGGATGAACGTCGCAGGGCGCGATGGCTTCGAGCGGCTGCCAGGAAAGGTCGCCGGGATTGGCGGTGTGGGCATCGAGAAGAACGATTTTCATGAGAAGGGTGGCATGCTTAGCCGGAAAACAGAATTTTGTGAGAAAAACCCGCCGGCTCGCGATAATGCAGCCGCCTCGCGCACGGGTTCTCGCACCAAGGCGCAGAGCCACAAAGAAACGGAAACACAGCAGCTCTCTCCTGCCGGGTGAGGGACGCACTCCACCCAAGCTTCACTGCTTTGCGCCTTTGTGCGAGTTCCCATTCCCGTTTCCAGATTGAATATCGGCGCTGGCGAAGTTTGCGCAAAAGAAAACCCCGACCGGCGGGGTGCCAGTCGGGGTCGCTTGAATTGACTACGCTCGCGGAGCCTTAGGCCCGACGACGGCGCAAGGTCAGCAGACCCAGCAAGCTGGTCGCCATCAGAGCCACACTCGTCGGCTCAGGGATGGCGGCGGGCGAGACGCCCGCTGGCCCACAGGCTGGAAGCTCTGTGCCACGTTCCCATCACGGCTCCGCACAAGGAGTCCCCCGAAAAAAAATCCCGGCCAGCGGGAAGCTGGCCGGGATTGATTTGGGATTCAGATCAGGTCACTGGGTGTCAGGCCCGGCGGCGGCGGAAAGCGACGCCCACGAGGCCGGTAGCCAGCAGCTTCTATTGGAAAACAAACAAGTTGTCATAGATAGGCTTGAGATTTTGGATACCGTGAGCGGGCAAGCTCTGACAGGGGAACAAATTGAAGCCTTGATACCGAAATTAACACCATGAATAAGCAACACAAGACAGTCCTTCAGGGACTTCTGATTGGGTATGCCGAAGATGGCCCTCGGGATTTATTTACAAAGCGAGATGTCCTCGCATTTGCCGATGATGATCTAAAAACGGTTGAAGAAGCCATTGCAGAGTGGGAAGCGGCAGGAGCGGTCCGTTCTCTGGCAAGCGTTAGAGTTGCGTCGCCTGAAACTTTCATTATACAGGTTGACCTAAAAAGGCTGACAGAGTTGTATTACGAAGACTGCGCGAAGATAAGGGCTGAAATGTATAGGAATATGGATCCGAAAGAAGGAACCGAGTTCTTGAGACGCTTGGATGGTCCGAAGCTACGGGCCGAAACTTTGCAGTATTTGGACCCGGAGGAAAGGGCCCAAGCCTTGAAGCGTTTAGAAGAGCAATAGCACGGAGGCAGGCAGGTCATTCCGTCTTATCATCATCGCAAATTCCAACTTTGGACTGAGCAGCACATTCGGCGGGTATGCAAAGCCGTGGACGGATGCGACCGCGGATGATACGAGTTTCGCCGTGGCCAGCATCGGGCAGCTCAAGAATGTGTTCGCTTTCGATCTCAATCGCGACAGCGATGGCGATGGGTGGAGCGACATTTACGAGCTTTCCCATCCTTACACCGGGACCAATCCCCTCGGCGTGAACCCGAGTCCTTTCAACGCGGACACCGATGGCGACGGCATCGCGGATGGGCAGGAGACCGGCAGCAGCGCTTGGCTCGCGGACACGGACGGTGATGGGTTCAAGGATGGCGAGGATCGCTGGCCGCAGGATGGACGCCGGGGCGATTACATTCCGCCGAAGTTTTATGCGGTGACGGATTTGAGCGCGTATCTCCCGGACGGGCATCCGGCGAAGGATTTGGAGCCGGAGCACATCACGATTGATGACGATCACAATGTGTCATGGGTGGCGCGCGATCCGGACACGGTTCTCGCCGAGTTCACGGACACGATTCCGCCGGGGGGCGGCGATGGTGTGCGCACGCAAAAAGTTGCGGGGCCGACGCACCATGTCGTGCATTGGAAAGCCGCGGACGGAACCATTTCCACCGAGACGCTCGTGGATCGGCAGGAGACCGTTTTTTCCATCAGCGGCGGACTGCAAACCACGGCGATTGACACGCTGAGCCGGACGATTGCCGGGGTGACGACGGGCACCGCCGGGCCGAAGGGGGCGTACGGGAGTTTCCAGGCTGATCTTTTCACGAAATACAATTCGGGCGTGATTTACTTTCACGGTGCGCGGGTGCTCCGGGGATTGACGGCGGCGGGGGCGGACGGACTGGCGGTGCCCGAGGCGCTGTCGCCCTACGTTGCCGGTGATCTGACCTCGATGACGGAGACTGTGGATCAGGCGCTTTTTTACCCGACCGCCGACAAGCCCGCATGGGATCACATCAACGACGCATTCTTGGACGACGGACCCGCGCTGGGCACGAACGTGGAGGCGAACTCGCGCAAGGGGAACGTCGCGGGCACGGTTTCGTATGTCACGAGCGCGTCCGGTGGCGGGCGGCAGCAGCGCTGGCGGGCTTTCCGCAACAGCACCACGAACTGGCTGCCGGAGAGTCTCCGGCGCGACGACCTCAAGCCGCAATTCAGCGCGATGAGCGACAACGGCAGCGTGGTCGTCGGCTACAAGTCGGACGGCGAAACGCCCGTGGACATCCCGCGCCGCATCCTGTGGTTTCCCGATCCCGCAAACCCGACCGGCCCCGACCTCACCGCCGACATCGGCAGCGACCTCGATGCAATCGCCGTGAACGATTCGCAGGACATCATCGGCGGATACGGGGCGTCGGCTTATTACTATAGCAGCGGGCAGATCACGCCGTTCAGGGATTTGATCCCGGCGGTGTTCCGCGACCAGCTTGCGGAGGTGGTGCCGCTGCATATCGGCAACCGCGATTCGCTGGCGGCTTTTCCCGTGATTGTGTTCGGTGCCTATTCGCTGGAGGGGCCTTCGCCGGGGCAGTGGGCATACCGGAGATTCCTGCTGGAAAAGGACAACAACGGCGAATTGATCATCGCCCAGCAAGTCGCGCACGAAGGGCCGGAAGTCGCCCCGCAGCAGATCAACAAAAACGCCACTGGCGTCAGTACGGCGGGCGGGGTGCCGCGCTTCACGGGGCTGGTGGACTGGCGGTATCATGGGGACCATGGCTGGTGGAGGGGCTTCGACCCGATGATGCCCGGCGTCCTTCACCAGCCGGGCGGCCTTGAAGACGGGCCAAAGACGGAACCATCGAAACTGGCAGGCTTCACCCGCGATGACCGGCATTGGGCGAGCGTGACGATGGGCAAGCAGAACACGTCCATCAAGGTGTGGTTCAAGGATCGTGAATACGGCAGAAAGGCGAAGCTGGCGCTCGCACCGGGATCGAGCCAGTTCATTGATGTGAGCCCGAAGGATATGCCGCTCGAACCAGTGGCGGAAGGCGGCGAGGATACCAAGCAGCCTGGATTCATCGTGCCGATCACCATCACGGGGAAGCCTGCGGCTAGTATTACTCCGTTAAGTTAAATCGGCGAGGATGTCGTCAAATTTCATGCCGCAGCAAAAGCAGGAGCCGGTGGATCTCACCAGCCACGGCCGAATCGCCCGCAGCGTCTGCTCCCACGTGACACCAGAAGTTTTTTTTGGCGCG
>CAMAUI010000072.1 GCA_945861385.1 Prosthecobacter debontii
ACGAGCTGCCCGCCGACATACAGCCGCACGCCGGCCGCGGAGGTCGCGTGGAAATTATACGACGCCGTTGACGGCGGCAGAAATTGCGCGCTCCAGCGTACGCTGAACAGATCCGTGCCGAGCCCGGCGAACTGGATGTTCGGCCAGCCCGTGCTGTCGTTGAAATTGATCATCGCATCAGTGCGTGTCCTGACTGTGTTGTCCGTCACTGTGAGGTGAGTGTTGCTGTTTGCGTCCTTGAAATACTCCCCGCGCCAGCCCGTGCCCGTGACGCTGGCCGTGCCGCTGTTCACCGTGATGCTCGCGCTCGATGACGTGGTGACGCCAAGCGCGCCATCAGTCGCCTTCGCGCTGATGCTGTGCGTGCCCACCGTCGCGGTGGTCCACGTAAAGATGAACGGCGCAGTGGTGACCTCGGCGATCTTCGCGGCGCCATCGAAAAATTCCACTTTTGAAATGTAGCCGTCCGTGTCCACCGCATCCACCGCGAGCGTGATGGCCGCGGGCAGCGTGACTGTCGCACCGTTGAGCGGAGCGAGCAGCGTGATGGCGGGCGGTGAATTGTACACATTGGTCGCGCCCGGCGAGATGCCGCTCGCGAACCAGTTCGCCGCATCATCCGCATAGGTGTTGGAGTTGCTCCGCTGGAGTGATGCGCCGATCCCTGCCGCACCCTCCGGCCACGGCGTGACATTGCTGTAGCGCACACTGTCCACGATCACATAGGGGATGATCGTCTGCCCTGTCCCGTTCACGTAAGGCGGCATGGGCTTCCGGAGTTCGATCTTCTCGCCAGCGTTATCGAGCAGGCCGGCATAGGGACCAAAAATCTGCACCGCCACCGGCACCTGATACTTCGCGCGGAAAGTCGCGGGATCAATCCCGACCACAAGCGCATAATCTCCCGCAGGGATGATCGTGCTGGCCGGGAAACTGAAATTGAGGCCGCTGATCTCCCACGTGTTTGCGGGATTCGCCGGATCCCACAAACTGACCGCCGCGCCGCTGATGTTGCGGATTTCCAGGAACTCGTCGTAGCCCGCGGGCGGGTTGTACTGGATTTCGTTGATGACCAGCGGGCCGATCAGCGGGCCGGAATTTTCAGAGCCAAACGTGAGCGCAGACTGCGCAAGAAATGACTCGTAGCCGAGACTGTTTAAATAGCGACCGAACGACACGTTTTGGTCCGCCGCCTGAAACTCGACGCCATGCGCGTAGCCGGTGAGATTGCCCGCGGCATCGCCGGAGAAAATATAGAGCTGCCCGCCGTTCTGGCTGAGCGCGAAGCTCGTGCCGCCGCCGGGATTGAACTGCGCTTCGCTGAACGTCACGTAGCCGCCCGCAGGGATCACGGTGCCGGGTGGGATGCGGTATTTTTGCGGGACTGCGCCGTCGTTGGTCAGCCACCAGTCGCTCACGTCGGCGGAGGCATTCGTCGAGTTGTAGAGCTCGATGGTGTCGGTGTACGGCGCAGCGGAGTTGGTGAGGACTTCGTTGATGAAGACGCCCTCGATCCCGCCTGTCGGATCTTCATTGCCAGGCGAGCCGCCGATGGTCGTGCTGGCCCGCCAGCTTGTTGACTGGTTTGGATCGAGCGCAGTGTTTTGTGGAAGAAACCGGATGAGACTCCTGCCGCCGCCGTCCGCCAACACAGGCCATGGAAGGGCGTTGTCGTAAGTGACAGAGGTGATCAATTCTCCCGCGCCGAAGCTGAGCTTCACATCTTCTCCGCCGTCGCTGAGGGCATCCCCTGCCTGCCAGACTCCGGCGACAGGCACACCGCCGCCGTAGCGCGACGCGAAGGCGGCGGCATTGCGGACCACCACGCGACTCGATCCCGGCGAGAGGCTCGTGCCGGCGGGAAAATCGAAATTGATTCCCTTCGTGAACCGCACGTCCGACAAATCCACGGCGCTGGTTCCTACATTGCGGATCTCGATGAATTCAAAGTCGCCATCGCTCCATCCTTGCGAGATCTCGGCGGCGGTCGCTGGCGCAGGATTGTACATGATCTCGGTGATGACGAGGCTCTGCTGATAAACTGTGAGGGTCGCCGCCGTGGCGGTGAATTGCACCGGGGCGCTCCAGCGGCTGACGCGGCCGGTGCTGTCCGTCATCCTGACACGAGCCCGGTAGGTATGGCCGGATCGGCAGGCAGCGGCAGGAAAGCGGAATTGCGCCGAGTAGGGAGTGATGGCGGGTGAGATGTAGCTCGCGGAAAGTTCGAGCTTGAGCGGTTCGCCGGCCACGTATCCGGGAGCGGCCGGATCGGTGATCTCGGCAATGCGCCACTGCATGGACCCGAAGGTTGCCGCGCCTTGGGGATCGCTGAAGGCCCCGGTCTGAAACCGGAGGTCGCTGACCGGAAAGCCTGCGCTGCCGAGGTAGGAGATGACGGGAGTGGCTGGGATGGCGGCGCTCTCGCCTTGCGACCCCTGCAAGGTCTCAAGAAAGGCGGCGCGTCCACCCGCGCCAACGCTTCCGCCGGGCCAGTCACCTCCGGAGAAAGCAAAATTTTTCATGTCCTGAACAAGACTCGCAAGCGAAGTCATGCCGGGACCGCCAAAGCCGGAATAGCTTCCGACGTCCGCGGGCGCCGACTTCCAACGGGCGTCATCCGCGGGAATCAGCGGAGCAATGATGGCCGCACCTTCGTCAATCAGCGCGTTGACCTGGTCCGGCTGGAAAAACAGGTCGCGAAGCTCCCTGACCGCGTTGAAGTACGTGGGCCACAGACTGGGACCGGCTGTGCCGAAAACCGCGCTATAAACAACGTCGTCCCCGCTGTTCCAGGTCGGCCCCCAGGAGGCATCGTGGTCAAAAGGGAGGATCCAGAGTTTTCCGCGATTCCCATTTTCCGGCGTGTAAACGGGCTCGAAGTAAAACGCCATGTTCTTGTTCGCATCGGGCCAGTAATCGTAGTGACGCACCGCCTGGCAGACGGCGTGGTAGCGGCTCCATGCGCCGAGATTCACATTCGCAGTTACCTCGGCAGCAGGACTCGAGGCGGTAAGGCTGCTCTCAATCCAGTTGTGATCGGCACCGTTGCTTACAGCATCCGGAGCCTGGTATCGCTGTTGATCCAACGCCACATTGGTCTGGTTCAGCAGCTTGTAGAGATTCCCCTTCTGCATGTCATGGGCTTCGAGGAAACGGACATCGTAGTCCTCCAGGATGAAGATGAGGCCTTGGAAGTCGCCGTGAAAGGCATCGGCCTGCTCGGCAGTGGTGGTCACATTCCGCCAATGGGCGAAATGGGTGAATGGAGCCGGGACGCCATTCGCATTCCAGATCCGGTTGTTCACCCATTCATTGAGTGAATAGGTCAGCGAACCGCGATTTTCGGTGCCCTTGCCGGTGGTGAGAGTCTGCCATTTTTCGGGGTACGGGTTCCCCTGCTGATCCCGCAGGGTCACGTAGGATCCACGGTTGAATTTGAACCGCAGCGAGCGCTTGCCTGCGCCTTGGTAACGCCCATTCCCGCCGCGGGTACGATAGGCGATGTTGTCATAGACGACGCCGTCGTAAACAAAAGTGCCGTTCCAATTGTAATAGAAACGCGCGGCAAGACCCTGGCTGATCTGCTTGCTACCGTCGTAGGCCATGCAGTCCGTCCAGTCACTCCCCTTGGTGATGAGGTGATATACTGGCAGCGTCTGCAATGTGGCCGAAGTCGTCGCGCCGTAATCGGGCACGCCGTTGTAAATGTAGCAGGCAAAATTCGCCGCGGGATCATCCGGGTACGGAACGCGAACGCTGTTGCCCGGAACGTCGGCCACCGTGATGCGGTAGCGGAGCAGCGTACGATGTGGCTTCGCCGACACCACGGCTGTCCAGATCCCGTCGCCCGCAACCGCGTCCCCACCTGTGCCGCCATCCGACATGGCCACCGAGGTCCAGTTTGCCGCCAGTTCGAAGTCCGGGTTGAGCGTCCTCGTCTCGCTGGCGATGTTATTTCCGCTGGGCACATTCGAAAGATAACGGGGGATGTAGCTGCCCGGAGCAACCACCTGGTAGCTGAGCACGACGGAAGCAACGCCTTCGGGATCTGTCACCTTGGCCGTGATGACGATGGGATCCGTGGATTTGGGTTGTTGGGGGGAGTGCTGCACCTGTCGAATGGCTGGCGGGGCGTTCGCAGAAAACTTCAGATTCACGGCTCCGGGAGACGCGGTGTCGGTGGTGGCGTTGTCAGCCGGAATCGTGGCCGACCGCCAACTGGCGCCGAGTGAACCATCCAGCAACGGGTTGATTTTTTCCAGCGAGGCTCCATCGCCACCCGCGGCAACAGGCCATGGAAAACCCACTTGGTAGTCCACTTCGTCAACAACCGCATCGGTCTGGTCGCGCAGACGGACGGTTTCTCCATCCGAGTTCAAAGAACCCGCCCATGGTCCGAGCGCGGTTTTTGAAAATTTCGCGAGAATCGTGGCCGGGGATGCAGCGACCAGCAGATAGCCGTTCGCCGGAATGCTGGTGCCCGCGGGGAAAATGTAATCCACACCGCCGGAGATGCGCCAGCCAGCCATGCTGACGGCGGAGGGGCTGGTGTTGTAGAGTTCGATGAACTCGTTTTTTACCGTATTATCCCGGCCATTGAAGTGGATCTCGTTGATCACCACCGCACCGGCCCGCCCTGCGAGAGCCAGGACTACGACAAAGAAAAACATCAACGTGCGGAGATTCATTTAGGGACTGTTTTGCGCCGATTCTTCTGAAAAGTTTTGGTTCGTCAGGTTGCGGGAGAAGAAATTGATAAATGTGGTATGTTCGGCGACGATAATCCCCAGTGTTCCAAGTTCAACCTGTCAAATAAACCGCCCGGCCTCGATCGAAGCCACGCTCGAAATTTGAAGCCACTTCCGCGAAGGCCTGGCGCAGGACTGTGAGGACAGGGATCTTCCATTCGCAGCGGTGAATGTTTGCGATGCAGGCGGCGGCCACCAGGAGCCGGAAAACTTCGGGTTCTCACATTATGGAATTTATAGCTTTGGCACGCGAGCCGCTTTTACAATTTCCATGATAAGTCTATCCCGCCTCACGGCCGACACTGATGCTGACATCGAACACACTCCCGACGCGGGCTGTGCTGTAGTCACTTCACCCAAGTGCTATGCGCTGACGATTTTCACCCAGCACTATCGCGAAGTGCGCGATTTTTATGTGGATATTCTCAATGCCCGCGTGGCGAACGAGAAACCGGGGCGGGTGTGTGAAATGCAGCTCGCTGGAATTCCAATTTACCTCCGCAACGCAGATCAAGGTGAGGTGGTGAGCTACTTTCACCTGCATCTCGTGCTCGATCATCAGGATGCCGTCCTCGCGGAACTCCGGCGACGCGGGATCGTGGTCACCTCGGTGGGCCCGTACACCAATTTCCGCGACCCCGAGGGCCGTGTCATCAAGCTGAGCGAAAGTCCGGTCGTGGAATCCTGAGTTTTTTCATCAAGTGGGGCGGGTGGGTCTGGTTGGGCTGCTATGTCCTGCCCGCTCCGTGATGAATTTTCCCGAGTCTCGCGGCACCGCAGTAAACATTGAAAGTGTGCTCGCGGAGGAACGCGACCAGCGAGATTCCGCATCCACGCGCAAGCTCCACAGCGAGCGATGATGGCGCACCGATCGCGGCAACGACCGGGATCCCCGCGGCGACGGCTTTTTGGATCATTTCAAAAGAAACACGTCCGCTGAGAAGGAGGATGCTTTCGGTCAGCGGGAGGCGATGCTCGAGCAACGCCCAGCCGGTGAGTTTGTCGAGGGCATTGTGCCGCCCCACGTCCTCCCGCAACGCGATCAGCGCGCCGGTGGCATCAAAGAGCGCACAAGCGTGGATGCCACCCGTGCGCTGGAACGCAGGCTGATTGCCCTGGAGAGCCGCGGGAAGCCCGTGCAGGATGCCCGCATTGATGCGAAGCGAACTTTCAATTTTTGGAAATTCCCGGAGCACCTGTGCGATGGACGCCGCACCGCACAGCCCGCAACTCGCATTTGTCAGCACATTGCGCCGGTGCTTCGCCACGTCGAACCCGCCGGGGTCGCGCAGCATCACGTCCACCATCGCGCCCCGCGTTGGATCCTCACCGGGGCGCGCCACAATCTCCACGATGTCATCCGCCCGGCGGATGATCCCCTCGCTGATCAGCCAGCCGGCGGCGAGTTCACGATCGTGGCCGGGCGTGCGCATCGCGACGGCGACCGGCTGCCCCTCGACACAAATTTCCAGCGGCTCCTCGATGGCAAGTTCATCCGGCCGGGGAGGAAGCGGCTGGCCGTCTTCGTAGCGAATGATCGTGGTCCCGGAAGTCACAGTGCCCATTCGTGGCGCAAATGGCGCGGCCCCGCAACGCGCTTCGTGATTGCCACGGGGGCCGGACACGGTGATGGAACTCCGTGCCTTCTTCCATCAGCCGACGCAAGTTCCTCCAAACTGCCGCGGGTATCAGCGCGGCCTCAATTCCCGCATGGGCACAGGATGCCGGGCCACAGATCATCCTCCGCCCCACGCAGCGCCCAAGCCATGCGCCCACCCTCTGGCTGGGCGCAGTGACGCCCACGAGCGCGGTCGTGAAAACGAAACTCCCACCGGGCACTGCATCGCGCCTGCTTGTGCTGAAGGCGGGAGCCGCTCCCCTCAGCTTCAAACCGCAGGCAGTCCGTGACCCGCAGAGCAACGTGACCACCTTCGTGCTCGCCGGCCTCGAACCCGCGAGCCTTTACACGCTCACGCTCGAGGTGCTCGGGCGTCCCGCAAGCTTCCCACCGGGCGTGCTGAGGACTTTCCCGCCTGCCAACAAGCCCGCGTCTTTTTCATTCGCCTTTTCCTCCTGCGCGCGCACCGGGTCACAGCACCGGGTTTTCACGACCATCGTGCGGAAAGAGCCCGCCTTTTTCCTCCACCTCGGCGACTTCCATTACGTGAACATCTCGCGCAATGACCCGCGCCTGTTCCGGGCTGCATGGGACACTGTGCTCTCATCCAGCACCCAGGGCGCGCTCTATCGTACCATTCCCCTGGACTACGTGTGGGACGACCACGATTTCGGCCCGAACAACTGCGACCGCCGCTCGCCCTCACGCGACGCGGCACGCGCCGTCTATCGCGAATATGCGCCGCATTACCCGCTCGTCTCGGATGGGCCGATCCAGCACGCATTCAGCATCGCCCGCGCGCGGTTCATCATCACCGATCTGCGCAGCGAACGCACGCCCGTGGGGGAGAAGGACGGGCCCAACAAGTCCCTCATGGGTTCCGGGCAAAAGGAATGGTTCAAGCGCGAACTGCTCGCCGCATCGCGATCCCACGCCCTCGTATTCTGGGGCAGCAGCGTGCCATGGAATGGGCAGAGCAGCTCGGATGCATGGGCGAATTACCAGCACGAGCGCCGCGAGATCGCCAATTTCATTGCCAGGCACCGCATTCGCAACCTCTGCATCCTCTGCGGCGACGCGCACATGCTCGCCGCGGACGACGGCACCTACAGCGACTTCGGCGATGAAAGCGAAAGCCTCGTGCGCGTGCTGCACGGCTCCGCCCTCGATCAAGCAGGCAGCTTCAAAGGCGGACCTTACAGCCACCGCTCGTACCTGCCGCGAAGCGAAGAGGGCTGCTTCGGCTGGGTGAACGTGGAGGATGACGGCACACACGTCGCCGTCTCGTTCACCGGCCGGAATCAAAAAGACGAAGTGAAAGTGTCGCTCGCTTTCACCGTGGCGTAGGCGGCCAGAAATGGCGCAGCTTGTCCTCATCACCTCCGCAACTCTCAGCACCGCAGCCCGAATTCACCGCGCGTGGCGGGCACTGGAAAAAAGGCGGAGACCGGGGAGCGGATCGGGCGGCTGGAGGAGCCGATGCACGTGCTGCTGGAAAGCTGGGAGATGAAACCCGTGGTCGCGGCGCTGATGGCGTGCACGGGTTCCAGTTCGTGGGAGCGATGCCATCACCAGCGAACTTGGGGATGCGTGGCCGTTCGATCATCCGCGGCAACAGTTGCGTGCCGGACAGCAATCGCATCGGCAGTGTGTCTTTCACGCCCTCGCCGTAGCAGCATCTTACAATACTCGCCCGCACCCGGCATGCGGGAGTCCGAGGTGGCGGATTGACCGTGCCCTGAACAGACCGCAGGCTCGGTTCGTGAAGACCACGGCCAGTGTACCGGCATCCGCCATCAAGCACGCCCTTCATCTCGCGTGCCTTCTCACCGTGCTGCCCGTTGCGCGGGCGGAGGTGGATTATTTGAAAAGCGTGAAGCCGCTTTTGCAGGAACGCTGCTACACGTGCCATGGCGCGTTGAAACAAAAGGCGGATCTGCGGCTCGACACGGTCGCTGCGATGCTCAAGGGCGGCGAGTCGGGCCCGGTGCTGAAGCGCGGGGCGTCGGACACGAGCCTCCTCATCAAGAAGGTCGCGGCCACCGATCTCGAGGAACGGATGCCGCCGCAGCATGAGGGCGAGCCATTTTCACCCGCGCAAGTGGCGCTGCTGCGCGAGTGGATTGCCGCCGGCGCACCGGCTCCCTCGGACGAGGAGCCCGAGCGTGATCCGCGTGAACACTGGGCTTTTCGCCCGCGGGTGAAGCCGCCGGTTCCCGCCGGCGTGAACGCGAAGTGGGTTCGCAATCCGATTGATGCCTTCATCTCCAAACAGCACGCGGCCCGCGGCCTCACGCCGCAAAAGGAGGCGCCGCGCGAGGTGTTGCTGCGCCGGCTTTACCTCGACCTGATCGGGCTCCCGCCGACGGGCGCGGAGATTGCCGCGGTGGAAAAAGACCCCGGCGGCGGCTGGTATGAGGCGACCGTGGACCGGCTGCTGAAAGACCCGCGGCACGGCGAGCGCTGGGCGCGGCACTGGATGGATGTCTGGCGTTACAGCGACTGGTGGGGCCTCGGCGACCAGCTCCGCAACAGCCAGAAACACATGTGGCATTGGCGCGACTGGATCGTCGAATCGCTCAACAGCGACACGCCCTACGATGAAATGGTGAGGCAGATGCTCGCGGCGGATGAACTGTATCCTTCCGACCCGCAGAAGCTGCGCGCGACGGGCTTCCTCGCGCGAAACTTTTTCCTCTTCAACCGCAACCCGTGGATGGAGGAGACGGTCGAGCATGTCAGCAAGGGTTTCCTCGCGCTGACGATGAACTGCTCGAAGTGCCACGACCACAAATACGACCCGATCGCACACGCCGACTACTACCGGATGCGCGCTTTCTTCGAGCCGTATCATGTGCGGCTCGATTTCGTCGCGGGAACGACGGACGTCGAGCGTGACGGCATCCCGCGCGTTTTCGACGGGCTCCCGGATGCGCCGACTTACCGCTACGTCCGTGGAGACGAGAGCAAGCCGGACAAGTCCAAGCCGGTCGCGCCGGGCGTGCCGGCGCTCCTTGCGTTTAAGCAGCCCGAAGTCCGCCCCGTCACGCTGCCGCCGGAAGCGTCCCAGCCGGAACTGCAACCGTGGGTGAGCGAGGCGCACATCGCACCGGCACGGAAAAAGGTGGACGCGGCAGAGGAGGCGCTTGCGCGCGCGAACAAACAGGCCGCGGAAATGGCGGATCGTGTGGCGAAATCGGAAGCCGCCGCGCCGCCGGCGGAGGTGGCCCCGCAAAAGCCCGCAACCGCCGCGCAGTTTGCCACGCTGGACGCGGCGCGTTGGAAACTCTTTGGCGGCGAATGGGCACATGAGTCCGGGAGCCTTGAGCAAAAGAAGGACGGCCAGTCCCGCGCGGCGTTGAGGCTGCTCGACCAGGCGCCGCGTGATTTCGACGTGACGATGCGCTTCACCCTCCGCGGTGGGAGCGTGTACCGCAGCGTCGGCATGGCGTTCGATGCGACCACGCGCGATCCGTCGCAAGCGGGCGTGGCGGGAGACAGCGAGATTTTTGTCTATGTCAGCGCCCATGCGCCGGGGCCAAAAGTGCAGGCCTCTTACAGTCGTGGCGCCCAGGCGCATTTCCCGGCGGACGGCGCGGTCGCGCGGCCCATCGCGCCCGGTCGTGAATACACGCTGCGCGTCCAGGTGCGCGATACGCTCGTCAATGTCGCACTCGATGGCGAGCCTGTGCTGGCATGGCGCTCGCCGCTCGCCCGCCGCGATGGCGCGTTGCAATTCACCACGTTCGATGCGCTCGCCGCGTTCCACGAAATCACGGTCTCCCCATTGGGCGCGGCTGTGAAACTGCGCGAGCCCTCCGCGAAAGCCGCCGCCCCGCAGCCCGCGCCGGAATCCACGCTGGCCGGGGCAAAGGCCGCACAGGCCGTCGCGGAAGCGGCCCTCGCGCTCGCGAAGGCAGAGCTTGAGAGCGTCACCAAACGCGCGGAGGCGATGGCCGCTGCGCGCACGAAGGCCGGCGATGAACCGGCAAGACGCGAAGCGGCCGTTCGCGCGGATTTGCGCGTTGCGGTCGCAAAGGCGGGCCACGCCGTCGCGGATGCGGAGTCCCGGCTGTTGCGTGCGGCGGCGAACAAAAAGGCGGGCGTGGAAAAGGAACTCGGCGCCGCGCGCGGCACCCTCGCCAAGGCCGGGAAGGCCGCGGAGGCCCCGCTCAAGCCCGATGCGACCTACGCCCGTCTCACGGCGGCGAAATGGACGCCGACACGATTCCGCGATTCCGGAAAGGATGATCCGTCCGTGCCCTTCCCGCAAACAAGCACCGGCCGCCGCAGCGCGCTCGCGGGATGGATCACAGACGCAGGCAACCCGCTCACCGCGCGGGTCGCGGCAAACCACATCTGGATGCGCCACATGGGAACGCCGCTCGTCAGCACCGTGTTCGATTTTGGACGCAAGGGAGCACAACCCACCCATCCCGAACTGCTCGACTGGCTGGCATCCGAGCTGGTCGAAAGCGGATGGAGCATGCGGCATTTGCATCGCCTGATCGTCACCTCCGCCGCCTATCGCATGTCGTCCTCGCTCGCGGGCTCGGAGGCGAATGCCGCGAAGGATCCGGACAACATCCATCTTTGGCGGCGCACCTCCGTGCGGCTGGAGGCGCAGGTCGTTCGCGACTCCCTGCTCGCGCTCGCGGGGGAACTCGACACCACGCTCGGCGGCCCGTCCGTCCCGCCTGCAGCGCAGGACGCATCAAAGCGCCGGAGCCTGTATTTTTTCCACTCGAACAACGACCGGAACCGCTTCCTCACCACATTCGACGAAGCCCTTGTGAAAGAATGTTACCGCCGCGACCAGAGCATCGTCCCCCAGCAGGCGCTCGCCCTCACCAACAGCGCGCTTGCACAGGACGCCGCCGGGAAAATCGCCGCGCGCATCTCGGAAACAGCGCCCGGCGAGGGCGCGTTCATCCGCGGCGCGTGGTCGCTCATCCTCGGCATGGCCGCCAGCGACGCCGAGCTTGCGGCGAGTGCCCGCGCGCTCGACGCGTGGCGCAGGCTGCCCGGCGCGTCCGATTCCACCGCGCGCGCGCAGTTCGTCCACGCGTTGCTCAATCACAATGACTTCGTCACACTTCGCTGAACCATGAACCCGACACTTCTCACGCGCCGCACATTTCTAGCCGACATCGGCATGGGATTCACCGGCGTGGCACTGGGTGCGATGCTGCACCGTGACAGCGCCGCCAGTGCGGGGCTCTGGACTCCGCCGAACGGCATCCCGCATTTTCCACCGAAGGCAAAGAGCGTGATCTGGCTCTTCATGAACGGAGGCGTGAGCCACATGGAAAGCTTCGACCCGAAGCCGATGCTCACAAAATACGGCGGCAAGACCATCGCCGAAACGCCGTTCGCCGGCGTCCAGGATCCCGCGAAGCTCGCGCTCGAACGCCTTCTCGTGCCGGACGCGAACGGCAACCAGCGGAACAAGCTCTACCCCCTGCAAGTCGGCTTCAAAAACCACGGCCAAAGCGGCATCGAGATCAGCGACTGGTTCCCCCACATCGCCCGCAACGTGGATCGCATCGCCATCGTGCGCTCGATGTTCACGACGGACAGCAACCACGGCGCGCAGGCGCAATTCCACACCGGGCGCAACATGCTCGACGGCGAGTATCCCACGCTCGGCGCGTGGGCGCACTACGGTCTCGGCAGCCTGAACGACAGCCTCCCGCAGTTCATTTCCATCGGGACGCGCGAGTACTGGAACAAAAAGGACGGCCACTACCTCGGCCCCGCGCACGATGCCGTGCCGCTGCGCATTGATCCCGCCAACCCGCTCGATTTCGGAAAGCCCGCGCGCCCCGTCACCGGAGCCGCCCGCGACATCGGCAACGACCTCGTCCGCGAACTCAACGACCTGCGCGGCGTCGAGTATCCGAACGACCCCGCGCTCGCCGCCCGCATTGCCTCCTACGAACTCGCCTACCGCATGCAGCGCTCCGTTCCCGAGGCGTTGGATTTTTCAAAGGAGACCGCCGAGACCAGGGCACTCTACGGCCTCGATCTCGCGCATTGCCGCGAATTCGGCTCGCAACTCCTCGCGTCCCGCAGGCTCGTGGAGCGCGGCGTGCGCTTCATCCAGATCCAGCACGGCGGCGGCGGCGCGGGCGCGTGGGACGCGCACAGCGGATTGAAGGGCAACCACACCAAACTGGCGCTCGCCGTGGATCAGCCCATTGGCGCGCTCCTCCAGGATCTCAGCCGCCGCGGCCTGCTCGAGGAAACGCTCGTCGTGTTCGGCACGGAATTCGGACGCACCCCAGGCTCCCAAGGCGCCGACGGCCGCGACCACCACATCTACGGCTTCAGCGTCTGGATGGCGGGCGGAGGGATCAAGGGCGGCGTCGTCCACGGGGCGACGGACGAGATCGGTTTCCACGCCGTCGAGAATCGCCACTACGTCACCGACATCCACGCGACGATTCTCCACCAGCTCGGCCTCGACTCACGCAAGCTCGAAATCCCCGGCCGCAAACGGCTGGAAATAGACCACGGCAAGCCGATCGCTGAGATCATCGCGTGATGGCCGGGCAGATGTCGGATTTCCCGACAGTCGGAAAATTCGCTGCCAGGCGGGGGAGACCGCCGGGGTAAGTCCGCGCACGGTGCTTCTTCCGGCGGGCGCCCTGTTTTGTTCAAAGGAAAGGGGTTTTCTTTGTTCGTTGCGAAGAATGAAACTCCGCGCACTCATCACCACATCACTCGCGCTTGCCGCGACCGCCTTCACCGCCGATGCCGCCGGGACGGCCAGGGTCTTCATCCTCGCCGGGCAGTCGAACATGGAGGGCAAGGCCCCGAACACGCTGCTCGACCACCAGGCGGCGGACGCGGCCACAAGGAGCCTCTTCGCCCATTTGCGCAAGGATGACAAATGGGTCGTGCGCGATGACGTGTTCATCAAATACCTCGAACGCAAAGGTCCGCTCACGGTCGGCTACGGCTCGCCGGGGCGGACGGGCGTGGAGTTGGAATTTGGAACGATGATGGGGAATCATTTCGAGGAGCCGGTGATCCTGGTCAAGGCGGCGTGGGGCGGACATTCGCTCTTCAAACTTTTTCGTTCGCCCTCGGCCGGTTTTCCCGCCGACGAGGCGCTTCAAAAGGAACTCGCCCAGGCCCAGGAGCGCGTCTCCAAGGACAACGAGAAGAACAACAGGAAGGAACTGCTGCCCACGATGGATGACATCAAAAAAGGGTACGGGTCGTCCTACCGGAAAATGATGGAGGAAGTGAAAGACGTGATGGGCAATTACGCCACGATGTTTCCGGAGTTGAAGGACAGCAAACTTGAAGTGGCCGGCTTCGTCTGGTTCCAGGGTTGGAACGACCAATATGGGGCGCAGGACGAGTACGCATCGAACATGAAGCACTTCATCAACGATGTGCGGAAGGACTTCGCTGCCCCGAAGCTGCCATTCGTCATCGCGGCGATGGGGCAGAACGGATCGAAGCCGGCGGGCGGTGCGATGCTGACGATTCGCGAGGCCCAGCTCGCGATGAATGACGTGCCGGAGTTCAAGGGCAACGTGAAGGCGTTCCGTACCGACCTGCTCGTGGACAAGGCTGCGGAGGACCTCTTTCCCACCTGGCAAAAGGATATCGAACAATGGAAACTCGTCGGCGGCGACCGCCCCTACCACTACCTCGGCAGCGCGATCTGGTTCACCCGCATCGGCCACGCGATGGGCGAGGCAATGGTGGAGCTGCTGCCCCGGAAATAGGCGGGGATCTCCAATGCAATCGCAGCCTATCTTTTTGCTGGCTGCGTGGTGATATGGGCCACTTCATGACACCACGAAAATTTTTCACCTGCGTCGCAGCCGCGCTTTTTGCCGCATTTGTTCCTTTTTCTTCCGCGCAGGAAAAGCCGGCCGATTCGCGAGACGCTGGCTGGCAGCACTCGGGCTCGATGTTCATCCTTACCACTCCGGAAGGAGCGGGTCTGCCCGCAGGCACGAGCGTGGAGGAATTCCCGGTGCTGGTGCGGCTGAACAAGGAATGGTTCGATTTCAGCAAGGCGAAGGCGAACGGGGAGGACATTCGTTTTTCCACAAGTGCGGGCGCGCCGCTGGCGTATCAAATCGAGCAGTGGGATGCGGCGAATGGCGAGGCGTGCGTGTGGGTGCGCGTGCCGAAAATCGAAGGCGATGCGCGGCAGGAAATCCGCGTGCGCTGGGGCAAGGCGGACGCCGTGAGCGAGTCGAGCGGCAAGGCGGTGTTCAATGAATCGAACGGCTACCTGAGTGTGTTTCACATGGGCGATGTGGTGACGGACGAAGCGGGATCGGTGGAGACCAAGGATGTCGGCACGACGCCCGTCGCAGGGAGAATCGGCACGGCGCGTCATCTCGCAGGCAAGCAGGGAATTTTTTGCGGGGAGAAAATCGAGAACTTTCCCGTGGGCGCGGGTCCGCACACGACCGAGGCGTGGATTCGTGCGGAGAAATCGAATGGCCGCGCGCTCGCCTGGGGCAACGAGCACGGGCAGGGGAAAGTGGTGATGCACTTCATGAGTCCGCCGCACGTGAAGATGGAGTGCTACTTTTCCGGTGCGGATGTGGCGAGCCAGGGCCGGTTGCCGATGAACGAATGGATCCACATCGTCCACACGTATCAGCAGGGCGATTCGCGCATCTATGTGAACGGCGAACTCAGCAACACCACGAAGACGCCGAACGCGCCGCTCGCGATCAAGACTCCGGCGCGGCTCTACATCGGCGGCTGGTATAACAACTACGATTTCGTCGGCGACATTGACGAAGTGCGCATCTCGAAGGTGACGCGCTCCGCCGGGTGGGTGAAGCTCCAGCACGAGAACCAGAAGGCGATGCAGACGCTCGTCGGGCCGGTGGTGAAGTCAGGGAATGTATTCGCTGTTTCGCCCGCGACGGCGACGGTGGATGAGGGAAAGAGCGTGTCATTCACCGCGCAAGCGGGCGGCGCGCAGAAGGTGTATTGGATTTTGAAAAGCGACGGGCAGGAGAAGATCGTGGCCGTGGATCGGTTTGCGTTCACCTACGATGCAGGCCGCGTGACGGGCGACAAGACGGTGACGCTGCAATGCAAGGCGGTCTATGCGGACAAGGTGGAGACGAAGGACATTGCGATTTCGGTCAAGGAGACGATTCCAGATCCGGTCTTCACGCTGAAGGCTCCGGCGACTTGGGACGGGCGGACGAAGATCGAGTTAGTGCCGCAATTGACGGAACAAAGTGCGCGGCTGGCATTGGAAAAACCAAACTCATTAGTGATAGAGTGGAACGCCGGACCATTTGCTGTGATCAAAGAAATTCGTCCTATGGCCGGGATAGTTGAAGGAGGGGTGACTCATTTCGAACCCGGCAACCTCATCCTCAAGCGCGCACAAAACAGCGGGAAGCTGACGGTGACGGCGACGCTCAGCAATGGCGGCACGCCAGTCTCACACAGCGTGGACATCATGGTGACGGAGCCGAAGAGCGACCCGTGGCTTGCACGCACACCTGCGAAGGACGAGAAGCCGGAGGACGGCCAGTTTTACGCACGCGACGACAAGGGGCTGGGCACGCTCTTTTACAATGGAACGCTGACCGACGCCGCCGACTCGGTTTTTCTCAAGCTCTACGCCAACGACAAACTCATCAAGACCGAGACGGCCAAGCCCGCTGCGGACAAATCCTACGCGCTCTCGACGCAACTCAAGCCGGGCTTGATCAAATACAAAGTGGAGTTCGGCACGAAGGCCGGCGGCAAGGAAACCGTGCAGCAAACGGTGAACGACATCGTCTGCGGCGACGCCTACATCATTGACGGACAGTCGAACGCGCTCGCCACAGACACGGGCGAGAAATCGCCGCCGGAAACGAACGAGTGGATTCGCAGCTATGGCGGTCCAACAGGCCGGGGGGACGGCGCCCCATGGGTGCGCGACCGCCAGCAGACAGCCGAACGCGCCGGCCTCGCGCGACCCAATCTCTGGTGCCGCCCCGTTTGGAAACGCAGCGCTCCCGAGCATCAGGCCGAACTCGGCTGGTGGGGCATGGAGCTGGCGAAGCGGCTCGTCGCGAGCAATCAAATGCCCGTGTGCATCATCCAGGCAGCCATCGGCGGCTCGCGCATTGACGAGCATCAGGCCGCGCCCTCCCGTCATGGCGACCTGGGCACGATGTATGGCCGGATGCTCTGGCGCGTGCAGCAGGCGCGTCTCACGCACGGCATCCGCGGTATTCTCTGGCATCAGGGCGAAAACGATCAAGGCTCCGACGGTCCGACCGGTGGTTACGGATGGGAGACCTACCAAGAGTTCTTCACCGAGATGGCCGCGGCTTGGAAGACGGACTTCCCGAACGTGAAAAATTACTACGTTTTCCAAATCTGGCCGAACTCATGCAGCATGGGCGGACGCCACGGCTCGGGCGACATGCTCCGCGAAAAACAGCGCACGCTCCCTCAGCTCTTTTCCAACATGGGCATCATGTCCACGCTCGGCGTCCGCCCACCCGGCGGCTGCCACTTTCCGCTCGCCGGCTGGGCGGAATTTGCGCGGATGATCCAGCCGCTTATCGAGCGGGATCACTTCGGAAAAAAGCCCGCCGCCTCCATCACGCCGCCGAACTTGCGGAATGCCACCCTCGTAGCGAAGGACACGATCACCCTGGAGTTTGATCAGCCCGTCGTGTGGGACGACAAGCTGGCCGGTCAGTTCTATCTCGATGGGGAAAAGGGGAAAGTCGCCTCCGGCAGCGTCGCTGGAAATGTGCTCACGCTGAAAATGGAGGAACCATCCTCGGCGACGAAGATCACGTATCTCAAGGAGATCACTTGGAATCAGGACACGCTGCTCAACGGCACCAACGGCATCGCCGCGCTGACGTTTTGCAACGTGCCGCTGTCCACGCCCGCCTTGCGCTGATCGAAGTTCGCAGCATCCACGATGGCGCGCGTGACCCACAGCACGTCGCACTCGGCGATGGCGACCTTTCCCATGCCGGGCTTCTCAATCACCACGGCGACGGCACGCAGTTCGACCTCCTGCTCCGTGGAGAATCATGCCTCAAGGAAACCGTCCGCAGGAGCGTTAACCTGCGCGAAGAAAGGCGATGAGATCGGCCAGTTTCTGCGCGTCGAGGGCGGCCTCCAGGCCGGCGGGCATGAGGGAGGCGCGGGTGCTTTGCAGAGAGGCGATTTCCTTGCGCAGCACGGCCCGGGTGGTGCCGTCGGGAAGTTTGAAGGTGATGCTGTTGGCGGTCTCGGTGGCGATGAGTCCGAGGACCTCGGTGCCGTCGGTGAGGCGGCATTGATAGGCGTAGTAGCCGGGCTGCACGTCGGCGCTCGGGTCGAGGATGTTGACGAGGAGTTTCTCCGGCGGATGCGCGGCGACGGAGACGAGGTTGGGGCCGATTTCGTTGCCGGTGTCGCCTAGCTTGTGGCAGGTGACGCAGAGCTGGGTGAAAATGGCGCGGCCCTTCGCGGGGTCGCCGGCGAGTTTCAGCGCGGGCTGGAAATTTTTGATAACGTCGGCGCGGGAAAGTGGCGCAGGCGTCCCGCCTGTGATGGCGGTGGCTGGCGAAGGTGCGTCCTTCACAGGCGGGACGCCTGTGCCACTTTCCAATGCGCCGCCGAGGGCCTTCGCGAGTTTCGTGAGTGAAGGGCCGAAAATCCGCAGCGGCTCGCCGCCGGCTTTGGTCACGGCTTCGGTCAGCGGGCCCACATGCGGGACCGCGCTGCTCACGACCGCCGCGACGATGAAGGGCTCGGTGGAGTCCTTGACGGCGAGCCGCGCGAGGGCGTCGCCAGCGGCGGCGTCCTTCCATTCGCCGAGGGTGAAGGCGAGTTGCAGGCGGACCTTGGCGTCGGGGTCGTTCAGGAGCTTCGCAGCGGCGGCGATGATATCGGGCGAGGGATGTTTCTCGGCGATCCTCAGCGCATTTTCACGGACGCCGGGATGCGCGTCCGCGAGCGCGCGGGCGATGGCGGCGGGGGTTTCTGCGAGGCACAGCGCGTGCAGGCGCGCGAGCGGGTTCGCGCTTTCCGCGGCCATCTTTTCCAGCAGCGGGCGCGCTGCCACGTCCGCGCGCCAGACGAGCATCATGTGCGCTTTGTCGCGCTGCCATTCATTCGGCGAGTCAAGCGCGGCGACGAGTTCGGCGGTGCTGAGCTTGTCGAGACGGGTGATTTTTCGCGGAGCGACACCGCTCGGGAAAATGCGGTAGATGCGCCCGCGGTCGTCGCCGAGGCGATAGTGTGGGAGCAGCTCGGCCTTGCCCTCCTTCGGCAGCCACTCGGGGTGCTCGATCATGTAGCGATACATGTCCACGATCCACAATGCGCCGTCGGGGCCTGTGCGGGTCATCACCGGGCGGCACCAGCGGTCTTCGCTGGAGAAGAACTCGGTCCTCTCCTCGCCCGGCGCGCGGCGCGCGGTGAAGCTCACGCCGGAGTCGGTGACGATGTTGCGCTGCACCAGATTGTGAAACGGCTCGCAGGTGAACGCGTGCTGTTCCGGGCCGCGCGCGAAGAGCAACTCGTCACGGTAAATCATCCCGCTGCACGCACTCGTGAAATGCCCGCTCTCCTTGAATGAATGGTAGCGTTTCTCCAGCGGGCTGACCGGCCACACTTTCGGATTCAGAGGAACCACGACCTGCTGTTGCGGATTGGGCGCGGCGATGTGCGGATTGCGGCTCAGGTAATGGTCGGGCAGCACATAGTGCCAGAGGGGTCGCGAGTTCTGCGTGCCGAACCAGTGGCCCCAGTCGTCGCGGTTGCGCCCGAATTGCGACGGCCCGCTCTGCGGCTCGAGGTCGCCGGTGTCGGGGCGAAAGCGGAAGTCGCGCGAGCCGACGAGCACCTGGCCCGCGCGGGTGCGCAGCTTTGTGCCCATGCCGTACTGGCCGTGATGCCCGCCCGCCGCGCAATACACCCAGCCGTCCAGCCCCCAGCGGAGGCCGTTCGCGCGGAGCTGCTGGTTGCCCGTGGTGAGGCCGCTCACGAGCGCCTCGCGGGCGTCGGCCTTGCCATCACCGTCCGTGTCGCGGAGGAAAAAAACATCCGGTGCGGCGGTGACGATGACGCCGTCGCGCCACGTGAGAAGGCCGGTGGGAAAGGTGAGTCCCTCGGCGAAGAGCGTGGACTTGTCGTAGCGTCCGTCGCCATCGGTGTCATCGAGCACGCGCACGCGCCCGCCGGGTTTGCCGTTGCCGTCCATGCCGAGCGGGTAGTCCGCCATCTCGACGACCCACAGACGGCCATCGGCCGACCAATCAATCGCCACCGGATCCATCGTCAGCGGTTCGTTCGCGACGAGTTCGATGCCGAAGCCGTCGCGGAGGTGGATTTTTTTCAGCGAGTCGAGCGGGGAGAGTGGCTGCGGCGCCTCCGTCGCAGAAGGTATTCGCGGCGCCTCGCCGCGCAGTTCAGCAGAAGCGACAACCGGCGGCTTTTCGCCCGAGGCTCGGTAAAGCGCGGCGATCTCCGCGGCAGAAAGAGCGCGGGGGAAGACGGCGACTTCGTCCAGCTTTCCCTCGAAGCCGAACAAACCGTCGCTGCGTCCGCCGATAAACACAGTGCCGTCGCCCGCCGGGACGGTGTGCGCGAAATCGCCCGCCATCTCCGGCTCCGCGCGCCCGTCGAGATGCACCCGCACTTTTCCACCCTCGCGGACGAGCGTGACGTGATGCCACGTGCGCAGAGCCAGGGCGGTGCGCCCGACGAGCAGACCATCGCTTTCGTTGCCGTTGAAAATGATGAGCTTCCCCGCGAGGTCGGCGCGGAAATTTCCGCCGATGCCGAGATGCTCGCCGCGCGCGGCCTTGTCCCCATCCGGCCCGCGCGAAAATGCGTAGCCCGTGACCGCGCGGGCGTTCGGAGGGAGACCGTTCCAAAGCCAGAGCGAGACGGTGTAGTTTTCGCCCAGCGGCACATTCGCGCGCACGCGCCCACCGGCGAAATGCGCGGCGCGATGTGGCTGCGACGCCCTCGTCGCAACATGTTTCTGCGGCGCCTCCGCCGCAGAGTCCGGCGGCGGCGGCGCCGCAGCCACAGGCACGCCATCGAGATAGAGCGCCACGCCGTTCTCAAATTTTGCGTCGTGTTTGCCCAGCACGTCGCGCGCGGTCGGGATGTTCATTTCGTCGAGCCGCCAATACGCGAGCGGCTTTGCTTCGAGCACGGCGCGCGAGTAGGGCGTGGGTTCGTCCACGAGCGGACGGCGCGGTTTGCCCGCGACTTCTTCGAGCAGGCCGAGCAGCGCCTCGACGATTTGCGGCTCGGCGTTCACCTCGAGTCCCGCCGTGCGCGCGGGCCACGTCACGTAGCCGCCGAGTGCGTGCTGCTCGGGCGGCGGGATGTAGCCCTCGGCCCCGTTGGCGAGTTCGACGTTGAACGTCGCGGCGAGCGGACTTTGCCGTTTCAGCTTGAGGCCGGTGATGGCGAGGACTTCGTTCGGGATGGCGGTGATGCCGATGTCGCCGATGCGCAGCGCCTGGAGTTTCAATTCCGTCTTCTGCCGCTGGTGCAGTTCGATGGCCTCCAGTGCGTAAATCTCCGCCTGCGAACGCGGGAGTTTGTCGCCGAGCTTCGCGGCGATGTCGCGCGCCCAGGCGAGGCGCTTTTCATCCGGCACGCGGTAGGCAAGCGCGAGCGTGCGCTCGGCCATTTTCAGCGCCGCATCGTCGTGCCACTGGAGGCCGCGCACCATCGCGGCCACGCGCGCGGCAATGGCTTTCGCGTAGGCGTCGTAGCCGATGTCGCGGGCCGGCGAGCCGTAGTCCATCCACATCAGGTCGCCGCTGGTGCCCTGGCTCATCATTGGGACGAATGGGACTGATGCGTCGGATGGGACGCCGAGTTCGGCGGCGATGTGTTTGGCGAAGCGCCCGAAGTAGTCCGACGAGAGCAACGGCGAGCCGTAGTAGTGCTGGGAGTAGTTGGCGAAAAGGGCGAGCGGCTTTCCGTCGCGGGTCTGCACCGCGAGCACGGAGAGTTGCGGGTCCACCGGGCCGCTCGGGCCGATGGCGTCGGGGCTTTGATGGCCGGGGTGCATGTTCGCGCGCACGTTCAGTTTGCCGAACGGGTCGCGCAGCATTTTGTCGGGCCGGCGAATCCAGCGGCGGTTGAAAGTGTGCTCCGCGTCGTCCGCCTGCGCCCAGCCGATGCGCGCGGGCTGCAACCGCTCCACCGCGCCGACGATGGCTGCCGTGATTCGCCCGGGCAGATACCGCGCATAAACCGGGTCCATGCGGCTGCCGAGGCAGCCCATCGCCGACGGCGCGGAGTGCGTGTGCGTCGCGGAGACGAGCATTTTTTCCACCGGCACGCCGGTCGCCTTGCTCGCGTCGGCCTTCGCCCGGTCAATGAGGTCGCGCGCCATCATGCACGTATCCACCACGCACAGCACGAGGCGCGATTTTCCGTCATCGAGCGCCAGCGCCTTGGCCATGAGCGGGTCCACCACCTTGTCCGCCGAGCGCTCGGTGAACATGGCATTCACCCGCACGGGAAATTCCTGCGGCCCGATGTCCACCGCGAAAGCCCCCGCGCGAAACTCCGCGAAGGCGGCGCATGGGAGGGCAAGAAGGAGTGCGAGCGTTCGGATGGGATTCATGCGTGGAATGATTGCCGCAAGGCCCGCATGGTGGCGACGAAAATCCCGGCAGCCGGGGTTCCCAACTTCGTGCGTGCGGCACTCCTCAGGCTATTTCGGCAGCCAGCTAATTTTGATTTCCTTCTCCACTTCCTTGAACTCCGGGTCGCCGGTGACGAGTTCGGCTTTCTTCTCCTTGGCGAGCGCGGCGGCGAAGCAGTCGGCGTAGGACATCTTGCGGGTGGCCTTGAAGATGGCGGCCTGCCGCGCGAGCGAGAGGTCGTCGCCAATGCCCACGATGTCTATGGGCAGCGCGGCGATGTCGCGGGCTTTCTGCTCGGCGGCTTCCTGCGAAACTTCGCGCATCGTGTTGTAGTAAATCTCGCCCCAGTTCACGACGCTCATCAGGAGCTTGTGTTTCTCGTCCGCCGCCCCCTGGAGGATTTTCTCGACCTCCCCGGCGGCAGGCTCGTCCTCGAAGAAGGCGATGAGCGCCCAACTGTCCAGAACCTTGGTCGCCATGTCAGAGTTTCCGCTCCTTTTTGCGGTCCTCCATCAGCGCCTTCATCACGCCACTGCCCTTGAGCGAGCCGCGGAGGCTGCGAATGTGTTTTGCCGTGAGCGGCTTGATCAGGATGCCCTCCGGGGTGGCCTGCACGTAGGCGCGGGTGCCTTCCTCGATTTCAAACTCCCTGCGGAGCCTGCGCGGAATGACCACCTGGCCTTTGATGGAGAAGTAAATGGTTTCGACTTTTGGTGTCGCAGTCATAAAGGACGACTACTAAACAAAAATAGTAAGGCAACAACTATTTTGTTGGAAACGATCCCATCAGTTGCCCTGCTACGATCCAAGACCAGCTTTCTGCCGCCCCTCCACGGCTTGGGATGTTTTTGACGATCGATCCCAGGGCGTTGCCTTGGGCTGGCTTATACCATCTTTCTATATTAAACAGACACATGATTTTTCCGCGAAGCGTTTAGTTGAGAGAGGAACCAGTCTCGACCGATGAGGCGGAGGATGGATTTGGCATCCTCCCAATAGCGGCGCAAGGTGACGCCGATGCGTTGCCTCAACGCA
>CAMAUI010000073.1 GCA_945861385.1 Prosthecobacter debontii
CTCGGGTGCTGTTCGCGGCGACTCGCCGCGAGCGCCCCTGTGCGCGTGGCTCACGCAGGGCGCCCAGAGGCACCGGATGCCTTCAGCCAGCCATCCGCCCCGAGGTGTTTCCGGCGAGTCGCCAGAAACTGCACCCGAGTCGGGTGCTCCACCCGAAAGGGCCGCGCTTCGCGCGGCGTTCCTGCTGTGTGATCGTATGAATCGTATCACAAATCGTCGCTCGCCTGGGTAGTGGCTCAAATTGAGCGAGCGAGATTCATACTCTTTGTCTTGCTCATGCTCTTGCTCAGAAAGTGACCGCGAGCATGAGCATGAGCATGACAAAGACGGAAGATCTCAAATTGAGCCGCTAAGTTCGGGTGCGAACGAGCTAGCTTTGCCAGCGCCACTGCGGCGAGCGGATCGCGTGCAGGGCGTCCTTCACGGTCAGGCCTTTGATTGCGAGAGTCAGCAGGGTTGCCCGCAGGTTGTTCCAAGTGGCGCGTTCTGCCCCGGTGATGTGCGGGCGGGCTTCGTAGGGCGTGCGGTTGCCCAGAAGCATCACGAGCGGGCCATCGAGACCGTAGGGATTGCCCGACGACGGGATCAGCTTTTGAAGCTCCAGACTGGGGCCCATTTTCCGGTAGGCTTCCAATAGCGGGAGCAGGCCACCCAATTCCGTGTCCTCGCGGCAGTGTTTCCAAAAGGCGTTGTCCAGGCGGGTGTTGAGTTTGTAGTGAAGGGCGAGGAAATCGCGGATGTTGTCAAAATAATTGCCGGCGATCTGATTGAAAAGGTCGCGCTTGGCGGCGCCGGGAGCACAGGCTGTCTCCTCGAACATCTGCACCAGCGTCTGGGAGGTATCGGCCACCACCATCAATGCGCTGGCTTCGAGCGGCTCGACGAAGCCTGCGGAGTTGCCGATGGCGACGACGTTCTCCACCCACGTCCGTTGATAGCGCCCGGAACGGAATTTCACCACACGCGGACTCGTCGGCGCCTTGGGATTCTTGCGGAGAAATTCCTCGCACGCCGCCTCGTCGGAGATCGCCTGTGAGCAATAGACGTAGCCGCGATTGATGTGATGCTCGTGCTCGATCTGCCACGCCCAGCCCGCCTCCATGGTCTCCGCGATGGTGTACGGCAGGATCGGCTCGGTCGTCCGCTCCCAGCCACCGACCACGGCACGGTCGCAAAACAACGCCCGGTCATAGCTCGCAAACGGCTCCTCGAGCGCGCGACCGAGCAGCTCACTGCGGAAGCCGCTGCAATCCACAAAAAAATCCGCCGCCAGCCGCCGTCCATCTTCCAGCAGCAGCGCGGCAATGCCCTGCGGGCCGCGCTCCGTTCCTCCCGCCTTGCCTTCAAGAAATGTCACGCCCAGTTCCGCCGCAATTTTTTCCAGTGTCGCGACGAGCTTGAGGTTCTCGATGTGAAAGGCGAAACCCGCATTGATCAAAGGCGCTCCGCCCGCGCGCGGGTGGCGCGGGAAGGCCCTGCCCTCCTCCATCAGCGCGGACGCGATGCTCACTCCACGAAAATCCTCGTCCGCGTAAAAACCGGGCGCGAGGGAAAGGTTTTCGTAACGTCCGTCGAGCTGCTGGTGAAAGGTGTAATCGAAATGCGTGCGCGGCCCCCACAGAAGGCGGATGCCCAGCTTCCATGTGGGCTCCGCCTCCGCGTAAAAGCGCGCCTTGTCGAGTTGCAGATACTCGAACAAATGCACCGGGGTTGCCGGCGTCGTCCCCTCGCCCACGCCGATGACTCCGATGTCGCTGCTCCGCACGACCGTGACCGTGAGTGCCGGCAGCTTTTTCTTGAGCGTGATGGCCGCGAGCAGTCCCGCGCTGCCCGCGCCGAGGATGAGGACGTTTTGGATCATGCAGGGAGACCGCGATACACAGCGCGCGTGCGCGATTCAACGAACGAATCGCGGGCACCGGACAGAATTCTGGATGCAACACGCGTTCTCCGCACCCCTACGGCCGGGCGCGGGAATGGGCGATGGCCTCCGCCTGGGTGAGGCCGTTCGCGAGGATGTGATTGCGAGCTCCAATGTAGCGGCTGACGTTGGCCGCGAGCTGGGCGGAATGACGGCTGATTTGAATGACACGCCGGGCGGCGTCCGGGCGGAGCAAACCGAAGGCGCAGAGCATGGGGGCCCAGACGGTGAGGTTGGTGGTGAGGAGGGCGAGCTGGGTGTGGGTCGGGGCGAAGTCCTCGCGCGAGGGAAAGGTGTGCCGCCATTTTTCGAGGCGCTCCTGATTGGCCGGGGTCAGGGCGTCGGGCTGCTGGTAGTCGCGCCAGAAGGCCGTATCCGCGCGGCCGGTATGGTAGTGGAAATTGATGAAGTCCACGTAGTCGTCGTAAGCGGCGGCGAGGAGCCGGTTGTAGGTGGCCGCGAGGGCTGGCATCGCCGCGGGCGTGGCGTGGACGAGGAGGTGATCGGCGAGCAGCGTGATCTGCACGCTCATGCCGTGGATCGTCGTGGCCTCGAGCGGCTCGGAAAAGACGCCCGCGAGGCCGATGGCGCACACGTTTCCCATCCACTGCTGCTCGAAGCGACCGGGCGAGAAACGCATGACCCTGGGCGAGTCCCCCGGATCCACGCCCGCCGCGCGCAGCTCCGCGACGGCCTGTTCGTCGCTGATGTAATGCGAGGAGTAGATGTAGCCTTTGCCCATCCGCGACTGGGTGGGCACCTGCCAGTGCCAGCCGTGGGGCATGGCGGAGGCGAGGGTGTAGTTCGGCACTGGCTGGCCCCCGGCGTACGGCACCGGCACCGGCATGGCGCGGTCCACGCGCAGGTGGTCGGCGTTGCTCTTCCACTTCGGCTGATACGCCTTCGCCAGCAGCAGGCGGTGGAAGCCCGTGCAGTCTATGAAAAATTCCCCGCCCACGTCGCGCCCGCCGCGGGTGCGGATGGCGGTGATGTGCCCGCTTTCCGCATCCCGCGCGAAGCCCTCGACGATGTCGTCCACATGGGTGACATTCGCGCGCTTCACGGCGACCTCCGCCAGCCACGCCGCGAAGGCCAGCGCGTCGAAGTGGCAGGAGGCGCCGCCCATTTCCCGGTTCACGCTGCCATCGGGGTTGCGGTAAAAATCCGTCTTCCCCGCGCGCATGAGCTGGCTGTAGAGCAGCACATCGCCGAGCTTGCGCCCATCCGCGGCGGCCTGGGCAAAAAACTCCTCGACGTGCAGCGGGTAGCGATGGGGAAAATACTCCGCGGGCGCCTCGATCGAGCTGAGGTATTCGGTGCCGGGGCCGTGCCAGTTTTTATACCAAATGCCGAGCTTGAAGGTCGGATCGCACCGGCGGAAAAACTCACCGAGCGTGAGCCCGTGCAGCGGATCGAGCACGAAGGCGAGCACCACGCCCGTCACGCTTTCGCCCACGCCGATGGGACCGACCGCCGTCGAGTCAATGACCGTGAAGTGCTTCTCCGGGAAACGGCCCGACAAGGCGATGGCCGCCATCCATCCCGCCGTGCCGCCGCCGACGATGACGATGTTTTTGACGGGGACGAAAGCGGAGTCAGCAGTCATGGGCGCGGAGATTCAGCGGCGGGAAGGTGGAGCGTCCACAAGAAATACAGACGGACACGGAAGGTGTCCGGGATTCCGGGTCTTCGCGGAATTCGCGGGCTTCATCCGCGCTGTGGCCCAGTCTTCTGCGCGTTCCATCGCCACAGCGGCGAACGAATGCAGCCGAGCGATTCCGCCACGGTCAATCCCTGCTCCGCCTGATTACGAAGCGTCGTGAGGAGTTGCTGCCACGTCGAACGCTCGGCGTCTGTCGCCCGGTGCCGGGCTTTGTAAGGAACGCGGTTGCCGACCAGCATCGCCAGGTAGCCTTCGAGACCGAATGGGTTGCGATCCTGCGAGGGGACAAGGAGCGCATTGAGATTGGTCGGGCCGTTTTCGCCGTAGAACTCCAGCAGCGAACCCAGCGCGCCCATTTCCGTATCGGCCCGGCAACGGCGCCAAAAGTCATTGTCCAGCCGGGTATTGAACTTGTAGTGCAGCGCGAGGAAGTCGCGGGTGTCGTCAAAAGTCTCGTTGCACAATTTGTTGTAGAGCGCGCGCACGGTTTCGGTGGGCGCGTCCGCCAGCATCGGCAGCAAACCCCGGCAATGCCGGGCGACGGTCATCAGTGCCGTGGCCTCCAGCGGCTCGACGAAGCCCGATGAATTGCCGATGGCAATGACGTTTTCCACCCACATCCGCCGGTAACGCCCGGAGCGGAATTTCACCACGCGCGGGCTCTTCGGGGCCTTGGGATTCTTGCGCAGGAACTCCTCGCACGCCGCCTCGTCCGAGATGGCCTGGGAGCAATACACGTAGCCGCGGTTGATGTGGTGCTCGTGCTCGATCTGCCATGCCCAGCCGGCCTCCATCGTCTCCGCGATGGTGTACGGCAGGATCGGCTCGTTCGTGCGGTCCCATCCGCCCACCACGGCGCGGTCGCAAAAAAGGGCGCGCTCATAGCTCACGAACGGCTCCTCCAGCGCGCGCCCCAGCAACTCGCTGCGAAAGCCGCTGCAATCGAGAAAAAGATCGGCCTCCAGCCGCCGTCCGTCTTCAAGCAGCAGCGCGGCGATGCCCGCCGGCCCGCGTTCCGCGCCGCTCATCGTGCCCTCGACAAAAGTCACCCCCAGCTCCCGCGCGATGCTCTCCAGCGTCTGCACCAGCTTCGCATTTTCGATGTGAAAGCCGAAACTCACCCGCAGGTCAGGCCCGCCTCCCGCCTGCACGTTTCGCGGGAATACTTTCCCCGCCTCCATCAGCGCGCTCCCCAGCCCGATGCCGTGAAAATCTTCGTCGGAAAAATAGCCACTCGCCCGCTGCAACTGCCGATACTGCCCGGTGAGCTGATCGGCAAAAGAATAGTCGAAATAATCGCGCGGCCCCCAGAGCAGGCGGATGCCGAGCTTCCATGTCGGCTCGGCCTGCGCGTAGAAGCGGGATGGATCCAGTTGGAGGAAATTGAACAAATAGTCCGGCATGTTCGTCGTCGTCCCCTCGCCCACGCCGATGACGCCGATCTCGCTGCTTCGCACCACGCTGACCGTCAGCGACGGCAGCTTTTTTTTGAGCGTGATGGCCGCGAGCAAACCCGCGCTGCCAGCGCCGAGGATGAGGACGTTTTGGATCATGGCGGGGCAGGGCGATAGCGCGGGGCCCGGCGGGATTCAACACGCGAGTGGGCGGTGCATCGCCACCGGGTGTGATTGATTTCCAGTCCGCAAGCGGGCAGGCGGCGGCAGGGAGCGGCGACATTGCCTCGCTGCGCTCGCCCTACGGGCTGCCTGTAGCAGGCTATCTCGCAAGCTCGGTTCCTGTCGCCGTCCGCACATGCGCCGGAGGCGCGCACACCCTCGGCAACGCGGCGGCGCACCGTTCGTGGCAAAAAATTCCCCTCACGCGCCACCGCCCGCCACCTTGCCGGAACATGCGCGCCTCCGGCGCAACCAGCGACGGCGACAGGAATGTCGCCGCTCCTTGTGCGCCGCCTCTCCACGCCTTCGACCCAGCTTCCCCCTCCCTTTCTGCTCCTCCAGGTGGACTCACTTCCAATCACGCACCTCGCCACCGGCGGAAGCGCCGCGCGGCGGGCGCTCAGGACGTTTCACCTTTCCAACGCCACAGCGGCGAACGGATGACACTGAGCGACTCCGCCACGCTCAATGCCTGCTCCGCCTGGGTGCGGAACGTGGTGCACATGTGATCCCACGTCACGCGTTCGATGTCCGTCAACTGGCACCTGGCTTTGTACGGCGCGCGGTTGCCGACGAGGATGGCGAGGTAGCCCTCGAGGCTGAAGACGTTGCGATCCTGCGAGGGGAGGACGAGGCTGGCGAGGCAGCTCGGGCCGTTTTCGTGGAAGAAGTCGAGCAGCGCGCCGAGCGCACCGACCTCCGTCTCCTCCCGGCATTGCCGCCAGAAGGCATTGTCCAGCCGCGTATTGAACTTGTAGTGCAACGCGAGGAAGTCGCGCGTGTCGTCGAAGGTCTCGCTGGATAATTTGTTGTAGAGATCGCGCAAAGCCGCGTTGGGACGGAGCCCCGCGTCCTCCAACAACAGGATCAGATTCTTGCACTGCCGGGTGACGGTCATCAGCGCCGTGGCTTCCAGCGGCTCGACAAAGCCCGCGGAATTTCCAATCGCCACCACATTGTCCACCCACACACGGCGGTAGCGCCCGGAGCGGAATTTCACCACGCGCGGACTCTGCAGCGCCTTGGGATTCTTGCGGAGGAATTCCTCACGGGCCGCCTCGTCGGAGATGGCCTGCGAGCAATAGACGTAGCCCCGGTTGATGTGGTGCTCGTGCTCGATCTGCCACGCCCAGCCCGCCTCCATCGTCTCGGCAGTGGTGTAGGGCAGGATTTTTTCCGTCGTGCGTTCCCATCCGCCGATCACCGCCCGGTCACAAAACAACGACCGCCGGTAATCCACAAATTCCTCCCCGAGCGCCCGCCCCAACAACTCGCTGCGGAAACCGCTGCAATCCACAAAAAGGTCCGCCTCAAGCCGCCGTCCGCCTTCGAGCAGAAGCGCGGCGATCCCCGCCGGCCCGCGCTCCGTGCCGCTGACCGTACCCTCCACGAATGTCACCCCGAGCGCCTGCGCGATGCTTTCCAGCGTCTCCACGAATTTGACGTTCTCGATGTGAAAGCCGAACGGCACGCTCATGTCCGGCCCGCCGCCCGCGCCGGCATTTCGCGGGAAGGCATTGCCCGCCTCCATCAGCGCGCTCCCCAGGCCGATCCCGTGGAAATCCTCATCCGAATAATAGCCGCTCGGACGCGAGTAGTAGGGCCACTTCCCGCTGAGCTGAAACGCGAAGGGGTAGTCAAAATAATCCCGCGGCCCCCAAAGAAAACGGATGCCGAGTTTCCATGTCGGTTCCGCCTGCGCATAAAACCGCGAGCGGTTCAACTTGAGGTGGTCGAAAAGAAACGCCGGCATGGAATTCGTGGTCCCCTCGCCCACGCCGATGACGCCGATGTCGCTGCTCCGCACCACGCTGACCGCGAGCGCAGGGAGCATTTTCCTGAGCGAGATGGCGGCGAGCAGACCCGCGCTGCCCGCGCCGAGGATGAGGACGTTGTGGATCATTCGGCCTATCGCGATACACCGTCGCACAGGAGATTCAACGAGCGAATCCAGACCATCTCCGGATTCCGGCGGTTCAACTGTTCCACCGCCACTGCGGCGAGCGCACCATGGCGAGCGCTTCCGCCACCGTCATCCCCTGCGCGGCTTCATTCCGCAGGGTGGCCTTCATGTGGTTCCATGCCGCAGTCTCGGCGGGCATCGGCTGATGATGCGACGCATAAGGAGCCCGGTTGCCGATCAGCATCGCCAGATGGCCTTCGATGCCGAAAGGATTCAGCGGATCCGCGAGGGTGTAGCGGGACGCCGCCATGGGGCCGTTTTCCCGGTAAAATTCGAGCAGCGGCCCGAGCGCACCCATGTCGGTATCCTCCCGGCAGTGGCGCCAGAAATCGTTATCGAGGCGGGTGTTCAGCTTGTAGTGCAGGGCGAGGAAATCGCGCGTGCTGTCCATGGCATCGGCGGACAGGTCATTGTGGACTTTGCGCAATGTGGGCGTCGGGCGCAGCGCGGCGTCATCGAGCAAGGTTACGAGAGTCTGGCACTGGTAAGTGATCACCGAAAGGGCCGTGGCCTCCAACGGCTCGACAAAACCGTAGGCGTTGCCAATGGCGACCACGTTTTCCACCCACGACCGGCGGTAGCGCCCGGAGCGGAATTTCACGACACGGGGATCCTTCGGGGCCTTGGGATTCTTGCGCAGAAATTCCCCGGCCGCCGCCTCATCCGAGATCGCCTGCGAGCAATAAACGTAACCGCGGTTGATATGATGCTCGTGCTCGATCTGCCACGCCCACCCCGCCTCCATCGTCTCGGCGATGGTGTAGGGCAGGATCGGCTCGGTGGTCCGTTCCCAGCCGCCGATCACCGCCCGGTCGCAAAACAGCGCGCGATCATAGCTTTCGAACGGCTCCTCGAGCGCCCGGCCAAGCAACTCGCTGCGGAATCCGCTGCAATCCACGAAAAAATCCGCCGCCAGCCGCCGGCCATCCTCGAGTTGCAGCGCGGCGATTCCCCCAGAGCCGCGCTCCACGCCGCCCAGCCTGCCCTCGACGAACGTGACACCGAGTTCCTGCGCCATTGCCTCCAGTGTGGCCACCAGCTTGAGGTTTTCGATGTGAAAGCCGAACGGCACGCTCATGTCTGGCGCGCCACCCGCGCGGGGATTGCGGCAAAATGCCTTGTTTTCCTCCATCAACGCGCCCGCCAGCGAGGCTGCGCGGGAATCGTCATCCGCGTAAAAACCGTTCGACCGCGGCAGGTCTTTCCACCTCCCGTTGAAGCGCTCCCCGAACGGGTAGTCGAAATGGTCGCGCGGACCCCAGAGGAAGCGGATGCCGAGTTTCCAAGTCGGCTCCGCGTGCGAATAAAAGCGCGTCTGGCCGATCTTCAGAAAATTGAACAGATGCACCGGCATGGCCGGCGTCGTCCCCTCGCCCACGCCGATGACCCCGATGTCGCTGCTGCGAACCACGGTCACGACGACTGACGGCAGTTTCTTTTTGATCGTGATGGCTGCGAGCAGTCCCGCGCTGCCCGCGCCGAGGATGAGGACGTTTTGGATCATTGCAGGGCGATGCGATACCGGGCGGCCCGGCGCGATTCAATGCACGAATGGGATAAACCGCCGGCATGAATGCCCGGGCTCCGGCATCGCTCGCGCAAAGGTTTTGTAACGCCGCAGGCTGCTCGCGTTACAGTGTGGATGAATGGCTGCATCTGAATCCGATTTTCCCGAACCAACCGATGCCGGGCTGATCGCGCGCGTGCGCGGTGGCGACAGCGGGGCGTTCGCGCCGCTGGTGCGCAGGCATCTGGCCGCGGTGCGGGCGTTCGTGGCAATGAAGCTCCCGGTGGCGCACCTGGCGGATGAGATCACGCACGAAAGTTTCGTCTTCGCGTTTCAAAATCTCGATGCGCTGGCCTCGGCCGGCTCGTTCCGCGCATGGCTGCGGGCCATCGCGTGGAATCTCGTGCGCAAGGAACTGCTGCGCTTCGCGCGCGAGCAGGCGAACCTTTCCCAACTCGAACGAAGCCAGCTCGCGGACCTGGCGGCGGCAAACACTCCCGGCGTCGCAAGCGATGAGGCGATGTTCCTCGAGGAATGCCTCGCGACGCTCCCGGACACGGCACGGCATCTCGTCCAGGAACGCTACCGCCGCGGGCTCACCCACGAAGAGCTGGCCGCCGCGATGGGGCGGACGGCGGAGTGGGTGCGGGTGACGCTGTTCCGCATCCGCGCGCAGTTGCGCGAATGCATCACTGGCAAACTGGAGCTGGCAAATTTATGAAAACTGACGGGCAAATCGCCGCGTATCTCGCGGGCGTGATGGAAGAATCCGAACGCGCGGAGTTCGAAGCCGACGCACTGGCCGATGAACTCCTGCGGCAGAGGCTGCTTGATCAGCGCTGCATGTCCGAGGGGCTGCGCGCGCTGCTGGGCGACAGCTCTGAACTGGAAGGGGCGATCATGGGCACGCTCACCGCGCCATCGGTCGCAAATTCTGTCGCGCGCGTCGTCGCCGAGACAGTCCATGCGCCGACTCCCGGCAAAGTCGTGCCGCTGCCCGCAGGCCCGTGGATCCGCCGGATACTCGCGGCTTCGGCTGCGCTCGCGGCGGCTGCGCTGCTCGTTGCGGTGTGGCCTTCGCGGGAGGCGCAGAAAAATCGTGCCGCGCTGCCCGGTCACGATGCGCCCGCGGAGACTGGCAGGCCCGCACCTCTCGTGATTGACAGCGGAACGGTCACGCTGGAGTTCGCGAACGGCGCGCGCGTCACCGTTTACGGCCCGGCCCGCGTGGAGACCCTCGGGCCTTCCGAGGCGCGGCTGGTGAGTGGCCGCATCACGGCATCCGTGCCGCCCGCGGCGCGAGGCTTCGCGGTGGAGACCCCGGCGGGCCGCGTGGTGGATCTCGGCACGCGGTTCGGCGTCGCGACGGGTGCCGCGGATTCCGTCGAGGTGCATGTCTTCGAGGGCCGTGTGGAGGTGACGACGCGGGATCATCAACTCGTGCAACTCGCCGCCGGGGAGGGCGCCGTGCTGGATCCCGTGCGCGGCGTGACCGCGCGCGTCCCTGCGCAGCAAGCAAAGCCCCCGGCAGCCACCGTGACCCGTGAGCCCGACCGGCGCGCTCGTTTTTCCGCCATCTACAAGGCGCTGCACGACCCCGCGAATGGATACTTCAATCGCGACGGCATCCCCTACCATTCGCGCGAGACATTGATCTGCGAAGCGCCGGATTACGGGCATCTCACGACCTCGGAGACTTTCTCGTACTGGCTCCTGCTGGAAGCGATGCAGGGACGCCTGAGCGGCGACTGGAGCCGCCTGGCCGGCGCGTGGGAGACGATGGAGCGGGTGATGATCCCGACACGCGAGGATCAGCCGGCGACCGGTTACAACGCAGGCGGGCCTTCGTCCTTCGCCGCCGAGTGGGAGCAGCCCGAAAAATATCCCACACCGATCAAACCCGGCGGCTCCGGCGCGGATCCGCTTTTCGCCGAACTCCGCGACACCTATGGCACGCCGGAACTCTACGGCATGCACTGGCTGCTCGATGTGGACAACTGGTACGGCTACGGGCGGCGCGGCGAAGCGAACACGCGCGCCGGTTTCATCAACACCTTTCAGCGCGGGCCCGAGGAATCCGTGTGGGAAACGGTGCCGCATCCATCGTGGGAAAACTTCGCCGCGGGCAGCCCGAACGGTTTCCTCGATCTCTTCATCAAGGACTCCAGCTACGCGCAGCAATGGCGCTACACCAACGCGCCGGACGCCGACGCCCGCGCGGTGCAGGCGGTCTATTGGGCGAAGAAGTGGGCCGATGAAAAAGGCGGTTCGCCCGCCGTCGAACTGCTCGCCGCGAAAGCCGGCCGCATGGGCGACAGCCTCCGCTATTCGATGTTTGACAAACATTTTCGCAAGATCGGCTCCCCCGCGCAGCCGGGTGCCGGGCGCACCGCCGCGCATTACTTGTTCGGCTGGTATTACGCGTGGGGCGGCTCGATTGCGACGCAGGGCGGATGGGGGTTCCGCATCGGATGCAGCCACGTGCATTCCGGCTACCAGAATCCGCTCGCCGCATTCGCGCTGAGCGAGGGTTCCGCACTCACTCCGAAATCGCCGGGTGCGCGTGGCGACTGGAAGGCCAGCCTCGACCGCCAACTCGAATTTTACCGCTGGCTGCAAAGCGCCGGGGGCGCGATCGCAGGCGGCGCCACCAACTCGTGGAATGGCCGCTACGAGACGCCGCCGGCCAGCGTCCCGACCTTTCACGGCATGGCGTACGAGCCGCATCCGGTGTACCGCGATCCGGGCAGCAACTCGTGGTTCGGGATGCAGGCGTGGTCCATGCAACGTGTCGCGGAGCTTTACCACACGAGCGGCAACCCCGCGGCGAAACATCTGCTCGATCGCTGGATCGCATGGGTGCTCACGACGGTGCAGCTTCCAAAGGACGGCTCTTTCGCGGTGCCCTCCACGCTGGAATGGAGCGGCCAGCCCGACACGTGGAACCCGGCGGCACCCGGCTCGAATGCAACCCTGCGTGTCACCGTCCGCGCGCACTCACAGGACATCGGCGTCGCCGCGAGCATCGCGCGTTCGTTGCTCTACTACAGCGCCGGCGAAAAGCGCTGGGCCGGCAAACCACACGCGCTGGCGAAGGCGACGGCGGCGACTTTGCTGGATCGCATGTGGACACTCGGGCACGACGAACGCGGCATCTCATTGCCCGAGCGCCGCGCTGATTACCGGCGCTTCTTCGAGGAGAAGGTGTGGATCCCAGCGGGGTGGATGGGAAAACTCCCGACGGGTGCAGAAGTGAAAAGCGGGGCCACGTTCCTGAGCCTTCGTCCGCAATACAGAAAAGATCCGGCTTTCCCCGCGCTCGAACAGGCTTGGAACCAATGGGACCGTGGCGGGCGGAAAGGCGAGTTCCTCTCGCCCGAGTACCGCTACCATCGCTTCTGGGCGCAGGTGGAGGTTGCTCTTGCAAATGCCGAATGCGACATGCTTTTTCCACCCGAGTAACCCGCCCCCGAAACCATCCGCACCCGCACACCCGGACTTTTTCCAACATTCAACCATGAACCTCACCCGCTCCTTCCTCGCCATCCTGCTCACAGTGTTTTCACTCGCCGTGCCAGCCGCCCGTGCCGCGGTTTCGTTTGCGGTGACGAACAGTTGGGGCACGGGCTTCAACGGCGAGATCACCGTGACAAACAGCGGCGCAGGCGCGGTGAGTGGGTGGACGCTGGAATTCGATTTTCCCGGCACGATCACGAATTTGTGGAATGGCACGATCACCAGCCACACCGGCCAGCATTATGTGGTGGCGAACGCCGGCTATAACGCGGCGATCGCCGCGGGCGCGAATGTCGCCGTGGGCTTCACCGCCGACCCGGCAAGCGCTTTGCAGCCGCCGTCGAATTATGTCTTCAACGGCGTGCCCACGGGCGGCGGCGGGACGAATCCATCCGTCACCACAGGCGCTCTGCCGGGTGTGAATGTCGGCAGCGTGTATTCGCAGACGCTTGCGGCGGGCGGCGGCACTGCGCCCTATACGTGGTCGGTGAGCGCAGGCGCGCTGCCAGCCGGGATCACACTGGGCGGCACGGGCGTGCTGAGCGGGACGGCGACGGCGGCGGGCACGGCGAATTTCACGGTGCAGGTGAGCGACAGCTCGACGCCGGCGAAAACGGCGACCAAACAGTTTTCGATCGCGGTGACCGTGCCGCCTGCGATCTCGATCAGCAACGTGACCGTGAATCGCACACCCGCGACCGGTGTCCCGGGCTTCCTCTCGACGAATGGGAATCAAATCGTGGACGCTGCCGGAAATCCCGTGCGCATCACGGGCATCAATTGGTTTGGCTTCGAGACTGGCAACCGCGTGCTGCACGGGCTGTGGACGCGCGGCTACAAGTCGGCGCTCGATCAGATCAAGGGGCTTGGTTTTAACACGCTCCGCATCCCGTTTTCCAATGCGATGCTGCGAGCCGGCGCGGCGGCGAACAGCATCAACTTCGCGCAGAACCCCGACCTTGAGGGCCTCACGCCGATCGAGTGTCTCGACAAGATCATCGCGTATTGCGGGCAGATCGGGCTCCGCGTCATCCTCGACCGCCATTCCGCAAACGCGGACGGCTACATGAACGAAAATGTGTGGTTCATCCCCGGCGACGCGTACTACACCGAGCAGCGCTGGGTGGATGACTGGGTGATGCTGGCGACCCGCTACGCGGGCAATGCGACGGTCATCGGCGCGGATCTTTTCAACGAGCCGAAGCGCTCCGCGACGTGGGGCAACAGCGCGCCGCTGACCGATTGGAACAAGGCCGCGGAGCGCTGCGGCAACGCCATCCTCGCGGCGAATCCGAACTGGCTCATCATCGTCGAGGGCGTGGAGAAAGTCGGGAACGACTCGTATTGGTGGGGTGGCAATCTCATGGGCGTCGCCGCCTTTCCCGTCGTGCTGAATGTGCCGGGCAAGCTCGTCTATTCGATGCACGACTACCCCGCGAGCGTCTTCGCGCAGACGTGGTTCAACGCGGGGAATTACCCGCAAAATCTCGCTGGCGTCTGGGACACACACTTTGGCTACATTTTCAAAGACAACACCGCGCCGCTGCTGCTCGGCGAATTTGGCAGCAAGCTCGCGACCACTTCGGATCAGCAGTGGATGGACAAGATCACGGATTACGTGGACGGCGACTTCGATCTCAACGGCACCAATGATCTCCCGGCGGGGAAGAAGGGGATCAGTTGGACTTACTGGTGCTTCAATCCGAACAGCGGCGACACCGGCGGCATCCTGGCCGATGACTGGACGACCGTGAACCAGACGAAGCTCGACTACATCCAGGCGAGCATGGCGCCGCTGCTCGGCCCCGGCGGCGCCGCGCAGACCGCGACTTTCACCGTGACGCTTTCTGCCGCATCCGCGCAGGCCGTGAGCGTGGCGTGGACGACGGTGAACGGCACGGCGGTGGCGGGGACGGATTTCACGGCGGCGAGCGGCACGCTGAATTTCGCGCCCGGCGAGACGAGCAAGACGATCACGATCTCGCTCCTCCCGAATGCAGCGCCCACGGGGACGAAGACATTCTCGGTGCAGCTCAGCAGCCCGGACGGCGCGACCATTTCCATTTCCACGGGATCAGGCACGCTTGCGGGGATCAGCACGCAGAGCCAGTGGCAGCAATGGCAGGCGGAAAAATTCACGCCTGCTGAAATCGCCGACGCCACGGTCTCCGGCCCCGCCGCCGACCCCGACCTCGACGGGATCGAGAACCTCCTGGAATACGCGCTCGGACTCGAACCGAAAACCGCCTCGCATGCGGGACTTCCCGTGGGTGCAACCGAAGAAATCAGCGGCAAGACGTATTTCACTTTCACCTTCCCCAAACCACGCACGCACACCGACATCACCTACACCGTGCAAGTCTCCACCGATTTTCAGACATGGAATTCCGGGCCGGATCACGCCATCCGCACCGACGACGCCAGCACCGACCAGGCCACCTTCCGTGCCGTCACCGCCATCAACGACTCGCCACGCCAGGTCCTCCGCCTCCTCGTCACGCAATCTTAAAAAATTGAACCGCCGATGAAAACACCACCTCGAAACTTCCTCATGCGAATGGCAACCTTGGCCGCAGCGCTCGCATTGCTCCATCCATTCCGTGCATGGTCGGATGCGGGCGGCGCGCAGCAAACGGGTGGACACTTGGAGAACCCATTCGTCGGCGCGACTTTCTACCGCAACGTGGATTACGTGGCCTCGGTCAAGGCTGCCGCCGATCTTCAGGGGGGCGCGCTGGGCCAGCAGATGAGGCAGGTGGCGAACCACCCGACCTTCCTCTGGCTCGACTGCATTGCGGCCGTCAACGGGACGAACGGGTATCCGCGCAGCCTCGCCGGTCATCTGGACCAGGCGCTGGCACAGGGCGCGAACGCCATTGGCATCGTCATCTACAACCTGCCCAACCGGGATGGAGCAGCACTGGCCTCCAACGGCGAACTGCTGATCGCGCAAAACGGACTTGCCCGCTACAAGACCGAGTACATTGACCCGATTTTCAAAACGATCAGCCAGCCAAAGTACGGCAAGCTGAGGATCATCATGGTGATCGAACCGGACTCGCTGCCAAATCTGGTCACGAATTTGAATTTCCCAAAAGTCGCGGAAGCCAAGGCCACAGGCGCGTATGTCCAGGGCGTCCAGTATGCCGTGGGCACGCTGCGCTCCATCAGCAACACCTATGCGTACATTGACGTGGCACACGCCGGCTGGCTGGGCTGGCCAAATAATTTCAAACCGTTTGTCGAACTGCTCAAGCAGACGGGTTCTGGAATCCCCGGCGGGCACAGCAAGGTGGACGGCTTCATCAGCAACACGGCCAACTACAACGTCTTCGCCGAGCCCTACCTGACCGCCAGCCAGAACATCGGAGGGCAGCCGGTTCGCTCCGTGCAAGGCTGGTACGACTGGAATGATTACATTGACGAGCAGAGCTACGCCACCGCGCTGCGCGATGCCTTGACGACCGGAAGCAGCGCCTATCCAGCCACGGTCGGCCTGCTGCTCGACACATCGCGCAATGGCTGGGGCGGGCCAAACCGGCCGACCGGGCCGGGCACCTCCACGAATCTGCGCGAGTTCGTGCGCGCGACGACCCTCGACAAACGCACCCACAAGGGAAACTGGGGCAACCAGAGCGGCGCCGGGATTGGCGCCAGACCGGTCGCGAATCCCGCCCCCAACTACCACGCCTTTGTCTGGGTGAAACCACCCGGCGAATCGGACGGCTCCAGCTCACTGATCCCCACCGGCCCGGAAAATCCCGCTGGCAAAGGATTCGACCGGATGTGTGATCCCACCTACCATGGAAATTCACTGAATGGGAACAGCCTCACCGGCGCCCTGCCAAATGCACCGGTCTCCGGTCGCTGGTTCCAGGCCCAGTTCGTGCAATTGGTGCAAAACGCCTTTCCCCCATTCCAGCCATAAGCCCAACCCGGCGGATTCCACCGGGTCGGGATACGCTGGGAAACGGCGATGATGGAAAAATCCCGAAGATATGGAGCCGGGCTCTGCACCTTGATCCGATGAGTCTCCCCGGCGCATTCGGCAGTCTTCTCCTGCCAGATGCCGCCTACGGCTGGGCGCGGAAATGCGCGATGGTTTCCGCCTGGGTGAGGCCGTTCACGATGAGGTGATTGCGGATCTTGAGGTAGCGATCCACGTTTGCCTTGAGTTCCTTCTGGTGCCGCCCAAGCCGGAGAACACACTGTGCTGCCTCTGGGCGGAGGAGGCCGAAGGCGCAGAGCATCGGTGCCCAGATGACGAGGTTGGTGGTGAGCGGGTGGTGACCTCGGTCTGGCTGGGGGCGAAGTCCTCGCGCGATGGAAATGCATACCGCCATTTTTCCAGCCGCGCCTGGTTGGCCGCCGTCAGGGCATCGGGCTGCTGGTAGTCGCGCCAGAATTCGGTGTCGGCGCGCCCGGTGTGGTAGTGGAAATTGATGAAATCCACGTAGTCGTCATACGCCGCCGCCGTCAGCCGGTTGTAGGTCGCCGCGAGCGTGGGCATGGCCGCGACGCTGGCGTAGATCAGCAGGAGTTCCGTGAGGAGTTTGATCTGCACGCCCATGCCATGGATGGTGGTGGCCTCGAGCGGCTCGGAGAAGACGCCGGCCAGCCCGATGGCGCACACATTTCCCGCCCACTGCTGATCGAGGCGGCCCGGGGAGAAGCGCAGGATGTTGGGTGAATCGCCGACATCCACGCCCGTCGCGCGAAACTCGGCCACGGCTTGCTCGTCGCTGATGTAACGCGAGGAATAGATGTAGCCTTTGCCCAGCCGGGACTGCGTGGGGATCTGCCACTGCCAGCCGTGCGGCATGGCGGTGACCACGGTGTAATTCGGCATCGGCTCGCCCTCGGGATGGTGCGTTTGGTGCGGGATGGCGCGGTCCACGCGGATGTGATCGGCGTAGCTTTTCCACTTTGGCTGATACGCCTTCGCCAGCAACAGGCGGTGAAAGCCGGTGCAGTCCAAAAAGAATTCCCCCGCGACCTCGCGCCCGCTGCGAGTGCGGATGGCGGTGACGTGCCCGCTTTCCGCATCCTGCGCGAAGCCCTCCACGAGGTCATCCACGTGCGTGACGTTTGGACGTTTGACGGCGACCTCGGCCAGCCATGCGGCAAAGGCCAGCGCATCGAAGTGGCAGGAGGCGAAACCAAATTGCTGGTTCACGCTGCCATCGGGGTTGCGGAAAAAATCCGTCCGCCCCGAGCGCATGAGATGGCTGTAGAGCTGCCCTTCGCCGAGCCGGATCCCCTGCGCCGCAGCCACCGCGTAAAACTCCTCGATGGCGAGCGGGTAACGGTACTGGAAATACTGCCACGGGTTGTCAATGGGCCCGACGTATTCGGTGCCGATCCCCTGCCAGCCCTTGTACCAGATGCCGAGCTTGAAGGTCGGGTCGCACCGCCGGAAAAATTCGCCCCAGCCGAGGCCGTGCAGCGGGTCGGTGACGAATTCAAACACCACGCCTGTCGCGCTCTCACCGACTCCGATGGGCCCGACCGCCTTGGAATCCAAAACGGTGAAGTGCTTCTCCGGAAACCGCGCGGAGAGGGCGATGGCCGTCATCCATCCCGCCGAGCCGCCGCCGACGATGACGATGTTTTTGATGGGGAGAAAATTGGAGTCAGGCGGCATTGTTTGGCAGATGCGATGAAAGGCTCCGGCGCACGGGGGCATGCTCATGGCGCAATTTGGCCGCTTTGTCATGCCGGATCATTCGAGCTATCGTACTCCTCGCGGCGAAGCAGGCGGGGTCATTAATGGCGGGCGCGGAAATAGGCGATGGTCTCGGCCTGCGTGAGGGCGTTGGCGATGATGTGGTTGCTGGTCTGGATGTAACGGTTGACGTTCGCGTGGAGTAGCGAGCCGCTGCGGCTGATTGCGAGGCTGCGCCGGGCGGCTTCCGGCCGGAGCAGGCCGAGGGCGCAAAGCATGGGTGCCCAGATGATGATATTACTGGTTAGCGTGGTGACATGAGTGTGCGTGGGGGCGAAGTCCTCGCGCGATGGAAAGGTGTGCCTCCATTTTTCCAACCGCTCCTGGTTGGCCGGCGTCAGAGCGTCGGGCTGCTGGTAGTCGCGCCAGAATTCCGTGTCGCTTCGCCCGGTGTGGTAGTGGAAGTTGATGAAATCCACGTAGTCGTCGTACGCCGCGGCCGTCAGACGGTTGTAGGTCGCCGCGAGCGCGGGCATGGCCCCGGCCGTCGCATGGGGGAGCAGGAGCTCGGTGAGCAGTTTGATCTGCACGCTCATCCCGTGGATCGTCGTGGCCTCGAGCGGCTCGGAGAAAACGCCCGCGAGGCCGATGGCGCAGACGTTGCCCACCCATTGCTGCTCGAGCCGCCCGGGGGAGAAACGCAGGATGGCCGGCGTGTCGCCCACATCCACGCCCGTCGCCCGGAACTCGGCCACGGCCTGCTCGTCGCTGATGTAGCGCGAGGAATAGATGTAGCCTTTGCCCAGCCGCGATTGCGTGGGGATCTGCCACTGCCAGCCGTGTGGCATGGCCGTGGCGAGCGTGTAGTTGGGCATCGGCTGGCCCTCGACGTGGGCCGTTTGTTGCGGGATCGCGCTGTCCACGCGGATGCAGTCGGCGTAGCTTTTCCACTTCGGCTGATACGCCTTCGCCAGCAGCAGGCGGTGGAAGCCCGTGCAGTCTATGAAAAATTCCCCGCTCACATCTCGCCCGCTGCGTGTGCGGATGGCGGTGATGTGCCCGCTTTCCGCATCCTGCGCGAAGCCCTCGACGATGTCGTCCACATGCGTGATGTTCGTCCGCGTGGCGGCCACCTCCGCCAGCCATGCGGCAAACGACAGCGCGTCGAAGTGGCAGGAGGCGCCGCCAAAGTCCCGGTTCACACTGCCGTCGGGGTTGCGGAGGAAATCTGTCAACCCTGCACGCATGAGCTTGCTGTAGAGTTGCACGTCACCCAGCCGCTTTCCTTCCGCCGCCGCCGCTGCATAGAAATCCTCGCTATCGAGCGGGTAGTGGTGCGGAAAAAATTGAAACGGACTGTCAATGGGCGAGAGATATTCGGTGCCGATGCCCTGCCAGTCCTTGTACCAGATGCCGAGCTTGAAGGTCGGCTCGCACCGCCGGAAAAAATCGCCGAAACTGAGGCTGTGCAGCGGATCCGACACGAATTCGAACACCACGCCTGTCACGCTCTCTCCGACGCCGATGGGGCCGACGGTCTTCGAGTCTATGACGGTGATGTGCTTCTCCGGAAAGCGCGCTGCCAGGGCGATTGCGGCCATCCATCCCGCCGAGCCGCCTCCGGCGATGACGATGTTTTTCAGGGGCAGGAATTTGGAGTCAGGCGACATGTCTGGAACAGGGATGGCGAATCCGTCCGCTCAATTTTGCGGCCGCCACTGCGGCGAGCGCATCACGGCAAGGGCTTCCGCCACGGTCATCCCTTGTTCCGCCTTGGCGCGCATCGAGCCCAGGATCTGGTTCCACACCGCTCGCTCGGCGGCGGTTGCCTGGTAATGCGCCTCATAAGGAGCCTTGTTGCCAACGAGCATCACAAGATAACCGTCGAAGCCGAAGGGATTCGATTGCAATGGCACATAGTGGCGCGCCGCGGCACAGGGGCCGTTTTCCCGGTAAAATTCGAGCAACGGACCAAGCGCCCCCGTGTCGGTGTCCTCTCGGCAATGGCGCCAGAATGGATTATCCAGCCTCGTGTTCAGCTTGTAGTGGATCGAAAGGAAGTCCCGGGTGGTGTCAAAGGCGCCACAGGCCAGATTGTTGTAGAGTTCACGCAAGGTGGCGGTCGGTTTTTGCCCAGCCTGCATCAGAAAAGTAAACAGGCCTTCGCACTGTTGCGTCACCATCGTCAGCGCCGTGGCCTCCAGTGGCTCGACAAAGCCGGCCGAATTTCCAATGGCGACGACATTATCAACCCACATCCGCCGGTAGCGACCCGAGCGGAACTTCACCACGCGCGGACTCTTCGGCGCTTTGGGATTCTTGCGCAGAAATTCCTCGCACGCCGCCTCGTCGCTGATCGCCCCGGAGCTGTAAACGTAGCCGCGATTGATGTGGTGCTCGTGTTCGATCTGCCATGCCCAGCCCGCCTCCATCGTCTCCGCGATGGTGTACGGCAGGATCGGCTCGGTCGTCCGCTCCCACCCGCCGATCACCGCGCGGTCGCAAAACAATGCCCGGTCGTAACCCACAAAGGGCTCCTCCAATTTCCCCCCGAGCAACTCGCTGCGAAATCCGCTGCAATCCACGAACAGATCCGCCGCCAGCCGGCGCCCGTCCTCCAGCAACAGCGCGGCGATCCCCGCCGGCCCGCGCTCGGCGCCGCTCACTTTGCCCTCCACGAATGCCACCCCGAGTTCCTGCGCGATCGCCTCCAGCGTGGCCACGAGCTTGAGATTCTCGATGTGAAAACCGAAGCCCACGTTCATGTCAGGGCCACCGCCCGCCTGCGGGTTGCGGCAGAAGACCCTGCCTTCCTCCATCAAGGCGCCAGTCAGGCAGAGCCCGCAAAAATCCTCGTCCGCATAAAATCCAACCGGCCGCGAAAGATTTTTCCACTGCCCGTCGAGCTGACGATCGAACGGATAGTCGAAGTGGCGGCGTGGCCCCCAGAGGAAACGGATGCCAAGTTTCCAAGTGGGTTCCGCCTGGGCGAAAAAGCGCGAGGGACTGAGGTTCAGAACTCCAAAAAGATGCCTCGGCATCGCTGGGGTCGTCCCTTCGCCCACGCCGATCACCCCGATCTCACTGCTACGCACCACCTGCACGGAAAAGTGAGGAAGCTTTTTCTTGAGTGTGATGGCGACGAGCAGGCCTGCGCTTCCCGCACCAAGGATGAGGACATTCTGGATCATCGCGAAAATGCCTTACCCAACCACCGCGACCGCTTCAATGAATGAATCCAGCACACAACCCAGGCTGGCGTGTCAAAATCCCCTGGAGTGCCGCTGGGCCTGATGCGCGGAGCCGCGCAAATCCCGCCGTGCGGCCAATTGCAAAGCCCGCGCCTCAATTTTTCCACTGCCATTGCGTCGAACGGATGGTTCCGAGCGCCTCCTCGACCGTCACTCCCTGATCAGCCTGCTGCCGGAGAGAGGCCCGCACCTTCTCCCACGCCAGGCGCTCGGCTGGCGTCACCTCATAATGCACCTCATGCGGAGCCCGATTACCGACCAGCATCACCATGTAACCCTCGAGGCTGAATGGGCTGAGTTCCGACGGAAGTCTGTGACTCGCCAGGGTCGTCGGGCCGTTCTCCCGGTAAAACTCGAGCAACGGGCCAAGCGCACCCATGTCCGTGTCCTCCCGGCAATGGCGCCAGAATGTGTTATCCAGCCTGGTGTTCAGCTTGTAGTGCAAGGCGAGAAAATCCCGCGTGCTGTCAAACGACTCGCACGCAAGCACGTTGTAAAAGCGTCGCAGGCTGGGCGTCGGGCGCAGGCCGGTTTCTGCGAGCAAGGTCACCAGATCCTCGCATTGCTGCGTGACCGCCATCAAGGCCGTCGCTTCCAACGGCTCGACGAAGCCCGCGGAATTGCCGATTGCCACCACATTATCCACCCACATGCGACGGTAGCGGCCGGTCCGGAATCTCACCACACGCGGGCTCTTCGGCGCCCTGGGATTCTTGCGCAGAAATTCCTCGCACGCCGCCTCGTCGGAGATTGCCTGCGAACTGTACACGTAGCCTCTGTTAATATGGTTTTCGTGCTCGATCTGCCACGCCCAGCCAGCCTCCATCGTCTCCGCGATGGTGTAGGGCAGGATTGGCTCCGTGGTCCGCTCCCACCCGCCGATCACCGCGCGGTCGCAAAACAGCGCCCGGTCGTAGCTCACGAACGGCTCCTCCAGCGCGCGCCCCAGCAGTTCGCTGCGGAAGCCGCTGCAATCCACAAACAAATCCGCCGCCAGCCGCCGGCCGTCCTCGAGTTGCAACGCGGCGATCCCATCCGGCCCCCGTTCAGTGCCACTCACCCTTCCCTCCAAAAATGTGACCCCAAACTCCGCTGCAATCTTTTCCAGCGTGCTGACGAGCTTGAGGTTCTCGATGTGGAAACCAAATGGCACATTCATGTCCAGCCCCCCGCCCATGCGCGGATCGCGGCGAAAAGCCCTGCGCGACTCCATCAAGGCACTGGCCGGACTGGCCCCTCGGAAATCTTCGTCCGCATAAAAACCATTGGTTCGCGGAAGATTGCTCCACTGCCCGTCGAGCTGGCGGTCAAACGTGTAGTCGAAGTAATCGCGCGGCCCCCACAGGAAACGGATGCCCAGCTTCCATGTGGGCTCAGCCTCGGCATAGAAGCGCGCCGGATCGAGCGCGAGAAAACTGAAAAGGTGCTTCGGCATGGCTGGCGTCGTGCCTTCCCCCACCCCGATGACTCCGATGTCGCTGCTCCGCACCACGCTGACCGTGAGAGTCGGCAGCATTTTCCTCAGAGTGATGGCGGCGAGCAGACCGGCGCTTCCCGCGCCGAGAACGAGGACATTCTGGATCATCGTGAAAATTTAATACTTCAAGCCCCGCACTTTACAACGCTCGAATCCGGACGTTTCGCGCACGCGCACAGCAGATCCGCACCCAACGTCCTGCACCTCCCCCTCTATTTCCACCGAGCCCGGTAAATCTGTTCCAGATGCTTAAACCTAAAACCGGCGATGGGGAGCCGCAAAAATGCACAAGGGGCACAGAAAGGATTGGATTGCCGAAAACGGCGAATTCACCCGCTGGGTCAGCGAATAGCCGGAGCCATCCAGCCCCTTTCCCCCTCATTTTGGGCCTTCTGTGCCTTTTCGT
>CAMAUI010000074.1 GCA_945861385.1 Prosthecobacter debontii
AGAAACGGGAGAGTAACAAAGACGAGCTGCCGAACAGAGCCGCCATACTGATGAAACGCCGGGATGGACTACGAACCGCGTGGTTGATTTTGTGCCGGAGGCACGACGGAAATTAGCCGGTGGCGTAAGCCACCGGAACAGCCATGGAAGCGAAACCCGCCCTGGAAGGGCGGCGGATCCAGCGCCCCTGCCGGGGCGCGATTCGTGTGGACGAAGATCCGGTGGCTTACGCCACCGGCTAATTTCCAAAGCGCCTCCGGCGCACTCAGCCAGCCATCGCTGCAGTCCATCCCGCCGATTCATCAATAAATCGCCTCCGACGACGAGAAGGCGGGGCATTCGCAGCTCCACGAAACCCGGAGGCCGTGCCACTCGCAAGCGACCGCTCAACGCGGACCCCCTCCCGCAATGGACGGCGGGGCGCTGGGAAGCGTCAGCTCGAATTCCGTCCATCCCGCCCGGGATGCAAGCAGGACGAGTTCCCCACCCATCGCCCTCGCAAGCTCACGCCCGATGCACAGGCCGAGACCGGTTCCGCGGGGCATGGAGGTGTGCTCGATCCGGTAGAAGCGTTCAAAAATCCGCGCGTGATGCTCCGCTGGAATCTCGATGCCCGTGTTGCCGACACGGATGGAGACTTCTCCGCCCGACGGTTTCGCTTCGATCCGCACCTTTCCGTTGGCGACATTGAATTTCATCGCGTTGTCAATGAGGTTGCCGAGCACCTGCCGGAGCATCTCCGGATCAGCACGCACCAGCCCGGCCCCCTCGGTGTGGAGTTCCATCTTTACCGAGTCGGGTGAGGCGATCGCCTCGAAGTCCGCGGCGAGGTCGGTGACCAGCGCAAAGACATCCACTGGCTTCGTTGCGACCGACAGCCGCCCGGCATCCGCCCGCGCGAGGATGAGAAGATTTTCCGTGATCGCAGTGACCCGCCCGGCCTGCTCGAGCAGCTCCGCCACGGCCTCCTGGTCCTTTGGCGCAAGATGCGGCGAATGCATCAATTCACCCAGGCCGGCGCGGATGACGGCGATGGGCGTCTTGAGTTCGTGCGAGGCATCTGCGCTGAATCGCGTCGCCTGTTGGAAGTTCGACATCAGGCGCTCAAGCGTGCCGTTGAAGGCCCGTGAAAGCCGTCCGATCTCATCCAGACGATCCGTCCCCGGCAGCCGCCTGCTCAACCGTGCCGGGGTGATGCCTTCCACGGCCTCCGCCATCTGGCGCACCGGCTTGAGCGCCTGCCTCGCCACGAACCAAGCTGCGAGCCCAACGCCCGCGAGCACCAGCGGAAGGGAGATCAGCATGATGCGCGTAAGCTGGGCGTTTTCCTCGCGTTCGTCGCTTGCATCCCTGGCGATTCGCATCGTCAGCCCGCCGGATCTCCGCGAGAAGGTCCAGAGTGTCTTCCCATGCAAGGTCAGCGAACCTTCGCCCTCGGGCAGGCTCCCCAGCGATTGGGAATTGAGATTTTTCGACCGCAACAGCAGTTCCCCGCCCGGCCCGATGACCTCATGGAAACAAGCCGGATTTCCGGCAGTTCCGACCAGTTCCTCGAATCGCTGCGGGGTGATCCAGGAAACATTCCCTTTCTGGCGCTCAAGTTCCCCGAAGAAGCGATCCACTTCCATGCGAAGCGATGCATAGGCGTGCCGCGCCTCAAGCCTGTTGTGTGCGATCGAGAGGGTGAACGAGTAGGCGACCAGTGAGAAGCTCGCAAGGGCGACGCACCATGTCGCAACCTGAGTTGTGAACCTCATGCCGTCCGCTACGCGGGGACGTTCTGGAGCACGTATCCGACTTTCATCACTGTCTGGATCAGCGGGGTCTCAAATCTCATGTCCACTTTCCGGCGCAAGTTCTTGATGTGAACCTCGACAATGTTCGTCTGCGGCTGAAACCGGTAGCCGAAAACACGCTCCAGAATCTGGGTCCTCGTGAGCGGAGTTCCCGCGGAGCGGGCCAGCGTCTCGAGCAGCATGAATTCCCGCGACGTCAGGTCGAGCCGTTGCCCGGAACGGCTGGCTGAACGGGTGAGCGGATCGAGCGTCAGTTCGCCAACTGTGAATACGCCGGCGCGGCTGGCGGCGCGGCGGATGAGCGCATGGACACGCGCGACGACTTCGTCCATGTCGCACGGCTTCGCGAGGTAATCATCGGCACCCGAGTAAAGCCCCTTGATCCTCTCGGCGACCTCGCCACGCGCGGTGAGCACTAGCACTGGCGTGAACACTTTTGAATCACGCAAATGGCGCAGCACCTCGATTCCGTCCATGCCCGGCAGGGAAAGATCGAGCACGATCGCATCAAATACCTCCGCACGCCCAAGCTCGAGCGCCTTGTCGCCCTCCACCATGATCACGCTGTCAAATCCTGCACGCTTGAGCGCTGTCTCGATCAAGCGGGCGAGGAACAGTTCGTCTTCAACAATGAGGATTCGCATATGTATATTGTCTGACCGGTTTTCTGCGCCGGTGCTAGGCAATAATTTCGCCTGGACTGAACTGGCGTGATTCAAAGGGCGTCCAAGCCGGCGTCGGAAAGCCCGGCAGCGCGGGCGGAACACAGCCATCCTGGCTGTGAGAGCCAGCGGGCATCCTGCCCGCTTTGGCAAGGAGCGCAGGCTGGAAGCCCGCTGGCCAGCACAGGCTGGGAAGCCTGTGTTCCACCCCAAGGCCGCTCCACGCAGGCACTACCTTTCGGCGCACGTGGACGTGAAATAAATCACGCCCACTGAACTTCTGCTTCCCTTCGCCGTGCGAAAATCCGATTCCCGGATAGTGCTCACCGAGGAAAACCCATTCGCCCCATGTCATCTGGAACGCATCACGTTCCGTTTCCCCTCCGGCGTGGACTGGGAAACCCTGCTGGACAGGATGGCAGCCCAGCAGTGGTGCGCGAGCATCGTGGGCGGCAACGGCTCGGGGAAAACAACGCTCCTTGACCAGATCGTCCCACACATCGAAGCACGCGGATTTCAGCCTGCCATTTTCCGCCTCGCGACCGAATCCAGCATGCGGGACAAGGACCGCCTTGCTGACAAGCTGCGCGACGTGAGGGCGCCGGGCTTCATCATTCTCGATGGCGCGGAGCAGCTCTCCACCCGGCAGTGGCTCCCCGTCCGTGCCGCAGCCAGCCAGGCCGCGGGGTTCCTCGTGAGTGTCCACCGGACAAGCCGGCTTCCCGTCGTTTTGGAGTTGGAGACTTCACCGAAGCTCCTCGATGCGCTCGTCGAGTCGCTGACCGGCGGCAAACTTCCCGAAGGCGAGGGCGAGGTGATTTTTCATCGCCATCGCGGGAACCTCCGGGACTGCCTCCGGGAACTCCATGATCGCTGGTGCGGTTAGCAAGCTGCGGCCCTGGAGCAGAAGGCAGGCGAGGATCCGGCAGGCAAAGCGCGGAGCCTAATCCGAGATTGTGATCTCTTCGCCCCTGCCGCTCCGAAAGGCCTTCGAGGCACTGCTGAAAATCCGGTTGAGAGCGTCCTTGTTTGCGACGCGGTACTCGACTGTCCGCGCGTGCGTCGTGGTCGGGTAGCTTTTCACGACCTTCTTCCACGCGTCGGTGCCGCTCCGCTCAGCGCCCTCCGCGAGCAGTCCCTGCACTTTACCGAGTGTCGCCGCGCCGAGGCCGCCGGGGCCGGATGTCACGGCGGATTCGATATAATAAAACCGCGCAAGCAACTGCCCGTTCGTGTCAATGTTCACCTCGGTCACACGCGCCGCTCCATCCACGACGTATTCGTGGCTCGTGACGGCGATGATCGAGGAAACGGCGAGTTCGTATGTGCCGGCTGGCATGTTGGCCCGCCAGATTTGCCGGTTCGTCGGCGCGGGCTGCTGTTGTTGTTGCTGCTGCTGCCCCCCCTGGGCAGGTGCGGCGTTTTGGGCAAACGCGAGGGTGGTGGTGGCGAGAAGAATGATGAGAAGACGCATGGCTTTGGTTCCGAGTTCGGGGAAGGACGTAGTGCATTTCGGGACGAAGCGCAAAGAGTGATTCACTCGCGACACAATGACGCGCCGCGCCTCACCGGTTTCCCGGGGATGACGCGGCGCGCTTTGGTTGGGCTGATTCGTCGGGCTGACGGTCAGTCAGCAAGCACCGGCCCGGTGCCGTCGTCGCGAATCTGTTTTTTGTCTTTTTCTGCCATGCAAGTGTGCATTCGTCCTAGGAGCAGCCCTGCGAGGTGCCGCATTCGGTGCAGCAGCCGCAGGCTCCGGCGCGGATGACTTTGGTACTGCCGCAGTTCGAGCAGGGCGTGTCCATGAACATGCTGCCAAGCGCGTCGTTCAGCCGTTCAGCGTGGGTGCTGCCGGGCGAGTTGATGTGCGGTTTTCCCTCGCTGCCGCCAGTGTGGCTGACGACGTCAATGACTTCCGTGGCGCCGGTGCGCTCAAGCTCGGGAACGGGCCGGTTGATGGCCTGTTTGTCAATGCGCTCGAGCTCGGGCATGGGAAGCTCGCTCTGGCCTTTGTGCGGGGAGGTCGCTTCCTTGTAGCCTTTGATAAACTGGCAGCCGAGCCAGCGGAAAACGTAGTCGGTGATGCTGCTGGCGGTGCGGATGTCGGGATTCTTGGTGAAGCCGCTGGGCTCGAAGCGCGAGTGGGCGAATTTGCGGACCATGCTCTCGAGCGGGACGCCGTATTGCAGGGCCATGCTGGTGAGCGCACCGACGGTGTCCATGAGGCCGCCGATGGTGCTGCCCTCTTTTTGCATCTGTACGAAGAGTTCGCCCGGCATCCCGTCCTCAAACATGCCGACGGTGATGTAGCCTTCGTGGCCGGCGATGTCGAATTTGTGGGTGAGCGCGACACGGGTGTCGGTCATCCGGCGGCGAACGGGCTGGTCGGCCTGCTTGCGGAGTTCGGCGTTCTCTTTCTCCATCTCGGCGATGCGCTGGCGGAGCGCACCGTCGTCTGCGAGTTCCGCGCCGACATCGGCGAGGGGGCTGTCGCTTGCGTGCCTCTTCGTCTTGAGCGGGGCGCTGCGCTTGGAGCCGTCGCGATAAATCGCGATCGCCTTCAGCCCGAGCCGCCAGCCCTCGATGTAGGTGTTCATGATGTCATCCACGCTGGCTTCCTCCGGGAGGTTCACCGTTTTGGAGATCGCGCCGCTGAGGAATGGCTGCGCTGCCGCCATCATGTGGATGTGGCCGCGGTAGTGGAGCGAACGCCTGCCCTGCGCGGGCTTGAACGCGCAGTCGAACACCAGCAGATGCTCCTCGCGGAGGCCGGACTTGATGACCTCCCCGGTTTCAGCGTTCTCCACGTCCTCGATCGTGTCGTATTTATCAATGTGGGCGATGATGCCCTCGATCTCCCCGCTCTTGTAGCCGAACTGCTGAAGCGCAGACTTCACAGTCTGGTTGACGATTTTCAACATGCCACCCCCGGCGAGCAGCTTGTATTTCACGAGTGCGATGTCGGGCTCGATGCCCGTCGTATCGCAGTCCATGAGGAAGCCGATCGTGCCGGTCGGCGCGAGGACGGTGACCTGCGCGTTGCGGTAACCGTGCTTTCGGCCCAGTGAAAGCGCGGTGTCCCACACGTTGCGGGCTTCGTCCTTGAGGAAAGCAAAACGGTCGCTCTCCTGGATTTCCTCCACCGCATCGCGATGAAACTGGATGACTTCGAGCATTGGCTCGACGTTGTCTTTGGCCAGCGGCTTCGCAAAGCCGCTCGCGCTGGAGTCGAAGTACCCGGGGAACGCTCCCATGCTCTGCGCGATGCGCGCGCTCTGCTCGTAGGCATGGCCCGTCATGATCGCGGTGATCGCACCGGCAAGCGCGCGGCCTTCGTCGGTGTCGTAGCCGAGGCCGTAGCTCATGATGAGCGAGCCGAGGTTTGCGAAACCGAGGCCGAGCGTGCGGAAGATGTGCGAGTTTTCGGCGATCTCCTTGATCGGGTAGCTCGCGTTATCCACGATGATCTCCTGCGCCGTGATGAAGACGCGCACGGCCGCCTTGAAGCGGTCCACGTCGAAACTGCCGTCCGCCTTCTTGAATTTCATCAGGTTCAGCGATGCGAGATTGCACGCTGTGTTGTCCAGGAACAGGTACTCCGAGCAAGGATTGGTGCTGTTCTGCCGGTCGGTGCCCTTGCAGGTGTGCCACTTGTGGATGGTGGTGTCGAACTGCATGCCGGGGTCTCCGCATACGTAGGTCCCCTCTGCGATCTTGCGGAGCAAAGTGCGCGCGTCCTTCTGCTCGCACGGCTTCCCGTCGGTCACGCGCCTGGTCCACCACTCGCGCCCCGCGATCGCTGCATCCATGAAGTCATCACTCACGCGGACGCTGAGATTCTCGTTTTGATACATCACCGAGCCGTAGGCCTCCCCGTTGAATGACGCGTCGTAGCCCTGCTCGATCAGCGCCCACGCCTTTTTCTCCTCCTTGGTCTTCGCCTCGATGAACTCCTCGATGTCCGGATGCCAGTCCTTGAGGGTGTTCATCTTCGCCGCCCGGCGTGTCTTGCCGCCGGATTTCACCACATTTGCGACCTGGTCATAGACTTTCAGGAAAGACAGCGGGCCACTCGGTTTGCCGCCACCGCTGAGCTTTTCGCGTGTCGAGCGCACGGGCGAGAGATCGGTGCCGGTGCCGCTGCCATACTTGAAGAGCATGGCCTCCGACTCCGCGAGGCGCATGATGCTCTCCATCGTGTCGCCAACGCTCTGAATGAAGCACGCGCTGCCCTGCGGATACTCATACTGCGTCGGCGCGCGCTCGGCCACGCCCTTCTCGCGATTGTAATAGTAGTTCCCCTCCCCTCTCCCGGCCCCCACCCCATATTGCTGATACAGGCCGACGTTGAACCACACCGGTGAATTGAACGCGCCATACTGATTCACGCAAAGCCACGTCAGCTCATTGAAAAATACATCCGCACTCGCCTTGTCCGCGAAATACCCGTCCTTGATCCCGAAATCCGCGATCGTCCGCGTCACGCGGAAAATGAGCTGCTTCACCGAACGTTCGCGCCCGCCCTTGTAGGGGTCTGTCCCATTGGAAACATCGCCGTAAAAATACTTCGACACCGCAATCTTCGTCGCGAGCGCGCTCCACGATTTCGGCACCTCCACATTCTCCTGCTTGAAGATTGCCTTGCCGGAATCGTCGTTGATTTCCGCCGTGCGAAGTTCCCACTCGAGTTCGTCGAATGGTCGAATCGCGGGATTCGAGAACGTGCGCTCGAACCTGAGCCCCTTGCCGGTGGCCCGGCCCTGTTTGCTCGATTTCTTGTTAAGACGCCGCGCGGATGCAGCGGTGACTGGTGCGCTTGGGACGTGACGATGGGACGTGAATTTCGTGGTTGTGGGCATGGCTGTTAATAACTTGGTGAGAAACTCCGGGTACTACTCTAATAAGGTGGCTTTTCCAGAGTAGAACACTGTGAATAACCACTCCATATTGGGCGTAGGGCTACATCGAACCACAATTAGTGGGGGTGGCCAAGAAAATTCACCTCGTTGTGACACGAAAAGATTTTCTGCGAATTTCTACTTGCACACCAGGGCGCCGGACGCTCCCCAAGGCAATTCCATTACATCCGCAGGCGAGTGCCGTGGAACCATTTTCCTGTGCCCAATCCCGCCATCAAAATCGAACGAACCCGCATGGACAAAGCGTGGAGCGCGTACGATCAGGCAACGTAACCGCCCCTCGCCAGCATCCATGGAGCTGGATGCGGAATTCCACGCAGCAAACACGTCTCCCCTTCCCCTCCCGAGTTGAACCCGCTACATCACCGCGTCATGAAACTTGGTTTTATCGGCTGCGGCAAAATGGCGGCGGCGCTCGTCAAAGGCGTCCTCAAATCCGGCTTTTGCGAGCCGTCAGACATCGTTGCGAGCGACGTTCACGCTCCCTCAGCGCAAGCCCTCGCGGAATCCTGCAAAATCAAAATCGTCCCGACGAACGCCGATGTCACCGCGGCCAGCGACACCGTGATCCTCGCTGTGAAACCAGGCGACGCCATCGCCGCGCTCCAATCCGCATCGGGCCAGCAGGTCGAATCGAACATGCGCTGGGCCTACACGACCACGGCTGACTCAAACACCAAACTCCTGCTCTCCATCGTCGCCGGCCTCCCGCTCGCGACCATCGAGCCCGCCGCCGGAAATTTCCGCGTCATCCGCGTGATGCCCAACACGCCCGCACTGGTTCTGCAAGGCGCTAGCGCGTATTCACCCGGGACACGCGCAACGCCGGAGGACACAGCTGTTGCTCAGCAGATCCTCGGCAGTGTCGGCCTCGCCGTGCAGGTGAAGGAACCGCTGCTCGACGCAGTCACCGGCCTCAGCGGCAGCGGCCCCGCGTACATCTTCACGGTCATCGAGGCGCTCGCCGACGGCGGGGTGCTCATGGGGCTTCCGCGCGATCTTGCCATGCAGCTCGCCGCGCAAACCGTCGCGGGTGCGGCCTCCCTTGTCGTGCAGACGGGCCAGCATCCATCAGTGCTCCGCGACCAGGTCGCCAGCCCCGGCGGCACCACCATCGCCGGCATCGAGGCCTTGGAGAAATGCGGCGTTCGCACCGCTTTCATCGCCGCGGTTCGCGCCGCCACCGAGCGCTCGCGGCAACTTGGCACCTAAAATTGACCATGCTCCGGACAACAAACCCCTGGCACCGCGAAGCAGCGCTTGCCGTGGTCTGCGCGCTCATCGTGGTCGCATCCGCCGCCGAAAAAAAATCTTTGCCAACAGTTCAAAAGGCGATCCCCGCAAAAACACCCGCAGCACCGCGCAACGCTGATGCGCAGAAACTGCACGCCGAAGCGCTCACGTTTTTTCAAAAAGGCGACATCGAGCGCGCGTTGACAGGATTTCAAAGCGTCCTCGAACTTGAGCCCGACAACGTGCCGGTTCTCATCAACCTTGCCCTCGTCCAACAGCGCCTGAAACGATTCTCGGACGCGGAGCAACACCTCTTCCGAATCATCCGGGGCGATCCGAAGAGCGGTGCCGCATGGCTGATCCTCGGCATCGCCGCATACGAGCAGGACAAACTCGACGCCGCGCACGCCCACCTCGCACAAGCCATTCTCCATGCTCCGCGAAACGCGCAGGCGCACCAATACCTCGGCGTGGTCCTCGGACGAAAGGGCTGGTACTCCGCGGGCGAGGAGGAACTCCGCCGCGCAATCGAAATCAATCCGGAGTTCGCCGACGCCCACTACAATCTCGCCGTGCTCTACATGGAGCGAATCCCTCCCGCATCCGAACTGGCCCGCCGCCATTACACCCGCTCGCTGGAATGCGGTGCCCCGCCCGATCCAGTCCTCGCAAAGAAGCTCGATCGCTGATGCTGACTGCGAGCTTTTTCAAACGCGCAAGGCGCTTACCAATTGCAAGCGCGCATCACTCCTCATAGGAAGTCTCCCAAGGTGACTGCCAACACAAAATTTCCAATGCTGCGTTGCCGGCCCGCTTTCGCCGCAACCGCACATATTTTTGAGGCCGCTGAAACGGATCACCCGACGACTCTGAACCCGGAATGAAAAAATCGGGAAATCATCTTCCTCCCACCTTGGAGCCGAGGATTGGAAAATTCCAATCAGTGTTATCACGAGCCGCACGCATTTCCCTTCGGACGTTGCTCATCGCCCTCTCGGCTCCCGCGATCGGCTGGTCCGAGCCGCTGCCAGCCGCCCAGCCGGCGGCGCCCGCCGCGAGCCCAGCCACCGAGCCCTCGAAAGCGGCGATCAAGGTGCCGGCCTCCACCCGCACGCCGCAAATCGGAGCCGAGGGCCGCCCGGCCGTAATCGCCTACCGGATGCACCACTACGTGGCCGGCAACATGAAGATTGGCGACGGCTTCGTGGATGGCGGACGAGGGATGAAGATGCAAAAGGATGACCGCGTCAGCTCGGGACGGGAGATCCTGACCGTGGATCGGAAACGGGATCCGGAGCTCCAGAAACAAATCGCTTTCGCCCGCAGCCCCGAATTGGAAAAACTCAATCCGCTCGACCGGGCAACCCGCCTCGCCCGTCATGTGGCCTGGGTTTACACGCCCAAGGACGGCACCAAGCATCTCGAAGCAAAGTGCGCTCCGCTCGAAAAAGAGCATCGCAATCACGAGGTGCTCATCGGCGACGTGGCTAAAATCACGGATGGAGCCGGGGTCTGCCGTCACCGTTCGCTGATGTTCAAACTTCTGGCCGACGAAGCCGGGCTGAACGTGGCCCTTGTGCGGGGTTGCTGGGCACATAGAACGGGAAAGCAGGGCGGACACGCTTGGAACGAACTGCAACTCCCCGACGGCCGGGTGTTGATCGTTGATACCATGAACCACGAGCGAAATTTTCAGTTCCCAGATACCAATTCCAAACACGCCGCGCGCTACTTCACCGTTGACCACAAACCGAAGTATCCCGCCGTGACGAAGCCAGCACCGGCCACCGGGGAAAAGTGAACCCCGCAAAGTGCAACGCCCAGGTCGGTCGTCCGCTCATTTCTTCACTCGAATCAACTCCGTCGCCGCCGGCTCATTCGGTCGCGATACGGCGGGGCTTGGGAATCCTTTGAGACCGGCCGGGATACCGTCGAGATTCCACGCGGGATCCAGTTTCACCCCCATGTGAACCAATGCCGTCGCAGCCACATCAATGATGTACGTCTGCCCTTCGATCTCCCCCCTCATGGCCGTATCACCGCTGACGATCAGAAAAACCCTGCGGATGTCCGGCACCACATTGCGATGACTGTTGTGGCCATTGCCCCAGCCGCCGTGATCGGAGCTGACGATGAACAGCCAGTCTTCCTTCACGAACGTCGGGCGTTTTCTGATCGCGGCAATGATGCGTCCCACCCGGCCATCCACCGCCTCGATCGCCCCAAGATATTCGGGATTCTCCGCACTGAAGCCCGAGTGATGCCCGGCATGATCCACGGCGTCCAAATGGATGAACATGGCGTCGGGATTCAGCGTCCCCAGCACATCGAGAGCGCGGTCCTCCACTCCCTTGTCGTCCACGAAGGACTCATTTACATCCGCAGCCGTGACCATGTTCATGATGGGCCTCCAGACAATGATCGAGGCGGTCTTCAACTTCTCATTGTGGGCCTTCAGGCGGGCGAAAAAATGCGGATTGTTTCCATTGAAACGGCGGCGCCTGACATCGTCCAGCCAGCCATGCTTGTCCGGGAACGCACCACACAACATGCTCGCCCAGCCAGGCCCGCTGCTCGTTTCGACGTCAACGAGGCGCAGCGGCAGGTTCTGCGTGGTGTAGGAAAATGCCCCCTTTTCCGCGAGCCCCGCCAACTCCGGTGCCGTGGCCTTCCGCAACGCATCCGGGCGGCAACCGTCAATCCCGATGACAAGCACCTTCCTTTCCTTCACGACCGCCTCGGCATGGGACACGTCCGGCTGCAGGAGCAGCAGTGAGACACACATCGCGCTCCGGGCGGTGGTCTTGAATGTGGTTATCCAGGAGGGAATTTTGCAATTCATACAGCGGCTCATAAATCGCCGCCGGCCAAGTGTCGCGAAATTATTTCCCGATCTCAGTTTCGATCGGCCCCGAACTCGAACCATGCTCGCGAGCGCCGCGCTCGTCACCCAATGACGAAATCCACCCTCAGCAATCCGCTTGCACACGACTCCTCCCGGCGCACGGGGACACCCAGAACGCGCTGCATCAAATCCACCTCCAGCCGCGCCACCAACGGATACGCCCTCAGAACGTCAAGAAACGGACAATGCCTCTCCACGATTCGCAGGCTCCCGCCCTGCTCCACCACTGCCATGTGCCCCTCCTCGTCACGCAATACCGCCAGTGCCTCCACACGCTCGCGCACCTCCGTGCCCTTCACCACCGCGGAAAGCGACGCGGCCTTCTGCTGCCACACGAGCATGAGCAGCTTCTCCGGCGCAGACGCCCCATTCAGCTTCTTCGCAGCCTCCAGCAGCTCCAGCGTGAGCGGATTGCTCGCCACTGGGAAAAGTTCATGCGCCTTCTCCGTGAGTCGCAGCAGGAGACTCGGGCGGCCGGTTGTCCCGGGTGCCTTCGGCTGCCTCCTCGCATCAATGATCCCGCGCCGGAGCAGATCGTTGCACACATCCCGCGCACCCATGTAGGACATTCCCAGCCCCGCTGCGATGTCCGGCACGGTGAGACCCTGCGACTTCTTGAGCAGGTTCACCACGCGAAGGCGCGTGGTCTTTGCGACGGCTTGGAGCAATTTCTGCGACATCATCAGCGCATCACGCGCCAACCCATTACACGACATCCGCCTCACTTTTCCAAACTCCAAAGTGGGTGAACGCCCGCCCGCAACCCCGTTGCGGCTTTGCCGTTGCATCACACGCCCGTGCATGCGTGGGATGCGTGGATGCTGCGGGTGACATACGAGCGCGGACTTCATCTGCCGGACAACGGGCTGTGGCTCGATCCACAGGGCGCGCGCGCGTTTGCATTTGTCTCGCACGCGCACAGCGACCACACCGCGCGCCACGCGAAAGTGCTTGCGACGCCCGCGACTGCGCGGCTGATGCGTGCGCGCATCGCCGGGAAACGCGAGGAGGAGGCGCTGGAGTTTGGCACGCCGCACCGGCTCGGCGGAGGGCTGGCGACGCTGCTCCCCGCGGGCCATGTGCTCGGTTCCGCGCAGTTTTACTTTCAGAGCGATGCCGGCTCGCTGCTCTACACGGGCGATTTTAAGCTGCGCCCGAGCGCAGCCGCGGAGCGGACGGAGTGGTGCCATGCGGATACGCTCGTGATGGAAACGACGTTTGGCCTCCCGCGCTACCGAATGCCGCCCGTGGATGAAGTGCGCGCGCAATTGATCGCGTGGTGCCGCACTTTGCTGGACGACGGCAACACGCCTGTCCTCCTGGCCTACTCACTCGGCAAAGCGCAGGAACTGCTGTGCCTGTTGCGCGCCGCCGGGCTTGCCGTGATGCTGCATCCGTCGGTCTGGGACATGACGGAAATTTACCGTGAACTGCTGCCAGGCTTCCCGCACACCTACGCGCGCTACAAGCACTCGCAAGTTGCCGGGCATGTACTGATCTGGCCGCCATCGGCAAGCCGCGACGAACTCACTGCCAGGCATCAGGGCTGCCGCACGGCGATAGTGACAGGCTGGGCCGTGGATCCGGGTGCAACACGACGCTACAAATGCGATGCCGCATTTCCGATCTCCGACCACGCGGACTACGACGATTTGCTGCGCTACGTGGACTTCGTGAAGCCGCAGCAGGTGCTCACACTCCACGGATTTGCCGCCGAGTTTGCCGCCGACTTGCGCCGGCGCGGCGTCGAGGCATGGGCGTTGACGGAGGCGGACCAATTGGAACTGAAGCTGTAGATGCAGACACACCGGGATTTGCCCGCAAGCCGGCGGCCGCGACACAGGATCACGGCTTTCGACAGACTGCGACGGTGCTGAGGCCGGTGCCGGGGGCGATTTTGTCCCACACACGGAAGAGGGGTGTGAGGAAGTTGTAGATGCGGAGCTGCAGGGGCGTGAGGCGCTTCTGGCCACCGATGGTGTTGGCGATATACCACGCGATCCTGCCGGCTTTGTTAAAGTAGAACTGTTGCTCCACCTCGAAGCCCGCTTCGCTCATTTTGCCGTCGAGTTCACCCTTGTCGTAACGGCGGAAGTGGCCGAGTTCCTTGTCGAACTGGCTGAAGAGCTTCATCCCAAATGGGACGAGCACGACGAGGCGGCAGCCCGACGGGATGTGATCGAAGAGGTATTTTAGAACGCCGCGGTCGTCTTCGAGGTGCTCGAGGACATTGAGGAATACAACAGTGTCGGGGGCGAAGTCAGTCAGGGCGCGGTAGTCATCGCGCACGGTCATGTCGAGTTTGGCAAAGCGGAGGTTTCTCTTTTCGCTCCACTTGGCGCGGAGCGGGGCGAGGTAATCTTCGCGGTAATCGGTGAGGAGGACGTGTTCATGACGACGGAAAAAATTGCTCAGGTTTCCGCGACCACAACCCAGCTCGGCGACGCGCTTCCCGATCCACGGCTTCACGCTTTCGTACATCCAGCGGTTGAATTTCGGCGCCTGCTCGATGGCGTCGAGCGTGACCTTGCCCGGATCGCTGTAATTGCTGGAGAAGCGGTATTTGAAAATAAACCACAGAGCCGCAACGCCGTCCTTCCAACTGATCTTCTTCCCCTCCTCATAGCCGCGTCCGTTGTAATTGATCGGCACCTCGAACATGCGGAATCGGTTCCGCGCCACCTTGGCGGTGATCTCCGGCTCGATGCCAAAGCGGTTGCTGAAAAGCGGCATGGATTTCAGCGCGGTGGCGGTGAATGCCTTGTAGCAGGTTTCCATGTCGGTCCAGTTTGTGTCGTTCAGCATGTTGCTGAGAAAGGTGAGGAATTTGTTCACCTGCGTGTGCCAGAAAAGGAGCACCTTTCTCTCGGCGCCTGCGAACCGGCTGCCGAAGACGACATCCGCCTTGCCGTCAATGATCGGCCCGAGCATCCGCGGATATTCACCAGGGTCGTATTCGAGATCGGCATCCTGGAAGATCGCGAGGTCGCCGCTCATCTCGGCGATGGCCCGGCGGATGGCGGCACCTTTGCCCATGTTGGCTGGCTGGGAAAAGATGCGGATCGTTTCCGGATGCGCGGAGGCAAGTTCCTGCATCACGTCCCATGTGGCGTCCTTGCTCCCGTCGTTCACCATGATGATCTCGCGGGCGAGACCTGCGGGAAGTGGAGCGGCAAGAACAGCGGCGGTGCAGGAACGAAGGCTCTCCTCCTCGTTGTAGGCGGCCATCAGGATGGAGAGCTTCGTGAATTTTGCGGTCATCAGCGGCGGGCAGGATATGCAGGCATCTTTCCCATGCTACAAGCCCTTCGGCGGGGTGAGGACCGGTGGCCGCCCTGCTGCCACGAGGTAGAGGCGCGCGGGACGGTAGGTGGGTTCGTTGTCCCGCGTGATCACGCTTTCCTCGACGGGCTGAAAGATGCCGCTGTGATCGTCTATCACTCGTTTGATCTGGTCGTGGTAGCTCACTCGCTTGTGCTCGGGCACTGCGTCATCGAGGAGGATGTAGGCGAAGCGGCCACTGGCAAGATATGCGAGCAGGTCATCGTCATTTTTGAACCGGCAGCGCAGGTTGCGGCCGTCCCATGTGCGCCCTTTCTCCTCGACGAGTGATTTGCTCGCACGCTCGATGATGAGGTTTGGGCGGGCGTCGTGCATGGCGATCTCGGAGATGAACATCCCCTCCCCGCTGGCATCCGAGGAGACAAGGATGCGCGCCCCAGGCCCGGCTTTCGTGAGCACCTCCGTCGCAAGCGGGGAAAAACCCGCGCAGCCTTTTCTCTCCCACCCCATCAATGAGAGCGGCAGGACGAGCAAAAGAAGGAGCACGAGCCAGAGCCGCTCGCGCCGCACCTGCCCCGTCTCTTCCGCACGGAATGCGGGCAGGCGGGCGACCGCATGCACGCCGGCGATCGCCAGCATGACAAGAGATGGCGCGACCGGAATGATATGGCGCTTCTCGAGACCGACCGGGATCAATGCCTGGAAAACCAGGGCTGCGAGGACGAAAGAAATCTGCGAGGCCCAACGCCCGGCGCTTTCACCGCGCAGACGCGCGACTGCCCCGATGGCTGCGAATGTTGCGATGGATGCGCCACACAAAAGGATGATCTCCCGAGCGTAAAACGGGAGGGCGTCGCGGGTGAATGCGAGCGAGAGGCCGCCGCTGTTGTCCGCCCAACCGCCGACCATTTTCCCGTAATTCCGGAAGTACCAAGTCCACGGCCCGGCGAGGAGGGAGACAATCAGCGCCGCGATCCATGGACCGCGGGTGCCCACGATGCGCCACTTCCGGGTAACGCAGATGGAAAGAATGCACATCAGCACGAGTGCGAGACCCGTGCCCTTTGTCAAAATCGCAAGGGCGGCCAGGAGCGCGAATACGATGGCGTCCTTCACCTTCCCTTCATCGAGAAAGCGGCCCCATGCCAGGGTGGCCGCAAACATCGCGAGGGCGCTGAGTGTCTCGGCCATGATCATTCCGTACTGCTCACGTACGAGCGGGGTGCAGAGCCACAGAATTCCCGCGGTTGCGCCGGCCCATTCGCCAAACTCAATGCGCACTGCGCGATACAGGAGTGTGCCGGTGCAGGCGGCGAGCATCGCCATGAACAGCAATGTGGAGGTGCGGGATGCGCCGAAAGGCAGCGTCCATGCGCTCTGTGTCAGATAAAACGCCGGTGGCCATACGCCGAGGGCGACCTTCGGGTAGTGTCCATAGAAGTTGTCGGCGAACTCCTTGCCAATAACGGCTGGCGATCCCTTGAATCCACCAGCCGCGTAGTGCCAACCAGTGCTGATCGCATCGCGAACGAACAGGCCCGTGACGTAATGCGCAGCTTCGTCCGGATGCCCGCCAAACTCGCTGTCGTACGCGCCCCCGACCCTTTGTGCGATGAATGCAACATCGAACGCGATCACGAACGCGATGAGCAGGCGGAGTGAACCGCGGATTTTGGATGGCTTGATTTCGGGCATCTGGCGGACTTTTTCCGGGTGGCAAGCGAGTCCTACGGAAGCGGAGCAAATCGCGCAAGGACGGCGCGGTGTTGTGAAGTGTCATCGTCCGCAACTCGACAATCCGTGGGTTGCCAGCCACGTCCGGCGAAAAGGTAATCGAGCCGCAACCAGTGACCCAGCAAGGCCGAGAGGCGGCTGTCTTTTCCACCGGGAAAAGTGAAGCCCCAGCCGTGCCCCGCGACGACATGGGCATCGGAGAGCCGCTGTGCCATGAGACGGTAAATGACGCCGTGGTCGGGAGTGTTGAAATCGCCGCCGACCACGAATGGGAGTTCCTCCTTGTCAAAAACCGCCGCCAGTTGCCGGGCAAGTGTCACGCGGGCGTCAATCCACTCCCGGTAGCTTGCAAAGCGCCCGGTGGATGCGTCGCGCACGCCGAGCATTTCGAGAAGCACGCGCGGGCTGATCGCGCCTGAGAGCGAGTCCCGCGGCGTGGGCATGTGAACGCAGTAAATGGCGACGGGGCTGCCGCTCAAATTGATGACGAATCGTGCGGCGACCGCCTGCCCCCGCCAAAGCGCCTCGCGAACGAGGGAGACGCTCTCGATTTTATGCGGAGTGAGCAGCATGAACTGGCCGAGCCCGCGGTTGTGGTACTCGGGATAACGCCGCATATAGTCGCGCTCACGACGATTCGCATTGGTGACGTCTTGAAGAAGCACGGCGTCCGGATCTTCGCCGGGGAATGAATCCACGAAGGCTGAACGATTGCCCTGCCCGATGTTGTGGGTGATGACGGAGAACGTCGCCTGGGGCGATTTCCGCGAAAAATGGAACCGCAACCCCATGAACACGATCAAGACGATGGCGGCGCAGGCGGCATTCACTGCAAGAATCTGCCAGCGTTTGCGGGCAAGTGCGACGAATCCCAAGGCGAACGCCGGCGCGCTGAAGAATTGCGGCGGAGCGAAGAGGAGGATGCCAAGAGCGAGAACATGTTCCGCGAACCACTCAAGCGATGGCAGAAGAACCAGCAACGCAATCAAGTAAACCGATGTGAGCCGCCGGAGGCTCAGCCAGCCACGCAGCCGGGTTCGCAAGGTCCGGGCTGGGGACAGCGTCATTGGTCCAGGTCGGGAAGTGTCACCCCTCGGGCTTCGTCCTCGGGCGTCGGCGGCTCCAGATCGAACCTTTCCAACGGGTCGCCATGCTCCTCGACGAAAGCCTTGTTTGCAGCGAGGGCGCGAATACGGGAGATCTCGCGAAGTCCACCGCTGGCGATGGAATTGCCACCCCCAAATTTCAGCGCGTGACGAAAGTAGGCCTCTGCACGGACGAGTTTGCCGCGCAACCACAGGTGAGAGCCGTAGTAGGCGTAGAGATTCCCGAGGTTTGGATCCGCAGCAAGGGCCTTCACGTAGAGTTCCTCCGCCTTGTCGAGGAGCCTCACGTTGTCGTATGCCCGGGCCAGCCTCATCTGGAGCCGCGCATCCTGCGGAAAAAGACGGAGCCCCTCCGCGTACGCATCTCCAGCCGCTGCAAACATCATCCGTTTGTCTGCGCTCTCCGGAGCTGAGAGCGCGAGAAAGTGGCGGGCTTCACCAAGGTAATAAAACAGATCGGGGTTCGCCTTTTCAGTCTCGAGACCCTTTTCAGCGTGGCGGATGACGGCGGGCATCAAATGCTTGTCCATGTACTGCTCAAGCCAGTGCAGTTCCACTCCCGCGGCGGGAAGTGGAAGGCCTGTGAGGCAGAGCGGTGCCGCCCAGGCCGCCTGCGCGTGAGTCTGGGCGAGTGTTCGAAAGGCCAATTGGTTCCGCAGATTCACCCGCGCCCATTCGGTGTGGTATTCGGCCCGAAGAAGCGGAGCGGCCAGCACAGCCAGCACGATGCTGATCGCGGGCAGGACGAATCGGATTGAACGACTTGCCGCGGGTGCCGGCTTGGAGACCGCCTTGAGATCTGCCGTCGGGCAGGCGAGAATGCCAAATAGAAACGCGAAATACAGGACGTTCCCAGGCACGTGACAGTTGAAATCAACAATCGAGTGGATCAGCAACGCCGCGATCGCCGCCATCACTCCGATGAGCAGGGCAAGTTCATTGCTGAATACACGCTTGGCCGGCCTGAGACGCTTGCGGACGATTGTGGAGATCGTCCGAAACCCGTAATAGAGGTGGATCGCGACGAAGACGGCAACGATGACCATGCCGACGACGCCGTACTCACACAACAGTTCGAGGTAATCATTGTGGGCGTGCTGGGGATCATTCTGGACAAAGGCAGAGCGAAACTGGCGGCCAAAGTACAAATAGGTTCCGCTTCCCGTTCCGAAAATTGGGCTCAGGTGGAACTGCTTGATGGCAGCAGCCCACATGAGGAGCCGCATGTTGCCCGTATCCGCCATGAGATCAATTCGATTCTGGATCAGCGCGCTCTGAGTCATCGCATAAAGGCCCCCGATGAGAAGCGACACGACGATCACTCCGACGATACAGAGGGTTTTCCAATACTTCCTGGAACGCAGTTTCTTTACCGCCCAAATTGCGAGTGCAAACAGCACAACAATGCCCACCGAGATGCTGATGTACCCACCCCGACTCCCCGTCATGGCCACTCCGACCAAAGCCGTGAGGGCGAAATACAACGTCATGACGCGACCGACCGACTTGAAGCGTCCAAAGCACCACCGGGCGACGGCGAGCAGAGCAAGAGATTCGAGGAGACCGGCCAGATGGTTCGGGCAGACGTAAAAGCCACTTGCCCTCCAGCCGTAATCTGCACCGCGAAAAATTTCCGGGATCGGTGAGCCTGCCGGCATCATGGAGAGAAGCATGAAGTTGTCGCTCCGGGCAAACTGGAGCACGCCACCGGCAAAGTGCAGAAGGGAGAAGGCGAGCAAACTGTAAAGGATCCCCAGCCGGTGCATCGGGCTCGTCAAGTAGCAAGCCGTCAGCAGGTAAACGACGAGAGCGGCCAGCACCATCAGGCGATCCGGGCGCGCAAGGTATTCAACAGGAGAAGAAAAGGAGCGGGCGACGATATATCCGACCATGACTATGGTCGCAATCACCGCAGGCAGGCGCACCCCAGGGTGGATCTTCCGGAATGGGACAAGGGCCACAAGGAGTCCCGCCACCACAATAAAGAGATACCCCGGGATGCAGAAGAAAAGCCGCGCCCCGCCGATGAGGGTCTGTGTGAGGAGGATTCCCGCGAGACAGATGAGGAGAATGATCAGTTGCACCTGAAAATGGTCAATCGGCGAATCGCGATACTGGATCGGGTTGTCTCAGAAATTTGCGACCGCACACTGACTGCGCATAAAGAAGATTCGCAGGGAAAGCAAGGGGCTGAATTCAGAAAAAAAAGCGCCCCTGCGATTTGCATCGCAGGGGCGCTGAATCGGAAGCCTCGTATCAGAGGTTGGTCAATGCCGTCACAGGGAGGCCCACACCGCTGTGGTGTTGGTACTTCACTGCCGTGTCTGTAAGACCCGCTGCACCGGCGCCCACAGTACCAGCCGCGGCAAGTTCAAGTCCGACTTTGACGGCGTTGGCAAGTTGCGTGGTGGTTGCGGGGCCAGCAACCGGGAATGCAGCCACGATGGCGGTCACGTCGGCAGGATCACCGAAAGCGGTATTTCCAACAAACTGACCGACAAAATAAGCTGCCTGTGCGGCGGCTTGGGCGATGGCAAGCCAATGATTCTTGCTCTTGGCAGCCTTCGCCGCTGCGGTGATAACAGAGGCAGACAACGTGCTCAGGTTAGCCGAAGCTGCCCCGCCACGCTGTGTCTGGGCAACAGCACCAGTCACCACGCCGGCGGTTCCCTTCGAGTGGGCGGGTGTCACGCCACCCGCAGCGAAGGGGGCGAAACCGTTAACTGTATCAAAGTCGCCATTTGCCTGTTGGAACGTGCTGGCTGAGCCAATCAAGCCGCTCTTTACGTCACCAGTTGGGAGGGTGATTTCATCCACGAACGCCAAGGTTCCTTTGATGAGTCCGGAAGTTCCCGCCCTCACCGTCGCGTCTTCCTTCGTACCGAGATTTGCTTCTAGCACGCCGGTTATGAGTCCAGCAGAAATCGCAGCGACGGCTGCAGGGTCGTCATTGTCAACGACCCGCATGTGCGCGAACCGAATCAATGCGGTTCCGAGTTTGCTTGCAACTTTGTGACCCCGATATCCCGCAGCGTGGGCGGCGAAATGAGCGTACTCCGGCCTGGCGGATACAACACCTTGAATAATATAAACGGCGTCAGCAGGGTGCGTAATAAGCTTGTGATCAACCAGATCAAAAACGTTGTCCGGATAGTCCCGCGCATCAATTGCTGCCTCGTATCCGCGGCGGATCCCTGCTTCGTATTTGTTATCCAGCGAGATGGCGTAGTTCAAGAGAACTGCATCAGTATCGCTCATGCCATTCTTGAGGCGGAGTGCCGCACCCAAGAGCGGCACCGCGAGGGTTTTGTCCACTGCTCCAGCTCCAAAAAGAACAGCCCTGGCCTTGCTTGGGTTGAGAATGTACTTGTCTAGGGCGTCATCAAACAGGCTCTGCTTGTGGGTTTTTCCAAAAGCGGCGATATCGGTCGCAATATCCACCCCATCCTCGTCCGCACCTAATTTCAAGATTGCCTGTGCGTCTGCGGCAGCCTCGGTGGCCGGGTTTACCGCGACAATTGCAGCAGCAACTGCCTCCTCCCATCCGTTAGCCACGGCATCAACTGCTTTTTCGACCAAGGCATTGGCATTGAGCTTGTCACCTTTTGCGGCGGCCACTGCAATATCAGCCAGCGCACGATGGTAACCGGCACCTTGAGCGGCGGTGATTGCGGCCCCAAGGATCGCTTTGGAGGCAGTTGCATCTGCCGGCGGTGCGGCCTTGTAGGCTGAAGTCACCGCCTTGCCAGCGTACAGATCAATTCCTGCCGGGATTGCGGCAGAAAGCGCATCCGCCGCCGTGATTCCTACGCCGGCGAGAATGGCATTTGCCACAACTGGTCCGATATTCGCGAACTTGCTCCCGACAGCAGCAGCCAGAACGGCCTGCTTGTCGGCCAATGTAGGAGTGAGGGCCGTGAAGTCAGTATCGGTGAGTGCCCATTGCACGTATAGTTTGGCGTTCCCTGCCTTTTCCTGGCCAGCACCACCGACGAATGCCGCCGCTTCCGCCGCCTCGGCGGCTGTGAGTTGCGCCTTGAATGTAGCCTCGTCAATGATTGCACCGCTTCGCACCCCGGAAATCGCCTTTTGTGCCGCGTCAATAGCGGCATCATGTGCGAGGATTGTAACCCCCTTGATTGCGTCACGGACTGCGGCGATTTCGAGATCCCCGGATTTCTTCAGAAGCCCCAGCGACAAACGCACGATGTTTTCCTTCGTGGCCAGCGCCGCGTAATTGGTGTTGAATGAAGTGATCAGGGCTGCAGCCACAGCGCCTTTGCTCGCGCCGGTACCATCGGTTTTGACACCGGAGGATACGCCGCACCCCACGGCATCCAGATACAATTCCGCGTTGCTTGTTGCGGCATGTGTCAGGACAGCACTAAGAATCGCCACTCCGATCTCTTCGTATGCCGCCTGTGGCGCAGTCGTGATTGGCGCTGCTTTTGTCGCAGCGGCCACGGCACTTTTGGCCACCTCTTCAATAAAAACGAGGGTGGTATCAAGAACCGCGTCGTCAGCAGCACTGTCGAAATTGGAGTTCTGCCCGGTGGCAGCGATAAGGCCAGCGATCGCAGCCCCCGCCGCGTCGCCCGCCTTGTCCGGCAGCAACTCCGCAGCGGCGCTGACCGCTTCATCCGCAGCGGCAGGATGCAGCGTCGCCACGCGGGTGATGATGTTCTTCAGCTTACCCGGCCTGTAAGCGATCGCCGCCTGGACGATGGCCTTTTCAGATCCAGCGTTGGCTGGAAGCCCAACCGCGGCGGCTACCGCCACGTAAAGCTCCTCGTCGGTCGGGGCCGTGCCGCTGGTCGCAAGCGTCGGCACGGCCAACTGGAGCTCAATTAGAGCGAGACCATCATTGAAATTGTCCAGAATCTGGGAAGCCGAATCGAGCACTGTGGAATCAAGCGGTGAGTTGGGCGGGAGGACGTAGTTCGGCGCGGCAAACGCGGATGAAAGGCTGAATCCTGCAAGCGCGACGGCTGCCACGGTTTTTACAATGCGGGTGTTGCTGAGTAGTTTCATAGGGTTGTTGTGTTGTTGCGGAGGGTTGAGTGTTGGTGTGGTTTTTTGGGTTTTGTCTGCTGGGTT
>CAMAUI010000075.1 GCA_945861385.1 Prosthecobacter debontii
TCTTCCACGTGTACCAGAACATCGGCATGACCATTGCGCTGATGCCGGTCACCGGCCTGCCGCTCCCGCTCGTGAGCTACGGCGGCACCTTCGCACTGGTGCTGATGTTCTCGCTGGGGCTGGTGAACTCCGTGTGGATCCACCGGAACGCGGGGGAAGAGGCGGGGGAATAGCGGGCGGTCACCCCCGTGTGTCCTTTTGCAGGCGCTTGAGCTTCCCCGCCATGCCGGCGCGGGCTGCGGAGGTCATGCGATCAATGAAGAGAATGCCGTGGAGGTGATCCACCTCGTGCTGAAGCGCGCGTGCGAGGAGGCCGGTGGCCTCGAACTTCAACTCGGAACCATCGAGGGCTTTCGCCGTCGTTTTCACGCGGATCGAGCGCAGGATGTCTGCGCTCAGCTCCGGAAAGCTCAGGCAGCCTTCAGTCCCCTCCTCCTTCTCCTCGCCGAGTTCGAGAACGGGGTTGAGCAGAACGAGCGGCATGTGCTTTGCGATTTCCACTTTTTTGCCGCCCACGAACATTCCGCTCGGACGGTCATCCACCTCGCTCACATCAATCACCGCCAGTTGCACGGGGATGCCGACCTGCTGCGCCGCGAGGCCGACGCCGTTGGCGGAGTTCATCGTATCGAGCATGTCGGCGGCGAGCTTTTTGATTCCGTCATCCACTGTGCTGATTTCCGCGCCTTTTGCGCGCAGGACGGAGTTTCCGTATTTGACGATTTCGAGTACCATGCGTGGCGAGGCTTACGGAAAAACGGGCGCCTGCGGCGAGGGGAAAGTGCTGCGTTACTGGAACCCGGCGAGCAATTTCTCCAGTGCGCGCTGCCTCTCCCGCTCCTGCGCGTACTGGCGCATGAGCTTGAGTTGCGGCTTCACGGGGATGGCAAGGCGCTGCTCCGGAACGGGGAAACCGAGCTTCTCGATCGCATAGATCGCCGCGCCGCGGGTCGAGGCCTCGGGCTCGTCGCAGGCATGCACGTTTTGCCCGAGCACGTTGGCGATCCGGGCGAGGCTGACGGCGCTTTTTTGCACCCCGCCGCTCACGATCAGCCGTGGCGCGGCCTTTTCGCCGGCAACGAGGAGTTCGTGGATCCGCGCGATGCGATGATACGTGGCCTCGGTGATGGCCTGCAGCAGGTCGAGCGCCGTGGTGCTCTGGCGCAGGCCGTGGATCGCGCCCGCCGCGTCCTCATTCCATTCCGGCGCGCGCTCGGCAGTCCAGAATGGGAGCACGAGCAGGCCGTGGTCCGGGCCGGGACGCGTGGCGAGGGAGGCTTCGAGTTTGGGGCCGTCCGTAATGGCAAGCTCCCGGAGGCACCATGCGCGGAGGTTGCCGGCGTTGCTCACGGCGCCGCCGACGAGGTATCGCTTCGCATCCACGCGGTAGCAGAACAAACCGAGCGGTGCGCCCGCCTGCGCGCCTTCGCGCATCACGCGGATCGCGGCGCTGGTGCCGACATTGATCGCGGCGAGCCCCGGCTTTGTCGCCCCGCTGCCGAGATTGCCCGCGGCACCGTCGCCGATGCCGGGGAACCACATCGCTTCCTTCAACTCCGGAAACTGCGCCGCAAGCTTCCCGCGCACGGGCGACGGGGCATCACTGAGCGGCCTCATTTTTTCCGGGGAAAGGCGGCACAGCTTCAGCATTCGCGGATCCCAATCCAGCTTCGTCTGGTCGAACAGCCCGGTGCCCGCCGCCATGCCGATCGCGCAATTCGCATCGCCCGCGAGCTGCAACTGGAGCCATTCCGCCGGCGACATCCATTGTTTCACGTTTTTGAAATGCCGCTCGTCCGTCCGCCAGAGCCACGCCATTTTCGCCGGCCAGAAACTCGCGCGCAACATGCAGCCCGTCCGTGCATGCACTTCCGCCTCGCATCGCTCCTTGCGCAGCCGTGCCGCGTCATCCCGGCACCGCGAATCCGCCCACGTGTAAATGCGGGTCCCCGCCTCGCCGCGCGCGTTCACCCCGAGGAAGCTGTGCCAGAAACACGACACGCCGATCCCGGCCACGGCCTTGCCGCGCAGCAGCGGATCTGTCCGCCGCTTGTTCAGCGATTCCGTGATGCAGTTCGTCACCGCGCCGAGCAGCACGCCCGGCTCCAGTTCCGCGCGTCCATCCGCCGAAGTGAGAAGATCGTAGCCCTGCTGCGCCGTCGTGCCGGGCTGCCGGTGTCCCTCCACGTCGAACAGCGCCGTCCGCGTGGACGAAGTTCCGATATCAATCGCAAGAACGAGCGGGGTCGGCATGCAAATGAGTTACGAACCGCAGCCCCCGGCGGGCGAGGCAAAAGTGCGTTTCACCCGCCAGAGCCTCGAAATTTTCACTCGTCACCCGTGCTCCTGCCCGGAAAAGTCCGCGACCCATGACCGTCGAAGCGCGCGTAACGAAGATTTGGAAAAACCAGAAGCTGATCCTGGTTCTCCTCCTGCTCGGGTTTTCCGCAGCTTTTCTCTTCGATGGCTTCATCCGCTATCCGCGCAAGAACGAGCAAATCCGCAAGTACAAGGAACTTGATGGCGAGAAGAACAAGAGTGCGTGGGAGGAGTTCTGCCGCACCAAGGGCTGGAGCCCCGAGGTGGATGCCGAGCATCTCGCGAAAGGCTACAATGTGTTGGAGCAATTCGTCTTTGCTGGAATCACCGGCTGCCTCGGCCTCATCGCGTTCACATTCTGGTTCACACAAAAAGACCGCGTCCTGCGCATGGACGATACAGGCATCAGCACACGCGCCGGGGAGCACATCCCGTTTGACGCCATCACGCGGATTGATGCGAAAAAATGGAAGTCCAAGGGGATCGCCAGCATCAAGTACCAGCATGGCGGGCGTGCCGGGGCGTTCATCGTGGATGACTACAAGTTTGAAACCACTGCCGCCCGGCAGATTTACGACGAGATCGAGAAGAGGCTGAAGGCGAAGGCGTGAATCGCGCACAAAACGCCACGCGCAGATCCATCACCCTAAAACCGGCAATATAATGAGCCACGAAAAGGCACAGAAGGCCCAAAATGAAGGGGAAAGGGGCTGGATGGCCCGGCTATTCGCTCACCCAGCGGGTGAATTCCCCGTTTTCGGCAATCCAATCCTTTTGTGCCCCTTGTGCATTTTTGCGGCTCACCATCGCCGGATTTAGGATTAACATCGGGGCAGCAATCGCAACAACCATCTCCATCCATTTTTCTGCGATGAATTTTTCTGCCGTAAAAACCCGCCGCGATTTCCTTGGAAAGCTCAGTGACAGTGACGGTAGCAAAATTTGCCGCAGAAAGATTTTCAGAAGAATTAACCTAAAACCGGCAATGGAATGGAGCCACGAAAAGGCACAGAAGGCCCAAAATGATGGGGAAAGGGGCTGGATGGCCCGGCTATTCGCTCACCCAGCGGGTGAATTCCCCGTTTTCGGCAATCCAATCCTTTTGTGCCCCTTGTGCATTTTTGCGGCTCCCCATCGCCGGTTTTAGGATCACAGGATTTTCGGGACGACCCAGATTGCCCCATCGCGCACCTCGACCGGATAGCGCGGCAGCGCGCGCGGCGGCGGGCCGGCGAGCACGCGTCCGTCTTCGGCACTGAAAAATCCCTCGTGGCACGGGCAGTAAAACTGCCGCTTCTCGTGCTGGTAATTCACGGGGCACATGAGGTGCGTGCAGGCCTGGCTGTAAGCCGCAAACTCAGTGTCGCTCAGCCGCACGAGAATCGCGGGATGATGCTCCGTGGGATAAGCGAAGAGCTTGTAGCCGCCGACGGGCACATCCTCGACGCGCGCAACGAGCTTCGGCTCCGTGCCGGCGGGCAGGGGAAAGAGTTTGTCCTTCGCCAGCCATCCCACACCGACCGCGAGCGCGGAGCCGCAGGCGACTTTGCAGAATTGCCGGCGCGAAACGTCGTGCTCGTCCGTCTGGCGGATGGGGAAGTTGGATTTCCAGTGAGAATGGTCAGACATGACGGAGCGCAGATCGTAGTGCGAATCGTAGCGCAGACTTCCAAGTCTGCTGTATCGCCGACTTCCAAGTCGGCCGATGGTGGGCAACCACGACGCCCGCGCGGGTTTGGAAACCCGCGATACAGCAGACTTGGAAGTCTGCGCTACGTCCGGTGGCGAAGATATTGGCAAGACGGTTCATGGCGTTTTGTCGAACACCGCTGCCGCCGCGGCATCCGGCGCGCCGGCGCGGGAGAGTTCGAACGGATCGAAGTCTTTCCCTTCCCACGGCAGAAAATCGAGCACCTCGAACGGCAGCGCCTTCAGTTCCGGCGAGGTCATCATGTTCACCTTCGTGCGCACGGTCTGGCGACCGAACTGAAACTCGTTCACCGGCTGCTCACGGCGGAATTTTTCGATGTACTCGCTCGGCCCGTAGTAGAGCGCGCCGCTCGGGCAGACGGTCGCGCACATCGGCTTTTTCCCGACGCTCGTACGGTCGTAGCACATGTCGCACTTCATCATCAGATCGAGTTCCACCTTCATCTTCGGCACGCCGAACGGGCACGCGATGACACAATTCGAGCACGCCACGCAGCGCGGCTTCGCTGCGCTGTGGACGATGCCGTGGTCGTCCTGCTTGATCGCATCCGCCGGGCACACCCGCGCGCACGTCGGATCCTCGCAGTGCATGCACACGACCGGCGCGGTCTGCACGCCGGTCGCGCGATGCACATACTCCAGATGAATCATCGGTACGCCGCGATGCGTCCCACATTCAGCACAAGCCTGCACGCAAGCCTGGCAGCCAATGCAGCGGGAGGGATCGAGGAAGAATTCGTTGCCGTCGAACGCGCCGATCATTTGCTTTTCAAAGGAATCGGTTGCCCTGCTGCAGCGAGCTTCGGTGCGTCGGAAACTTTCTCCACACGACACGCGCAGACTTTGAACTCGGGGATCTTCGAGATCGGATCGAGCGCGCGGTTGGTCACGAGGTTGGCGGCTTTTTTTCCCGGCCAGTGATACGGGATGAAAACTGTGTCGGGGCGGATGCTCTTCACGACTTGCGCGGGCACGGTGATTTCGCCGCGGCGCGTCACGACGCGCACGATGTCGCGATCCTTGATGCCGAGCCGTTCGGCGAGCAGCGGGTGCATCTCGCAAAGCGGCTCGGGGTATTGATCCACGAGGCCGCCGATGCGCCGCGTCTGCGTGCCGCTGAGGTATTGCGAGACGACGCGGCCGCTCGTGAAAAATAGCGGGAATTCCGCGTCCACGTCCTCGGCGGGCGGGCGGTATTCGTAGGCGTGGAATTTCGCCCGGCCGTCGGGGTGATGAAACTTGCCACCCTCGAACAGGCGCGGCGTGCCGGGGTGATCGGGTGCGGGGCACGGCCAGAAGATGCCCATGTTCTGCTCGATCTTCTCGTAGGTCATGCCGCTGTAATCAATCGGCCCACCTTTGCTCGCCGCCGTGAGTTCGGTGAAAATCTCGCCGGCGTTTTTGTATTTGAAGAACTTCTCCTTCCCAAGCAGCTCCGCGAGTTCGCAGATGATCTTCCAGTCCACGCGCGCGTTCTCCGGCGGCGAGACGGAGTTACGCAGCCGCACGCAGCGGCCTTCGCCGGTCGTCACGGTGCCCTCGTCTTCCTCCTGGAGTGATCCCGCGAGCACCACATCGGCGTAGCGCGCGGTCTCGCTGAGGAAAAAATCTATACACGCGAAAAACTCGAGTTTCTCCAGCGCCTTGCGCGTGCGCTCGGAGTCGGGGATCGAGACGAGCGGGTTGAAGCTGATCGAGAGCAGCCCTTTGATTTCGCCACGCTCGATCGCGTCAATGATCTCGCACGCGGTAAGTCCGACCTTCGGCAGCTCCGGCTCCGGGATTCCCCAAAAGTCCGCGATGAACTCGCGGTGCTCCGGCTTGCTGATATCGCGCCCACCGGGGAGCTGATTGCAGCGCTGTCCATGCTCCCGTCCACCTTGTCCATTTCCCTGTCCTGTGATCGTGCCGTAGCCGCAGCCCGGCCTGCCGATGCGGCCCGTCGCGAGCACGAGGTTGATGTAAGTGAGGACGTTCTCCGTGCCCTTCGTGTGATGCTCGATGCCGCGCGCGTGCAGCAGCATCGAGGTCTCCGCCGTGCCCCACATTTCCGCCGCGGCGATGATGCTCTTCGCAGGGATACCCGTGATTTTCTCCGTCACCTCGGGCGTGTAGCGCTTCACAAGTTGGCGCACTTTGTCGAAGTCGGTCGTGTGTTCGGCGATGAACTTTTCGTCCGTCCACCCGCGCTCGATCATCACGTGGAGGATGCCGTTCGCGAGTGCGCTGTCGCGGCCCGGACGCACCGGGAGGAAAAGGTCCGCCGTGCGTCCGATGGGCGTGATGCGCGGATCAATGACGATGATTTTCGCGCCCGCATCGCGCGCGCGCCACACGTAGTCGGTGAGGATCGGGAAGCACTCGGCGAGATTGGTGCCGGTGAGGATGATGACTTTCGCGAGCGGGATGTCGCTCCACGGGTTCGCCGCGCGATCCACGCCGAACGCCATGCGGTTCGCCGCGCCCGCGCTGACCATGCAGAGGCGTCCGTTGTAATCAATGTTGGCAGTCCCGAGCGCGATGCGGGCGAACTTGCCGTTGAGATACGCCTTCTCGTTCGTCATCGAGGCGCCGCCGAGGAATGCGAACGCGTCCTTCCCGTATTTCGCCTGGATGTCCTTGATCGCATTCGCCGTCTTGTGCAGCGCCTCATACCAACCGGCCTCGCGGAAGCCGCTCTCGTTGCGGATGAGCGGCGAGAGCAGGCGATCGGGGTGATCGTTCTGCATGTAACGCTTCACGCCCTTCGGGCAGAGCTTGCCTTGGTTGACGGGGAATTCCTCCCAAGGCTCGAACCCGATGACCTTATTGTCCTTCACCTTGAGCTGGATGCCGCACTGCACGCCGCAGAAGCAGCAATGTGTCTTCACGAGCTTGTCCGGCTCGCCGTTGTTCCATCCGCCCGCGGGCGTGTGCGCCGGCGTCGGGCCGTAGAGCTCGATGTATTTTTCCTCGGGTAAAGTGAGCGTGGCCATGGTGGTTCAGTAGCGCAGACTTCCAAGTCTGCTGTATCGCCGGCTTCCAAGCCGGCTCGGCGTCGCCACGCAGGCGGATTTGGAAATCCGCGATACAGCAGATTTGGAAATCTGCGCTACGGTTGCGTCGCACACGTCAGTTTTCATCGTCCTATCGTCCTTCCTTGATTGAGCGCAAGCAGGCCGCGCCGGCAGGCGGGGCAGATGTCCTGGTAATGCACTTCGCCTTTCGCGCCCTCGAAGCGGTAGTCGAAGCCGAGTTCGTCGAGCACGGTCTTGAGATCATCCACGTGCATCTGGCTCGCGAAGTCCTCCCCGCAACGCCGGCAGTGCGCGCGCGCGCCGGCCTCGCCGACCTTTTTGTAACGGCTCACGCACAGCGAGCACGTGCGCTGAAACATGTGGAAGAGTTTTCCAAACGGGATGTAGAGCAGCAGCGCGACGACGCTCACCATGTGGACGATCGCCCAAAGCCCGTGCCCGCGCCCGGCGAGAAATTTGTAGCTCACCGTGAGCGCGAGCCCCGTGGCCGTGACCGCAAGGATGAGCAGAAGCGGCACGATGTCCTCGTAGAAACTTTGCGTCGCGCGCTCGCCCGGATCGGTGAAGCGCCGCCAGCCCGCCATCACGAGGCCGATGAGCACGAGGATCGCCGAGATGTTCAGCAGATTGAACATGATGAACGCCTTGAAACTGTGGACGCTGAAGCTGTCCACGTTCATCCCGAACACGGCGACGTGGTACATCTCCGCGTTGTCTGGGAATGACGAAAAATGGATCCAGCCGAAGACGAGTGGGAACGTGATGGCAAACGCCAGCGTGCAGCCGCCCGAGAGGCACAGGTGCATGATCCAGCGGTATCCACCGCGCCGCCGGATGAACTCCTGTGCGACGAAATTCCGCGCGAGCGCGTAGCCCAGCGTCCCCGCGCCGTGCGGAAACAGTGGCTGCGACGCCCCCGTCGCCGTCCGTTTCGGCGACGCCTCGTCGCCAGACTCGGCACGCGGCGAGGGCGCCACGGCAACGGACGGCGACGAGGGCGTCGCAGCCACGGCGGCGGCGCGCCGGAACATCAGCTCGAACCCGCGCTTGAAATACATTCGCGATGGCGGCCGCTGCGCCCAGACCGTGAAGCGATAGCCGAGCGCGAACGCCGCCATCAGCGCGCCAATCGCATAGCCGGTGAGCGCCGGATCGAAATGCCGCATCCCACTCGAGCCGACCGCGATCCCCGCAACGGTCGCGAGAGTCAGCGCCGTGCCCGCGATCAAAGCTGCCCGGTTCGGAAGCCTCATAGGCGAGGTTCACTCCTCATTGGAAAAAAACGCCTGGAGCGCGTTGAGATCGTGGCGTGCGGTGAAGGCTTGGAAGCTCTCATGCTTCTCGCGGTTGCGCTGAAAGCCGCGCAGCATTTTTTCCAGCGTGAGTTTCAAATCCTCGAACGGCACGCCGGTGAACACCTGCCGGCCCACGGCCTGATTTTTCCCGAAGCCGCCGCCGACGAAGACGTGGTAACCCTCGACACTTTCGCCCGCGACTTTCGTCTTCACGCCGAGCAGTCCGATGTCACCCATGTAATGCTGCGCGCAGGAATTCGGGCAGCCGGTGAGGTGAATGTTCACCGACTGATCCAGCTCGACGCGCTTTTCCAAATAGTCCGCGAGCGCAGCCGCGTGGCCCTTCGTGTCGGCTTGCGCGAATTTGCAGTAGGCATTGCCGGTGCAGGCGATGAGGCCGCCGCGGATGTGCGATTGCGCGGTGTCGAAACCCATCTTCTTCAGCGCCTTCGTCACCGTCGCCACATAGGCATCCGGCACGTTGGGGATGATGAGATTTTGCCAGACCGTCAGCCGGATTTCACCCGAGCCGTAGAGGTCGGCGATCTCGGCGAGCCGGATCATCTGCTTCGGCGTGATCTGCCCGACGGGCATCGCGACTCCGACGTAGTGGAGGCCGGGCTGCTTCTGCGGATACACGCCGATGTGGGAGTGCGGCAGGCTCTGGCTGGGATACTTGATCGCCTCGGGATCGAGCTGTGCGCGCTGAAGCGGGAAACCGAGGAGCTTCTCTGTTTCGGCGAGATATTGATCGAGCGTCCACGTTTCCAGCAGATGTTTGAGCCGCGCTTTCTTGCGGTCGCCACGGTTTCCGTTGGCGATGTAAACGCGCACCATGGCGGCGATGACCTTGTTGAGTTCCGCCGGCTTCACCAGCACGCCGATGTCGCGCGCGAAGGCCTTGTGCCCGGTCGCGCCGCCGACGGCGATGCGGAAGAAAATCTCGTCGCCGACCTTTATCGCCTTCGCGCCGATGTCGTTCGTGTCCTCGACCGTGCCGATGAGCCCGCCGCCGTCGTAGGCGATGTTGAACTTGCGCGGCATGTCGTAAAACGAGCGGTCGTTGATGATGATCTGCGCGAGTTCGTGGCAGAGCGGCAGCACGTCAATCAATTCGCACGGATCAATGCCCGCGGTCGGGTTCGCGGTGATGTTGCGGATGTTGTCCGCGCCCGCGCCGCGCGTGTGCAGGCCCACGTGCTGGATGCGCCGGAGCACCTCGGGTGCGTGCTTGGGCTGGATGAGGCGGATTTGGAAATTCGCGCGCGTGGTGATCTGCACGTAGCCGCTCGTGAGGTCGCGGGCGATGTGCGCAAGTTCGCGGAGCTGGAAGGTCTTCAACACGCCGCCGGGAATCCGCAGCCGCGCCATGAAGGCCTCCTTGTTCGGCGTGAGGAAGAAGAGCCCGTTCCATTTGAAGCGGAAGATTTCCTCCTTGTCCGGCGGCTTGTTATGGACGGCGTTTTCGAGGATCTGCGGGTAGGTGTCGAGCGGATGCAGTTCGCGTTTCACCCGCTCCTCGAAGATGAGGTCGTCGAGCGAGACGGTCTTACCCGTGCGCGGCGCGGCCTCCACGTCACCAAAGCGCAGGCCGCGCGCTTCGAGCCCGGCGAAGAATCCGCTGAGGTAATTCGTCTGCTCGGGCGCAAGCGGCGCTCCGTTGATGGAATTGATGGGCGGGACCGTGCTCATGGTTGCGTGGCGGAGCAGGATTGGGTGGAGCACGCGACCCGCGTGCTCCTTCCGGCGACCCGCCGGAAGGATCGAAGGGGCACGTCATCTCGCGCCAAGGACACGGAAGCTGAGGGGGACACGCACACTCCTACTGCCCGGCGGGTCGCCGGGCAGAGCACGCGGGTCGCGTGCTCCACCCGAAAGGCTGCGGGCGCCGGCCGACAAATGAGGGCCTTAGCCGGAACGATGCAGTTGCGGGAGCGCGGCGGAGTGGAACACAGGCTTCCAGCCTGTGCGGACAGTGGGCTTCCAGCCCGCTGACCCATGCACCGAAGGGTGCGGACGCCGCAGGCACGATGCCTGCCCACCGCACAGGCTGGAAGCCTGTGTTCCGGACGCATTGCGCCGCACCAACTGCATCGTTCCGGCTTAGTACACATCGCGTTGGTAGCGCTTATCGGTTTTCAGCTTTTGGATGTAAGCGGCGGCGGCTTCCTTGCTCATGCTACCGGCCGTTGCGACGATCAGGTGGAGGGCTGCGTCCACGTCTTTTGCCATGCGGCTGGCGTCGCCGCAGACGTAGAAGTGCGCGCCGTCCTGCAACCATGCCCACAGCTCGGCGGCGTTTTCGAGCATGCGATTCTGGACGTAGATTTTTTCCGCCTGGTCGCGCGAGAAGGCGAGATCGAGCCGGGCGAGGTGGCCACTCGCGAGCCATGCTTCGAGTTGCTCACGGTAGAGGAAATCGGTGGCGCGTTTCTGGTCGCCGAAAAGCAGCCAATTCCGGCCCTTAGCGCCGACGGCTTCGCGCTCTTCGAGGAATGCACGGAACGGCGCGATGCCGGTGCCGGGGCCGCACATGATGACCGGCACGTCGCCGCTCTCGGGCAGGCGGAAGCCGTGCGAGACCTGCACGAAGACGGGCACGGGCGTGTGATCGGCGCAGCGGTCGGCGAGGAAGGTGGAGCACACGCCTTTGCGCGGGCGTCCCTGGCCGTCGTAGCGGACGGCGGCGATGGTGAGATGGACTTCGTCGGGATGCGCCTTCGGGCTGGAGGAGATGGAGTAAAGGCGGGGCTGCAACTTCTTGAGCATGGCGATGAATTCCGCGGCGCTGAATTTCTGCGCGAGCCCGCTGATGACGTCGATGACTTCGCGGCCCCAGAGCCATTTCTTCAAATCGTCTTTGCGCGCCGGATCAAGCATTCCAGCCAGTTCCCCGCCCGCGGCTCCGCGTTCGGCGGCGGCCTTGAGCAGGTCGCCGGAGGGGCGCGTGATGTCGTAATGTTGCGAAAGCGCGAGACGCAGCGATGTCTCGGGTCCTTCGGGCATTTTCACGGCTTCCTCGCCGTCGAATCCGAGCGCGGCGAGCAGGTCGCCGACGAGCGCGGGGCAATTCGACGGCAGCACGCCAAGCGCGTCGCCGACTTCGTAGCTGAGGCCGGAGCCGGCGAGCGAGATTTCGTAGTGGCGCACTTCCTTGTCCGAGCCGGGCGCGTTGAGCAGGCGGTTCGCGAGCAGGCGCGCGGGGAAGGGGTTCTTCTTCGAGTAGGTGGGGTCGGATGGACTCGATGGACTCGATGGACTGTATGGACTCGATGGACGAAGGGGGCTTTCACTGTCTGGATCCTTTCCGTCCATCGCGCCGCTGGATCCCGCCAGTGCCTGGAAGACAGCGTCGGTCCAGGCTTTCGCCGGAGCGTCGTAGTCCACATCGCAGTCCACCCGTGGCACCACTCTCTGCGCGCCGAGCTGCTCGAAACGCTCGTCGCATTTTTTGCCGAATTCGCAGAACGCCGAGTAGTTCGTGTCGCCGAGTGCGAGGACGGAAAAGTGGAGCTGCGGCAGCGGCGGCGCAGTGTCGCTCTTGAGGTAGTTCCAGAATTCCTGCGCGTTGTCCGGCGGGTCACCATCGCCGTAGGTGCTGGTGATCACGAGGACGTTTTTCTCCTTCGCAAGATCAACGCTTTCAAACTTGTCCATGCACACGAGCCTCGGCGCGAAACCGCGTTTCTTCGCCTCGGCACCCGTCTTTTTTGCGAGCCCCTCGGCGGTGCCGGTCTGGCTGCCATACAGGACGGTGAGCGGCTTCGCGGGTGCGGCGCTGAGACCTGCCATCGCGTTCGCGGCCTGGCCGCTCGCGTCGGAAAAGAGCCCGGCGAGCCAGCCGTTGAGCCACTGGCGTTGCTCGGCATTGAAGGGCGCGTTTTCGGGAATGAACGGGATTTGCGGCATCGTTCAGCGGGTGAGAAGTCGGAGGAGAAGCGTGAGCGTGGCGGCCAGCAGGAGCCAGAAACCGGCCTTGTAAAAGGCGAGCGGGTTGCGTTCGAGCAGCGCGGTTTCGGTCTGGAAAAACGGCTCCACTTTTTCCGGGTTCGCGAGGTCGAACTGAATCTCGCTGTAGTGGCGGTAGCGGCGCTCGGGATCGACCGCGCAGGCCCGCAGGATCAAGGCCCCCAGCCACAGCGGGAGGTTTGGATTCAGGCGCGCCGGCAGTTTCGCGGGCGAAAAATGCGGCGTCTGGAAGCGCTCGATTTCGCCGTAGGGAAAAGCCCCGGTGAGCGCCTGGTAGAGCGTCACGCCGATGGCGAAGATCTCGGTGCGCTCGGAGATCGGCGTGTTGTGAAAGCGCTCGGGGGCGAGGTAACTCGCGGTGCCGGCGCGGGTGTTGATCGAGAAAATCTCCGTCGCGCTGCCGAGGTCAATGAGCTTGAAGCGCAGCCGGTCGTAATGGTTGATGACCAAAATGTTCTCCGGCTTGATGTCGCCGTGGACGAGGTCGAGCCGCAGGAGGTGCGCGCTGGCGTCGATCAGGAAGCGTCCGAGTTCCACCGCCTCATCCACCGAGAGCCGGCGCGAGGCGAGCAGTGTCTTGAGGCTCGGGGCCTCGATGAATTCCATGACGTAGTAGCGCGCTGTGGCCCGCTCCGGCACGAACGCCTCGACGAAGAAGTCCGCGTGGAGCCGTGTGGCGTTCCACGTTTCCTTTACGAAGAGATTGAGCACCGCCTCGTTCTCGCACGCTTCGCGCGGCGCGAATTTCATGGTCCAGCGCTGCCCGTCCTTCGTCGCGAGCCACACACGGTCGCTGTATTGGAAAGGGCGGACGAGTTCGTAGCCGTCAATGACATCGCCCTTGCGCAGCGTGTCGGGAATTGGAAGTGGGAGCTGGCTCACGGCGCGCAGCCTGCCAGTCTCGGCGATGTCTATCACGATCGCACTTGCGTCATCCAGCGTCTCGTCGGTGGCCAGCTCGCGGGCGTGCTGCACGATGGCGCGCGCGGCGGTGCGGTGGGCGAGTTTTTTCGAGAGCGCCTCGTCGCTGAGCACGTTGGAGACGCCGTCGGAGCAAAGGAAGGCGATGTCGCCATCGCGCAGTTCCGTTTCGAAGCAGTGCGGCTCTACCTCGGGCGCGAGGCCTATGGCGCGCTGGAGGACATGGGAAAAGGTGCCCTCGTTGATGACGTGATCGTGCGAGAGCTGCGAGAGCCGGCCTCCGCGGGAGAGATAGACGCGCGAGTCGCCGACATTCAGCCCGAAGAGCCGGTTGCCCTCGATGACGGCGACCGAGAGCGTGGAGATCATCTCGGGCGTGGAGTGCCTCGCGAGCGACTCGTGGTGCAGCGTGTGGTTGATGAGCTTCGTGAATTCCGCGAGCGCCCTCTGCGGGCTCCAGCTTTCGGGACGCACCGCGTAATTGCTCATCAGCGACTGCACGATCCGCGTGGACGCCTCACGCGCATCGCGCGCCGCGCCCGCGCCGTCGGCGAGCACGGCGATCACCGTCTCGCCCCACGCCTTGACGGCGAAGGAGTCGTCCGATTCCGCGCCGTCGGATTTCGCGAGGCCGAAGCTGGTGAGGTTCACTTTCAAAACAGGAATCAGATGCGCGCCGCGGCGACCGCGCCCCAAGTTGTGCGCCAGCGGGTTTTAACCAATCGCAGGCCGATGAGCGCAAAGATGCACAGGCTCGCGAAGATCAGAAGGCCGCTGAGGTAGCTGCCGAAGTGCTGCTTGCTCTGGCCCATCATATTCGCGAGCAGGAAGCCGCCGATGCCGCCGCCGCAGCCGACGAGACCGGTCATCAGCCCGAGTTCCTTGCCGAAGCGCTGCGGCAGGAGCTGGAAGACGGCGCCGTTGCCCATGCCGAATGCGCCGCACGCGACAAAGAACGCGCCCACATTCAGCCAGAGGTTGTTCACGATTCCGCCGAGCACGAGTGCGATGCACGCGACGGTGTAATAGACATGCAGCGAGCGTATGCCACCGATGCGGTCCGAGATCGCGCCGCCGATCGGGCGGCCAAGCGCGCCGATCGCGGTGCAGAGCGCGACGAGATCACCGGCCTGCGATGGCGTGAGACCGAAACGATCCTTGAAGTACATGCCGAGCGAGTAGGCCAGCCCGACGAAGCCGCCAAACGTGACCGTGTAGAAAAAGCAGAACCAGTGGACGTCCCTGTCGCGAAACATGCCGAAATAGTCGCGGAGCTTTTTCGGCGTCGCAGGATTCGGCGGCTCCTTTGAAAAGATGATGTAAATCGCCAGGACGAACACCGCCGGGATCAGCGCCAGGCCGAACACCGCCTCCCACCCGTAGGCCGCGGCGAGACGCGGCGCGAGCAGCGAGTCAATGACCACACCAATGTTTCCCGCGCCGGCGAGGCCCATCACGAGCCCCTGCATGTTCGGTGGATACCAGCGTCCTGCCTGCGGTATCGCCACGGCGAAGCTCGCGCCCGCCACGCCGAGCACCACGCCCATTGCCAGGGTCGCCTCGTAGTTTTTCAGCCCAAAAATCCACGCAAGCGACAGGCCGGCCATCACGACGAGCTGCGCGAAGATCCCAGTGCGCTTTGCCCCGATGCGATCCACGAGCAGCCCGAGCCCCAGTCGGAAGACGCCACCGAAAAGAATCGGCACTGAAACCATGAAGAACCGCTGTTGCGCGCTGAGGTTGAGCGACTCCGGTGCCGCGATCTGGTTCGCGAGGACGCCGAGGAGCGTCCAGACCATGAAACTGTAGTCGAAATAGAGAAACGCCGTGACAAGCGTCGGGAAGTGGCCGGATTTTTTGAGGGCGGAGAGGTTCAATTGATGGAGTGAATGGTTGAGTTTTTCATGCGGTGGACGGGCGCACCGCCGCGACAGCCCGCCCTCTAGCTCCGCGCATGCCAGTCCCGCCAGACTGCGACGGAAAGACATTTCATATATTTAATTGAAAGAATGAAACACTCTCATTTTATCCGGGAGGGCTCATCCTCACTACCACGCCGGGATGCCATGCCGTGGCGGGAGGAGTCGGAGGCGGCTCACTGCGAGCCGGGATTTTTCCCGAGGGCACCCGGACCGGCGGCAACTGCCCGGCGCCCACTGTCTCCTTTTGCCCAAGGTGGGTAACACGTGCTGCGGTCTGCCGGCAGCCGCCCGCAATCCCGCGTGGTCGCAGAAGCCGCGCGCGACGAATCCGAAATTTTCCCGCTTGGCGGCCTCCATTGGACTCGATCCGACCCCGTGCGTCCGCAGAGCCCGGCATGTGTTTTCATGTTTGCAATCAAGGGAGATGTGGCCAAACACTTGCTGGCAGTTTCCAGCGCGTGGATTTCCGCGTTCTGGAAAATTTTCAAGCCCAACGACATCACAACGTGAACAACGAACCGATTCCCGAAACCGCGAACACAGCCACGCTTGAGCCAGTGACATCTCTGGCGGAGGGACAGAAAATTGCGGGGTGTTACATCTTGAGGAAGCAGCTTCCGAACAGCGTTCTGGAGCAGGTCTGGCTCGCGCAGGACGAGGTGCTCGGGAAGGATGTGACGCTCCATTTCACCCCGGATGCGGTGCTCCGTGATCCGCGCGCCATCGCGGAATTGCGCGCCGAGGTGAAACGCAACCGGCAGTTGATCCACCCAAGTATCGTGCGCCTGTATGACTATGTGGAGGACGGCGCGCTCGCCGCAATTTCGACCGACAAGAGCGAGGGCGAAACCCTCCGCGAAATTCTGCGCCAGCGGGGCTCGCTTGAATTGAGCGAGGTGCTCCCCTGGCTGAAGGAGATCGCGGAGACGCTCGACGATGCGAATCGCGTGCAATTGATCCATCGGGATCTTTCGCCGGAGAATTTCTGCGTCCGGCCAGGTGGCGGCATTTTGATCAAGGGCTTTGGCGTTTCGCGCGTGATCTGTGATGCGCTTGAGCGCGCGGGGCTCGCAAAAGGGGACGCAGCCCACCTTTCCTACGTGAGCCCGCAGTTGTTCGATGGCGAAAAGCCGTCACCCTCGGATGATGTCTATGGGTTCGGCGTGCTTGTGTTTGAACTCCTCACCGGGGCGCCGCCATTCACCGGCGAAAATTTGGTCGGTCAGATCCGCAAGGCCGCCCCGCCCACTTTATCCCAAGCCCTCGCAGCGGCTGGGAAGAGCGGGACAGTGCCCGCCTCGTGGCAGGAAGCCGTGGCTGGCTGCCTCGCGAAAACCCCGGAACAACGCCCGCGGAATTGCGCGGAGGTGGTGAAGCGGTTGTCGCAGGATACCGGCGGAGCGCAGCCGGTGGCAGCCGAGGAGCCCAAGCGCACGGAAGCGGCCCAGCCGGTCCTCAAGCCGGTCACACCCGCCGCGGAAACACCAAAACAAGAGAGCATGACGAAGGGCACGGGCCAGTTACCCCCCGAGCCCCCCGTCCCGGCGATCAAACGCCCCCTGCCCAAACCCGCGCTTTCGCAGAATTTCCCGGATCTCGACCGGCCAAAGTCCAAGCTTCCCATCATCGGGCTTGGCATCGCAGCGGTTGCCTTGGGTTTCGCCGTCGTCTCGAAGTTCATGCAGGAGCCGGAACAACCGGTGGATCCCGCGATTGATCAGTTTGTGCCCGGCGAGCCGGCTGTGATCCCGATCGAGACTCTCACTAGCAAAGATTATCAGCCCTTGCCGGCCCCGGAGCCGAAAGGAACGCCTGTTGAGTTCGTGAACAAGCCAATCTCGGATCCGGGTGTGGCTATCGCGAGCACCGACGGCTCCGCTACGCCTCCAGTGGAGCCACCGCCGCGCACAATCGGCACAGACGGAAATCCCAGCGCGCCCGCGAAGTCGAAGCTCATCGGTGCGCCGCCTTCTGGCAGTCTGCCCGCTGATCCAAAGCCTGCCGATTCAAAGCCGGCTGACTCCAAGCCTGCCGACCCGAAGCCTCCAGTACGTCCCGAAACTGAGAAGCCGCCTGTCGAACCTCCGAAACCCGCGAGCACGGCAGCTGCGATGCCCTTGCCACCGCTTCCAGAACTGCCTCCAAAACTGGTGATCCCAAAGGACGCCACGGAGGCGCAGATTGACCGGCTCATCGTCGAGCGAAAGGCAGCATACGACAAACTGAGGGCGATTTCCGCGGTGATCGAGGTGGCCAACGAAGAGAACGCCGCACTTCGCACGAGGAAAAAAGCCGAGATGGACGAGGCGTCCAAGGCGCTCGCAGAAAAACGCAAGGTGCTTGCACCAATCATCCAGCAAGCGGCGGCGGCAGAGGCAGAACGCAAAAAACTCGCGGAAGCCAAAGCAAAGTCCGAGGCGGCCGCCGTCGAAGCAGCCAAGGCGGCAGATGCCGCAAAGAAAGCACACGAGGACTTCCTTGCATCTGCCTCCGACAAGCTCGGTGCCAAGGAAAAAACAGAGGCCGAGTTGCGCGAGGCGGACGCGAAAGCGCTGGCTGCCAAAAAAATCCAGGACGAGCTCGGCGAAATCGTCACGAAAGGCACCTCGCAACTCCAGCAGTTGCAACTCGCGCTTCACCGCGCTGACGAAGACCAGAAAGCCTTGAAAGGCGCATACGACGCGGCGCGCGGTGCGGCAGCCACGAAAATGGCCGCGGCGAACAAGGCGAAGATCGCCGTGATTGACGAGAAGGTGAAGTCCCTCGAAGCGCAGCGCGCCCGTTATGCCGCCGCCCTTGTGGCGCTGAAGGATCTGCCGGAGATGGCGGACTCCGCGAAAAAGATGGAGGCGAAAATCGCCGAGGCTGAGGCGCAGATCGCGGAGTTGAAAAATCAAATCAAGGATCTCAGCGGCGGCGTGATTCCTCCCGCTCCCGCGAAGGGTTCCGCAGCACCGTCCGACACCCTGCCGAAAAAGCCTGACTCCGCAGCCACGTCCCCCGCCCCACCCGAAACCACACCACCTGCTGCGGCGCCCGCCAATTCCCTCGGGATGGAGTTCGTTCAGCTCGGCGACGTCGCGATCGCGAAAAATGTCGTCACACGCACACAGTTCGAGGCCTTTTCCAAAGCAGCCGGCCTGAAGCCAGAACGCTGGCGTAACCCCGGCTTTGAGCAGGGCGCGAGTCATCCCGTGGTCAATGTTTCGTGGCGCGAGGCCGATGAGTTCTGCAAATGGCTGACGGGCCGGGAGCGCAAGGAGGGCAAGCTGAAAGCGGATGAGCTTTACCGGCTCCCCACCGATCTCGAATGGAGCAAGGCCGTGGGCCTGCCGGAGGAAAGCGGCACCACCCCCGATGAGCGCGACATGCGGATCGAGAACGTGTACCCGTGGGGAACCCAGTGGCCGCCGGCCCCGGGCTCCGGAAATTACGCGGGCGAGGAGACCGAGACGGAGCTTCCCATCCGCGGCTACAACGACGGTTTCCCCAACACCTCGCCGGTCGGGAGTTTCAAACCAAACACCCTCGGCCTTTTCGACATGAGCGGCAACGTGTGGCAGTGGGTGCAGGACAATTGGGATGCAAAAGGCGCGGAGAAAACGCTCCGTGGCGGTTCCTGGTACAACGGCGCCATCCCGATGAGCCTCCTCTCCTCATGCCGGATCAAGTCCTCGCCGGAGACAATCCACGACACCTACGGATTCCGGATCGTAAAGGCGAAGGCGGCAGGCAAGGGCAGGAATTAGCAGGCATCCACGCGTGCTCATTACATGAGCGTCGGCACGGGGAGGAAAATCCCGACACCGACACCCTCCCCGCTCACCGCCAAACCAACGCGGACGGGCTCCCATTCACAGTTTCAGGTTTTAGAAATGATCGCCCGTGGGTTCACCATGCGGCGCTCGGCGGCGCTGAGATAGGCGGCGTCCACGAGGGCCATGGTGTGGAGGTTGTCGCGGCCGCTGATGGCGGGCTCGCGGCCGGTCTCGAGGGCGATGAGAAGCTGGGCCATCGTGCCGGCGAAGGCATCGGGGAACCAGCTCTCCGTCCAGCGCGGCTCGTGGAATGTCGCGTCGCCCTTGCTCGCGTAGCGGATGGTGGACGGGCTGGTGTAGGGATCTTTGCACCAGCCGATGTCGCCAATGGCGAGGCCGTTGAGTCCTTCGATGCGCCATCGGATGCCGATGTCGCCGGGGCAGCCTTCCTTGGCGGGGCCGGTCCAGGTGTCGTCGATGACCACGCAGCGCAGGCCGCCTGCGTACTCGAGGATGTAGGTGCAGATGCCGTCGGTGTGCGGAAATTTCGTGCGTGGATCGGGGCGCGTGCTGCAAAAAATTCCAACTGGTTCGCCGAACCAGTAGCGCAGGCAGTCGAGGTGGTGGATGGACATGATGCGCAGCGTGACCCAGCCGAGGTCCGCCTGCCACGGCATCCAGTGAGGAATGCCGCGCATGTCGATGGTGGCCAGCACCGGTTCGCCGATGGTGCCGTTGGTGAGCAGGGTTTTCGCCGCGCGCACGGACTGGTCGTAACGCATGTTCTGATTCACCGCGAGGGTGATGCCGGCGCGCTCGCAGCACTCGACGGCCTGCAACGCTTCGGCGTAATCCATGCCCAGGGGTTTTTGCGCGAGGATGCCTTTGACGGTTTTGCGTTCGCAGGCGGCCTTGATCAGCGCGAGCTGGCGGTCGGGTGGAACGGCGATGTCGAGCACTTCGATCGTCGGATCGTCGAGGAGCTGCTCGTAGGTGTCGCAAACCTTCTCGATGGCATGGCGCGCGGCGGTCTTGGCGGCGTTCTCGCGTGTGCGCGAAGCGATGGCGACGGGATTGAAGCCCGCCTTGCGGTAGCTCACGAGATGGCAATCGCTGACGATGAATCCGCTGCCGAGGATGCCGATGCGGAAGTCTTTCTTCGCCGGCAGCGGCGGATGAATGTTCAGGTTCATGCTTTCAATTCGGGCGGCCGTGATTCGCGCAGGACATTGTCCCAGACTTTTTCAAACTCCCGCTTGGCAACCAAACAATCCTCCCACGGTGCCGGCCACGTGCTGATGCCGTAGCCCGACGCGACCGGCCCGAGTTCCGGCACGACCCAAAGCTCATTGTGCGGACGCGGTCCGGCGAGCCAGCAGCGGAAGAGGTCGCCGACGAAGACAAGATTGTCCTCAAACTCACGGGTCAGGTTTCCGCGCCCATCCGTGACCGGCACCTGGCAGTGGTGACCGTTGAAGGGGCGGAGGTGCGTGAGGTTGCCATTCTGCAAAAGATCAGGCCGCGTCAGCAGCCGATTCGAAAAATCCTCGGGGCGCAGATGTTTCACGACCGCGATGTGGGAGTAGTCGAGATTCATGCGCAGCAGTTTGCCGGTGGCCGCGCGATAGCCGTCGGCGATGGCGTAGGCTTTCTCGGGCGTTTCGGTGCAAGTGTCGCGGTGGATTTCCAGATGCACGTTCGCCTGCTGGCGCTCGGCTTCCTCCATGAGCCGGATCGTGAGCTGGATCGCGTCTTCCACCGGTGTGTCGTGATCGGCGAGCTGGACGTTGATTGTTTCCGCGCCGGCCTCCAACTGCGTGCGGATCGCCAGGGCGAATTCCTCCGCGTTGCCCCCATCGAAATGGCCCGAGAACCGCAGGCCATGGGATTTCAACAATCGCGCAATCTCGGGCGAGCCGCGCCAGTTCACGCCGTTGAATCCCGCTTCCTTGATGGCTTGGAATTTTCTCTCCAGCGACCACTCCGTTTGCGCGGACGGGTGGCCGACGAGCGTCCACAGATTCGCGATGAAAACGATCTTCGGCGTATCAGGCATGTCGGTCGCGCTCCGTCAGCTCGCGGCGCCCTTTTCCTTCAGCACCCGCGCGCTCGCGTCCTTCTTGGTGTCCAGCCAGGCCACATTCGACGAGTCGTCCTCAAACCGCTTGATGCCCACCTGCTTGATCATTTCGTCCGCGACCTTCTTCAGCGGGGTGTAACGCGGATGATGCGCCTCCTTGTAGGGATCGTTCCGCTTGTAGTTGTAGCAACAGATCATGGACCAGCGCGGGTGGTCGGAGTTGTTGCGGTCCGACGCGTGCAGCAGATTGCCGTGGAAGAAAATCACGTCGCCGGGTTCCATCGTGCAGTGGACGAGTTCGAATCGCTTCTTCGCCTCGGCCACCCTTTCCAGGTCCGCCCCCGCCTGATCGCCCGTGAGCACATGATCCACCCGGCCCAGCTTGTGCGAGCCGCGGAGCACTTGCAGGCAGCCATTTTCCAAAGTGGCGCGATCCACCGCGATGGACGCGCTGCACAAGTCCGGGAACATCACCCCGTTTTGATACCAATAGCCGTAATCCTGATGCCAGGCCCACGCGCCGCCGACCTTCGCGTCCTTCATGATCATCTTCGAGTGGTAGTGATACGCCTCCTCGCCTCCGAGCAATTGCTCCACGGAATCCACCAGCTTGTGGCAGCGGGCAAACATGCCGTAGATCCCCTCGCCCGGGTGATTCCAAAGCGAGAGCCGCACAGTCGCGCCAGAGCCGTCGTCCTTGCCAAAGGAATGATCGTCGAGCGCCTTGTCGGCTTTGCAGGCCGTGCGGAGAAGGCCGATCTCTTCCTGATCAAACAGGCCTTTGACGATGAGGAAGCCGTCCCGGTGGTACGCGGCAATCTGGTCCAGGCTGAGTTTTTCGTCGTTCATAAAATGTGTGGGTCGAGAATTTCTCGGAACCGGGTGACTGTCCAGTTAGCTTTTTGCCAGCCCGCCGCCTCGCTGGCCTGATGGTCCATTTCATGTCCAGCAGTTCCGGGCGCGGACTGATTTATGAAATCCACAAGCGCCGGACTGGACCCGAAGTTGCTATTTACCCTCGAAACGGAAGTAGGGAGCCACGAAAAGGCGCAAAATGCACAAGAGCACTGCGAAACCGAAGAGTTTGGCCACACCCGGCGGGTGAAGAATTCCAAGTGGGGAGCAGCACCATTTCCTCCTGCTTTTGTGTCGGCTGTGCGTTTTGGTGGCCCCTGCTATTGCCGCTTAGAGGCTTGCCCGTGATTCGTGGGAGACGACGTGAACCCCATCCTCGGGGGGCACGCGAATCGGAAATGGTTCGCGTGAGAGTTCAGTAATTCGGATCGTTCACCCAATCCACACCGGGATTCGCGGCTAGCTTCCGGACGATGAAAACCTTGCCCGGCTCCAGAAATACCGTGTTGCCTATGGTCGTGTTCTCCTCGTCTCCGACCACCCGCCATCCTTCACCATCGGGCTGGCCGGCAAGGAAGAAGAAGATTGCCGCAGGCGCTT
>CAMAUI010000076.1 GCA_945861385.1 Prosthecobacter debontii
ATCCCCATTCGCGCATTTCGCTGACCAAAACGATTTTTATGACCACCGCCGATCTTCCAGCAATCAACGCCGCACTCAACGGCCTCGCCACCGTCCTTCTGTGCAGCGGAATCGTGGCCATCAAGCGCGAGGCGAAGAAAGCGCACGGCTTGCTCATGGGCGCGACGTTTGTGGTGTCGTGTGTTTTCCTCGTGAGTTACGTCGCGCACAAAATTCTCGTCCGTGGCGTGCATACCCCCTTCATGGGGGAGGGTGTGTGGCGGGCCGTGTATTACCCGATGCTGATCTCACACATCATCCTCGCGATCTGCGTGCCGCCGCTGGCGATCATCACGATGCGGCACGCGCTCAAAGGCCGCTACGACGCGCACCGCCGCTGGGCGAAGGTGACTTTTCCGGTCTGGTTCTACGTCAGCGTGACGGGCGTGCTCGTGTACTTCTTCCTCTACCGGTGGTTTCCCGCGGCGAGCGTGTAGCGGCCTGCGGTTTTCCGCAGGCGCAGTGGTGAGGAAAATGCGCGGCTGAGCGTGTCGCTCGTGAGTGCGGCGGAGATCTTGCCGGCGGCGAGTGGACGTCCGTTTTTCATCATGAGCGCGTGGGTGAACGCGGGTGTGATCTCCTCGACGTGATGCGTGACAAACAGGAGCGTGGGCGCGTTCCTCCGTGACGCGAGCTTCTGGATGAAATCGAGGAACTTCTCACGCGCGACCGGGTCGAGCCCGGCGCATGGCTCGTCGAGAATCAGCACGGCGGGCTTCGCCATGAGCGCGCGGGCGATGAGGACGCGCTGGCGTTCACCCTGCGAGAGGACGCCCCAGTTACGCTGCGCGAGATGCCCGCAGCCGGTGCGACGGAGCTGGCGCAGCGCCTCGGAGCGGTCGGCTTTTTTGACACGGCCCCAGTAGTCGAGCATCGCGTACTTTCCGCCGATGACGACCAGCTCGGCGCTGTCCCAGTCGGGCACCTTTTGCCGGATGGCGGAACTGACGAGGCCGACGCGCTTGCGGAGTTCGCGCCAGTCGGAATTGCCGTAGGTCTCGCCGAGCAATTCGATCTCGCCGGCGCTCGGCGTGAGGTAGCAGGTGAGCGCGCTGAGGAGCGAAGTCTTGCCCGAGCCGTTCGCGCCGAGAATGACCCAGTGCTCGCCGCGCAGCACGCGCCAGTCGAGCCGATCCAAGATGAGCGTGCCGTCGCGATGGACGACGAGGCCGCGGATGTCGAGGACGGGGCGGGTGGCGCGGGTCATGGGAGAAGGTCGGGGCGGCGCTGGCGTGAAGGCCGATTTGGACTACTTGTGATGGCGTCGTCCATTTACGAAAACTGTCCCATCTCCATATCCAAGGTGACCGTGAAGAGTGCACCGCAAGAATACGCTCTTCGTGTCGCCGACCAGTAAGCCGGGCGTGATGACTTCGTAGCTGCTATCGGACGGAGTGAACGCGGCCCAACTAGCTGCCGGATGGCGGGAGTGATCGCCGGGGCAAATGAAAATCTTCGGCGTGGCGACCTCATTCGACATCGAGAGTAGGTCTGAAGGCAAATGGCCGTCGTGGTTATCCCCCCAAAGTCGGGCTGCGAAACCAATAGCCAACATGTAATTGCCGCACTCCTTCGACTCTCCTGCTCGTTTGAGCGCCGGTCTTGCGACTACAAAACCGACAACAACCAACACGAGTGCCGCGGCAAAGATGATGATGACTCGCTTGCTCATGGTGTGTTCGAGTGGCCATCCGGCGGCAGCAAATCCGGCCTGCGCTGGCGCGTGAGTTCGAGGGCCTGCTCGCGGCGCCAGCGTTCGATGTTGGCGTGGTTGCCGCTGAGCAGGATGTCGGGGATTTTCCAGCCGCGATACTCGAGGACAATCACCGGTCAGCCTCCCAGTCAGCGTCCGCTACGGGTTTCGTGGGTGAAAGGAGCGTGACCGGGGTGCCGCGGAGCGGGTAGCGCGAATCGGACGCAGCGTCAGCGGCGAACGAAAGCGGTGTGCAGCGTCCCGCCTCATGATCCGCCTTCGCGCGCTTGCCTGCGGCGTCAAAACGACCGGCGAGACTGTCGGCCTCAATCTGGCGATCCCACTCGTCGGCGATGTATTCCTCGAACCACTGCGAGAAGCGGGCAAGTTCCTCCTTGGGAAGTTGAGCCACGGCTGCTTCGAGTTCCTGAACGCTCATGGGCGAAAAATACCGGGAAACCCGGACGCGGCAATCCGCAAGTTAGCCGTTGCGGTCATTCCCGATATGCGTCCTTCCGGTGTCTGACCCGCTGAACCTCGATGATGTGTGAATCGCTGAACGCTTCGTAGATGACGCGATAATCTCCGACGCGGATTCGGTAAGTGCGCTCGGAACCGGAGAGCTTCTGCGAACCATGCGGGAGCGGTTCCTCTGCGAGCTGGCCGACGGCGGCAACGACGCGTGCCACCTCGTGGCGCGGCAAACTGCGGATGTCCTTCCGGGTGGAGTTGCGCCACTGGATGCTAAAGCGTTCCATCGCGCTTGAGTTCGGCGAGGAAGTCGTCGTGTGAGACGACGGGTTCGTCACGGCGTTCGGCGACGACGGCGAGATCTTCCAAATCCTCCAGAAGCTTCTCGTATTCGCCGATGGGCAGAACGACTGCGGTGCGGTCGCCGTGCTCGTCCGTGAGGTATTGCAAGGTCTGGCTCATGGCTGGAGGCTACGCTTTGTCTGCTTCGATGTCGAGGACGCGAGCAACGGGTAGGGCGGGTTTTCAACCCGCCGCATTCCGTATTCTACGGAATGCACTCGGGCACCACTTGCGAGACGAAAGCCTGTGGACGTGCGAATGTGCCGCGTAGAATACGCGGCACGGCGGGTTGCAAACCCGCCCTACCCGACATCCGGCGGCAGCAAATCCGGCCTGCGCTTGCGGGTGCGTTCGAGGGCCTGCTCGCGGCGCCAGCGTTCGATGTTCGCGTGGTTGCCGCTGAGCAGGATGTCGGGGATTTTCCAGCCGCGATACTCGGGCGGGCGGGTGTAGTGGGGGAATTCGAGGAGGCCGGTGGCGAAGCTGTCGTCGGTCGCGCTGGCCTCGTCGCCGAGCACGCCGGGGATGAGGCGCACGATGGCGTCCACGAAGACGACGGCGGCGATGACGCCGTTCGTGAGCACGTAGTCGCCGATGGAGATTTCGTCGTCCACGAGATGATCCATGACGCGCTGATCCACGCCTTCGTAGTGGCCGCAGAGGATGATGAGGTGGCCGCCGCGCGTGCTGTATTCCTGCGCGATGCGCTGATCCAGCCGCCGCCCGCACGGGCCCATGAAGACGACGCGCGTCTCCGGCGTGCGCAGCGATTCCACTGCCTCGAAGATGGGCTCGCATTTCATCACCATGCCCTGCCCGCCGCCGTAGGGGGCGTCGTCGGCGGTGCGGTGGCGGTCGTGCGTCCAGTCGCGGAGATCGAGCGAGCGAAAAGCCACGGAGCCTTTTTCATGGGCGCGTTTCATCATGCTCTCGCCGAGTGCTGCGGTGGCGATGGCTGGAAAAAGGCTGAGGATGTCTATCTGCATGGTGCGAAGCCGAGCATGGCGGGGTGCTCGCGCGGAATCCAGCCTCGCCACATCGCGGGATTTGCGCCAATATGGAGCCATACCAAAGCAGCCATTGGCAAACCGCTCATCGAGATCGGCTCCGCGGCGCACGCGGGGCAAGCAAAACAGGCCGCGCCGGCATTTTCGCTGGAAGCGATTCCTGATCATGACGGTTCTCTCCTGTGTGCTGCTGGTGATGGTGGTGTGCGGGGTTTACTGGTGGCGCGCTTCGCGGCTGGACATCACGGCTGTTGGGCGGATGAAGGAGCGCTCCACGGTGTATGACATGGATGGAAATGTGTGGGGCAGGCTGCAGGGCGAGAACCGTGTGCTGGTGAGGCAGGATGAGGTGTCACCGTATTTCGTCGCTTGCCTGCTGGCGCGGGAGGACACGCGGTTTTTCAAGCATTGGGGTGTGGATCCGCGTGGCATTGCCCGCGCGCTTGTGAGGACGGCGCAGGGGCAGCAGCAGGGCGGGAGCACGCTCACGCAGCAGCTTGCGCGGAACAGTTTTTCCATGCTGGGACAGCGGAAGAGCATGGACAGAAAATTGCTAGAGCTGTTTGTCGCGCTGCGGATCGAGGGGGCTTACACGAAGGAGGAGATCCTGGCGCATTACATGAACCGGATTTATTTCGGGAGCGGCGTTTATGGGATCGAGATGGCGAGCAAGGTTTACTTTGGAAAGCCGGCGCGCGAGCTGACGCTGAGCGAGGCGGCGATGATCGCGGGGATCATCCGCGCTCCGACGCGGGCGTCGCCGCACACGGACTTGAAACGCGCGCTGGCGGAGCGCGACATGGTGCTGGACCGGTTGATGACGGAGGATTGCCTGGCGATCCGGGAGCGGCACGGAATCGCTGGCGGGCAGGTTGCAACCGCAAGGAAGCAGCAACTGAAGCTTGCGCCCAAGAGGCACATTTCGACGCAGGAGAACTACGCGATGGACATGGTGATGCGTGAACTCGATGACCTGCTCGAAGAACGGCAGCAGGACGAGGGCGGGATGAGAATTTACACGACGATAGACCCGGTGTTGCAAACCGAGGCGCAGAACGCGCTCGACCGGACGCTGACGAAGGTTGAGCGCCGGGCGGGCTATCCGCACGCGAGGAAATCGGAGTTCACGGACGAGGCGCGCGAGGCGGAGTTGCCAACGAATTATCTGCAAGGCGCGGTGGTTCTGGCGGACAACCGCACGGGTGGGATTCGTGCGCTGGTCGGGGGGCGCGATTACCGGGAGAGCAAGTTCAACCGGGCGATCGAAGCGAAGCGGACGGTGGGCTCGACGTTCAAGCCGTTTGTGTATGCGGCGGCGTTTGCGCGCGGGCTTTCGCCGTTGAGCGAGATCAGCGACGGGCCGATTTTGCGCGGTGAGATTGACGGCGCGCAGGGATGGCACCCCGGGAATAGCGATGACCAGTTCAAGGGAATGCTACCGGCGGAGGACGGGCTGATTTTATCGCGGAACACGCTGACGGTGCGGGTCGGAAACTACGCGGGCATTGACCGGGTGGCGCGGGTTGCGGAGCAGGTGGGCTTGGGCGGAATCCCGGCGAATCCGCAGAGTTACATCGGCAATTTCGGCGCGACGCCGAAGGATCTGACGATGGCATTCATGACGTTTGCAAATGATGGGGTGAAGAAGCAGGGCTATCTCATCGAGCGGATTGATGGTGCTGAGAACGAGGTGATTTTCCGCGCGGCGCACGCGAGCTTCCGCGCGATGGATGCAAGCGCGGCGCGGACGACGAGCGGCGTGATGGCGAAGGTTTTCGAGCGCGGGACAGCCGGTGGAGCGAGGGCGCTGGGATGGTCAAGGCCTGCTGCGGGCAAGACGGGAACGACGGACGAATACCACGATGCGTGGTTCGTGGGATACACGACGTCGCTCACGTGTGGCGTTTGGGTCGGCCTCGATAAACCGGACACGATCGTCCCGCGTGGCTATGGGGCGACGCTCGCGCTGCCGGTGTGGGTGGATGTGATGAACAAGGCGTCGGGAAAAAAATATCCGATTGCGATGATTGAAACCAAACCTGCGGCGAAGGTGGGGCGGCCCGCGGAGGAACCGGGTGGCGAGGGGGGGCTGCGCAAGGCGGAGCCAAAGTCCGAGGGCGGGTTGCTAAAGCCGTTCAGGAGGTTGTTCGGTGATTGATGCGTGCCGCGGGTGCATGGAAAAACTCCCGGCGAGGGCGAGGGCGGAAAAAGTCTTTTTCACCACGGCCGCCCGGATTGTGACATTTTCACGAATATCTCTGTTGATTTCCTGTGGCCGGGCGAACACAAACACCGCCCTTTTAAGCATCCCGCAACCCATCTGAGAACGAGTAAGTGAGTTTTCAACGCGTAGATAGATTTGAGATGAAATTCGTCATCACGGCGCAGCAACGTGCCGTGCTGATGGAACATCTCGACTCGCAATTGTGTGCCGACGCAAATGCGGATGAGACGGCCTACTATCCGATTGTGAGTCTGTACTACGACAATGCCGAGCGGGACTGCTATTGGGAAAAGGTCCGGGGTTTGCGCAGCCGGCGGAAGTTCCGGGTGCGGGTCTATGGCAGTCTGGACGGCAAGCTGCCGCCCACGGTTTTCGTCGAAGTGAAGCACAAGTACGAGGGCCGGGGAGTGAAGCGACGGGTGAGGCTGCCGATCGAGGAGGCGCTGCGTGTGGGGGAGGGGAAGTGGCCGGATGTGCCGCTAAGTGAGGTGGACAAGCGGACAGTGCATGAGGTGATTGACGACCTGGTGATTCGCCGTGGATTCCGTCCGGTGATGGTGATGCGTTACGACCGGCGGGCCTACGCATCGGTGGATCCGGCCATTGATCTGCGTGTCACATACGACACCGGGATCGCGTACCGGCTGGATAACCTGGTGCCGGTGCCTGACGATCGCAGGTTCGAGCGGCAGAATTTCATGTATCCGGACGACGTCTCGGTGCTCGAAGTGAAGATCACCGGGACGATTCCATACAAGTTCAGCCAGCTCTTATCGGCGACTGGGTGCAAATTGCGGAGTCATTCCAAGTATTGCAACGCGCTGGAACGGAGCGATCCGGTGTTGCAAGCGATGCTTGCCCCGGACTGGCTGCGAGCACACCTGAGCCATGGAGACATTGAGATGGATATGATCCCCGCTCCCGGGCCGGGTGCGGGCATTTTGGAGCCAATGAGTGCTCCTGCTATCGGCTAGAATTTTCCGAACGAATACATGAGCCACACGATTACGAACCACCTCTTCACGCTCGCGCAGGCGGGAACCGCCGTCGCTGCCGATCCCGAAATTGACTACGAAAAGCTCGGGCCGCTTCTCCAAGTGCTCTACAAGGCGGGGCTGACCGGCGTTGTGGAATTCTTCCATGTCACACTTGGGTTCGGGGCGCAGGAGGCCGGCCTGGCGGAGATCTGCTTCGCCACCTTTCTCGCGTTTGGCCTGACCGGGATCATCGCCGCCCTTTACAAGGCGACATTCAAGGGATCGAAGCTGTCGCAGGACTACGTTCACACGCTGATGATTCTCGGCATCGTGGTGACGGTGATCGTCATGGTTGTTCGCGGGGGTGACGCCGCCAAATCCCAGGCGACTGCATTCGGCATGTTCGCGGCGTTTTCCATCATTCGATTCCGGACCACGCTTTCCGAGGCGCGGGATATCGGGTTTATTTTCCTGGCGATGGCAGCAGGCCTGGCGGTTGGTGCGAGGCAGTATGGAATGGCGGTCGCCACGACCATCGTCATTTGCGCGATCATTTACTACTTCTCGCGCGGGGACTGGTTCGCCCCAAACAAAGCCAGCCACTACCTGAGAATCCGGGTGACGAACGACATCAATTATGACGTTGCGTTTGCGGATGTTTTCGCCAAGTTCCTTGCGCAGTTTGATCTTATCTCGGTCGAATCCATCCAGGCCGGGATGATGACGGAGCTGCGCTTCAACATCAGCATGAAGCCCGAACACAAGCCGGGCGAACTTGTCACAGCAATTCAACAGATCAACGGCAACAACCGCGTCCTTCTCACAGCCACCGCCCCGAACCGCACGCTCGGGACGGACTAGACCATGAAAGCACCTTCCAGCATTCGTCGCACCGGTTTCACCATGATGGAGATTCTCGTGGTCATCGCGATCATCATCGTGATTGCGGCCATCGCATTCCCCGTCATCACCGGGCTCAGGGTTCGCGCGAACAAGGCGCATGCACTTGCCACGATGAAAAGCCTTGGCACGGCCATCGGTTCCTACGCGGCTCAAAATGATGGCGCACTTCCCGACGAGGATACCCCTGGCAAGGACGGGTGGACTGCCGCAACGGAACCGGCAGCGGCCAAGGCATGGTACAACGCACTCCCGAAGCTGCTTAGTTCCAAGGGAGTCGGCGACTTTGTCAGAGATGGGACTGAGGCGGCTTTTTACTCGAGGGAGAGCGTCCTCTTCCTGCCGGGGGCCCAATATCCCGAGGTTAAGAAAAAGCAGAAGCCGCTTTTCGCGATCGCGATCAACACGAAGATTCATCGGAAAAGCATTGATGGCGAAAAGGTCGCGATGAAGCTCCAGAACGTCCAACTCCCGGCCCGGACTGTGATTTTTCTCGAGCAGGGGCTTCCGGGCGAGAGGCCGAAGGCGCACGATACGATGTCCGGAAAAGACTATGATGGTGCCCCCAAGGGCAGCGCGAAATCATTCGTCGCAAGATACAACAAACGCGGCATCATCACCTTCCTCGATGGCCATGCGGAGGAGGTTTCCGGCAAGGACTTGCTGACTGGCGCTGGTGATATTGTCTGGGATGAGAAGCTGTCGGAAACCAATCCCTCGGCAATTTTTTGGACGGCTGATCCGAAACAGGATCCGAACAAGAAGGCGGTCTCCAAGTAAGCAGCCCATCTGGATCGAGGTAGCCAGCGCCTCCGGCCACGCGAAACTTTCTGCTCGGAAAATCCGCCCGCGGTTGCGATACCCCACCCGGATGGCGAAGAAACAGCAGAAATCAGCTATCAGTCCGCTCCTTGACGCGACGGCGATTCAGAAGGCCGAGCATCTCGGTTTGCAGGCCCGCACAATCGTCGAGGGCTTCATGGCCGGGGCGCACCGCTCACCGTTTCGCGGATTCGCCGTCGAGTTTGCACAGCATCGCGAATACGTCCCAGGTGACGACACACGGCATCTCGACTGGAAGGTGCTCGGTCGCAGCGACCGTTACTACATCAAGCAGTACGAGCAGGAGACGAACTTCGTCGCGCACATCCTTCTCGATGGGAGCGAGAGCATGAAGTATGGAAGCGGGAGCGTGACCAAGCTCGACTACGGCAAGGTCATGGCGGCGTGCCTCTCATATCTCATCCTCGTGCAGCGGGACGCCGCGGCGGTGAGTGTCTTCGACAGCAAGGTGCGCGAATACCAGCCGCGGACGAACAATCTCGGGAAAATCCACCAGATCTGCTCGGTCCTCAGCGCGTTCGATCCGGAGGAGGCCACGGCCATTTTCGAAGTGCTCGAGGAACTTGCGCGCAAGGCGCGGCGGCGCGGCATCGTGATCCTCATCAGCGACCTGCTGGACGACGAGGAGAAGATCATCCGCGGAATCCAGCACCTCCGTTTTGCCGGGCACGAGGTCATCGTTTTTCACGTTCTCGATCCGTTCGAGGTCACGTTCCCATTCAATGGCACGGTGGAGTTCGTCGGCCTCGAAAAGCAAGGCCGCATGCTCACGCGCCCGGCGGAGATCCGGAAAAGCTACCTCGATGAATTCGGCACCTTCCTCGACCGCATCCGCCTCGCGTGCGAACGGAACAACTGCCTCTACGTCAGGATCACCACCGACCAGCCGTGGGCGGATGTCCTCACGGCGTGGCTTGGGACGCGGCTGCACCGCTACGGCTGAGCATGGGCTTCCTGAATCCGCTGCTTTTGTTCGGCATCGCGGGCATTGCCTCGCCGATCATCATCCACCTGCTTGCAAAGAAGCAGATCAAGCGGGTCGTCTGGGCGGCGATGCGATTCCTGAAAGTGTGTGTGGATCGCAACAAGCGGAAGATGAACCTCGAGGAAATCATCCTGCTGATCCTGCGCTGCCTCGTTCTTGCCGTGCTCGCGCTGGCGCTGGCGCGGCCTGCGATCCGGGAGGGCGGATTTTCAATCCTCGGCGGTGACGAGACTGCGATATTGCTGATTGATAATTCCGGCTCGATGTCCGCGACCGACGGCGCGACGGCTCGCTTTGAAAAAGCGAAGAAGGCCGCGGAGTTCGTGCTCGATTCGCTCCCATCGGGCTCCGCGGTCGCCGTGTGGCTGGTGTCTGATATCGTGAATGACGTGATCCCCGAGCCGACGCGCGACATTGCGCTCGCTCGCCGCAGCATCCGCGAGGCGAAGCGCAGCGACCAGGCGACCGAATGGCAGTCTGCACTCCGGCGCGGCGTCGAGGTGGCAAAGCGGCAGACAGCCTTCCACAAGCATCTCTACGTGGTGACCGACGCGCAGGCGTGCGGGTGGAAGGGGGTGGGGGAGACGCGCAACATGCTGGAGGCGGAAAAGAAGGAAATCCGGGCGCGCTTGATTGTCGTGACCGAGGGCGAGGAGCGGAACCTGGCTGTGACGAACGTCCGGCTGGCGAGCGCGCTTGCGCCGGTGAACCAGCCGTTGCGCTTCGAGGTGAGCGTGGTCAACCACGGCCCGGAACCCGCGCTCAATGTCGCGGTAAGCCTCGCGATGGACGGTGCCGAGGCCGGTGATGAGCAGACGATCGAGGCGGTTCCGCCGGGTGGCGTGGCGAAGGCGATTTCGCTTTTCGCGACGTTTCGGGAGCCGGGCTTTCACACCGTCACAGCGCGCATCCACGCGGATCGCTGCCCGTTTGACGACGCCCGCACGTTCGCACTGCGGGTGATTGATGAAGTGACTGTTTTGCTGGTGGATGGCGACCCCGGCACCGAGGCCAGGGGCAGCGAGGTCTTTTATCTTCGCAACGCGCTGACTCCCGTGGCGGCGGAGATGCGCGATCGATATTACATCAAGACGAAGACCGTCACCACACGCGAGTTTGAGAGCATGCCGCTGCGGGAATTCGAGGCCGTGGTGCTTGCAAACGTCGTGGATTTTTCCGCCGCGGCCGTGGCGTCGCTGGAGAGCTATGTGAAGCTGGGAGGCGGGCTGATCGTGTTTCCCGGCTCGCGCATCAGCACCGGCTTCTACAACGACCGGCTCCACACCGAGCGCCCGATGTTGCCGGCGGCCTTCGGGAACCTGCGTGGTGATCCTCTGGATGAGACCAAAGCCGAGCGGCCGCAGAATTTCTTCACCCTTCAAGGCAAGGACTACGCGCACCGGATCGTAGAGCCGTGGCGCGATCCGAAGAGCGGCTCGCTGGTGTCCGCGCAGTTTTACCGGGTGTATTCGCTCGTTCCTGCGAAACGGATCGCCGCACCGGCTGACGCGGGGCCACCGGGTGTTGTGCTTACTTTTTCCGACGGCACGCCGGCGGTGATGGAACGCACGTTTGGGTTTGGGCGCGTGGTGCAATTCGCAAGCACCGCCGACACCGGCTGGAGTGACCTGCCCGTGAGGCCGATCTTTCTTCCACTCATGCACCGGACGCTGGGCTATCTGCTCGCGAGGGAGGAGGAGCGCCTGAATGTCCGCACCGGCTCGGCGTTCAGCCATCCCGTCGCGGCGGACAAGGCGGGGCAGAAAGTCACCATCGCGGGCCCGGGGGAGAAACTGGAGGAGATCCGCCCCAAGACCATTGAACTGAAGAACGGCGTGCCAATCATCGAGCACAGCAAGACGCAGTCGGGCGGTGCTTACGATGTGCGCTTTGCGGACGCACCCTCGGAGCGGATGAAGTTCGCGGTGTATTCCGACCCGGCTGAAAGCGACCTGCACGAGATGAACCCGCAGGATTTGAAGCGCCTCGGCGACATGGTGCAGGTCTTCCGATGGTCGCCGGAGATAGATTTGCGCTCGCTGATGGAGCGCGATCGCACGGGCACGGAACTCTGGCTCGCGTTTGCGCTCGGGGTGCTGCTCCTCGCGGTGGCTGAGACGCTGCTGGGCAACCGCTGGAGCCGCTCCCGCTGAGTCTTGCGCGTACAATCAAAACGACGCGCCGAATGTAACAGCGCGTCGTCCTGAAAAATTGTCCCTCTTCCTACTTCATCAAGAGCGCCTGGCGGGCGCGCTTGATGGCGTTGGTGATCTTGCGATGGAAATTCGCCGGCACGCCAGTGGTGCGGCGCGGCAGGATTTTCCCGCTCTCGGTGATGTATCGCTTGAGAAGCTCCGGGTTCTTCCAGTCAATGGCATCGAGCGCGATGTCCACGCGGCGGCGGGGCATCATGCGGTTGGCCTTGCGGAAGGCGGAACGGCGGGCGGGTGTCTTTGGCTGGCTCATGTTACTTGATTTCGCGGTGAAGCGTGCGGCGCTTCAAGTGCGGGTTGTATTTCACCTTTTCGAGGCGGTTGGGGGTATTTGGGCTCTTCTTGTTGCGGCTCGAGATATAGCGGGAGACGGGTTTCCCCTCCGCCTTTGCCTCGGTGCATTCGAGCATGATGAATTCGCGTGCCATGGTGTTTGATTAGTCCTCTGATGCTTGTGGTTTTGCGGGTTGTTCCTCGGCGTCGTCTGCCTCCTCCTCGCCCTCGCTGTCGGTGAGGCCGAAGAGCGAGGTGACTGGGACGCGGCTGCGCTGGAATCGTTTTGTGCGCTCGAATTCCGCCTGGCAACCCACGGTGAGGCGGGCGAAGGGCAGTGCCTCGAGGCGCGCCGGCGGGATCGGCTTTCCGCTGATCTCACAAATGCCGTAGGTGCCATTCTCGATCCGCTTGAGAGCCTCTTCGATCTCGTAGAGCGCGTCCTGCTCCTGCGAGAGAAGCGAGAGCGCGAAGTCCTTGTCGTAGGCATCGCTGCCCGCGTCGGCCTGGTGCATGCCGAATGCGCTGGCCTCGCTGCCTTCCGGCCGGGCGCGAAGCGTGTCCTTCGCGACTCCCGCCATCGAATCGAGCATGGTATCCCGCAGCAGGATGAGGCGTTCGCGCTGGAGTTTCAAAAAGGGCGTCATCTTCACCGGCTTGCCGTTCGGGCGCGTGGAGTTCGGTGCTTTCGCAGGTGCCTTCTCCGCTTTGGCTGGGGCCTTGGCAGGCTTTTTTGAAGCCGGCGCCTTTTTTGGAGCTGGCTTCGCAGCTTTCTTCGCGACGGGCTTCGCAGCTTTCTTTTTCGCAGCCGGCTTCGCGGCCTTCTTTGCAGCGGCTTTCGGCTTCGGCTTGGCTATCTTTGACTTGGTTTTCGGCATGGTATTTACAATTCCGGAAAGAAAAGGGCGCGCTAGATACGTGTTCGCATGATGAGGCGCAAGGGGGAAATCGGTGAATTTTACAGGCCTCCGATCCATGCAAAAGGGAGGCCCGCTCACTGTGATCTCGACTCGCATGGCTGCGCTCGCGATTTTCCCCGTGATGAATGTGATTCGTTTCGACAAGTCCGGCGCGGGAGGGGGTGCCACGCCCCTCCGGTGCGATGTAAAAACCGGGGATACATGGGATCTCTCGCCGCTTTATGCAAAACCCGGCGATTGGGCGGGCGACTTCACTGTGTTGCAGGCGGACTTCCGCGCGATCGAGGCGTTTCGCGGGAGGGTGGGGGAATCCGCGCAAACGCTCCACGCCACGCTCGAGTGCGACAAGCGCATCAGCCAGTTGGCGGAAAAGCTCCACCATTATGCGTCGCTGCGTGCGGCGGAGGATTCGTCGGATGCCACCAATCTCGGCCGCGAGGCGCAACTTCAGAACCTGCTCACGAAGGCCGCCGAGGCATCCTCGTTTGTCATCCCGGAGATTCAGGCGATCGAGGACGCCCGATGGTCCCAGTTCCTCGCCGACCCCGTGCTGGCGGACTGGCGCTGCCGCCTCGAAAAAGTCCGCCGGCTTCGCAAGCACACCCTCACTTCCGCGGAGGAGCGGCTACTCGCTCTCGGCCACAGTGCGCTCACGGGTCACGATGAGACATTCTCGCAACTCACAAACGTGGACATGAAATTCGGGATGCTGGCCGACGAGAAAGGCGTGGAGCGATCCCTCACCCAGAGCAGCTATTCTTCCTTCCTCGAAAAACGCGACCCGGAACTCCGCAAACGCGCCTTCCATCAATTCTACGCCGAGTTCGTGGATCACAAGTTCACCCTTGCCTCCACGCTTGCCAATTCCGTCAAGGCCGACGTCTTCGGCGCCCGTGCCCGCAACTACCCGTCGGCCCGCGAGGCCGCGCTGTTTCAGGACGACGTGCCCGTGAGCGTGTACGACAATCTCATCTCCACCGTCCGCGCAAACCTCTCCCCGCTCTTCCGCTACTACGCCCTTCGCAAGCGCGTGCTCGGTCTCCCGGAGCTTCACCACTATGACACCTACGTGCCCATTGTCCCCGATGTGGACAAGGTGACGACTTTCGACGAAGCCATCGAACTGTGCCTCGCCGCGCTCCACCCGCTCGGCGGGGAATATGTATCCGCACTTGCCGGCGGCATGAAAGAAGGCCGCTGGTGCGACCGCTACGAAAACAAGGGCAAGCGCAGTGGCGCGTTCAGCAGCGCCACCTACTCAGCGCCGCCCTACATCCTGATGAACTACAAGGACGACGTCTTCGCGGATGTTTTCACGCTCGCCCACGAGGCCGGCCACTCGATGCACTCGTGGTATTCGAACCGCACCCAGCGCTGGCAGGACGCTGACTACCCGATCTTCCTTGCCGAGGTGGCCAGCACGTTCAACGAAGAGCTGCTCACGCACCATCTGCTCGAAAACACACGCGATCCGAAGCTGCGCGCGAGCCTCATCAACCGCCAGCTCGACGACATCCGCGGCACCGTCTATCGCCAGACGATGTTCGCGGAATTCGAGCGCGACATCCACCGCATGGAGGAGGCCGGCGAGCCCGTCACACTCGACACCATCCGTCAGACCTACAGGCGGCTGCTCGACTCCTATTTCGGCCCCGACCTCGTCATTGATCCGGAACTCGAACTCGAATGCCTGCGCATCCCCCATTTCTACTCGGCCTTCTACGTTTACAAGTACGCCACCGGCCTCAGCGCCGCGGTGGCCCTCAGCCAGCAGGTCCTCGCGACCGGCGATGCCGCCCGCTATTTGCGCTTCCTGAAAAGCGGCGGCAGCAAATTCCCCATCCCGACCCTTTGCGATGCCGGCGTGGACATGTCGTCGCCGGCCCCGGTCGAGGCCACGCTCCAGCTCTTCGCCCGGCGCGTGGAGGAACTTGAAAAGCTCCTCTCATAGGCGCTTGAGCCGTGCTCGGAAAAACGGAGGAAACCCGCTTGACAGTCCCGGTGCAGCCCCTAGTTTCCGCGCTCCTTTTCCGCCGCTGCCATTCGGTGGGACGTGGTGCTCCGCGAGGAGGGCCGCGCATTTAACAAAACAACAAACACATATGGTTCCTCGTCGGGTCGGTGGCAGCCGGCCTTAATTCACCCGAAGCCTCGGGTGGCGACGATACCGCAAGAAACAACAATCATCATGGCAGATATCAACACACTCGTTGAAAGCCTCAGCAGCCTTACCGTCCTGGAAGTCGCTGACCTCGTGAAACAACTCGAATCGAAGTGGGGCGTCAGCGCCGCTGCTCCGGTCGCGGCCGTTGCGGCCGCCGCTGGCGGTGGTGCTGCGGCCGCTGCCCCGGCCGAGGAGAAAACCGCGTTCGATGTCGTCCTCACGGAGGCCGGCGCGAGCAAGATCAACGTCATCAAGGAAGTCCGCGCCGCAGTGCCCGGCCTCGGCCTCGCCGAAGCCAAGGCCCTCGTCGAGGGTGCTCCCAAGACGGTCAAGGAAGGCGCCACCAAGGCGGAAGCCGAGGAGATCAAGAAGAAGCTCGAAGCGGCTGGCGCGAAGGTCCAGATCAAGTAAGCCAACGGGACATCTCGTTTTCAAAAGCAAACGCGCGGGGGCGACTCCGCGCGTTTTGCTTTTTTGGGTTGGCTTGCTTCGCCGCTCCCGCTCGTGCCATGACCCGCTGGCTTTTTGCAGAACTCCCCGGCCAGTGTCCTTGAAAGCGGCACCGAGGCTTTCGTTGTCTGCGCACAGCAGCACGGTTTCGGGAGTCGGCCGAATGGATGATTGCCGGGAAAAATCTGCGCTTGCAAATAATGCGACGGCCCGGTTGATTCCGCGCCCTCTCGAAAAGGACACGCGCGGTTAGCTCAGTGGTAGAGCATTACCTTGACACGGTAGGGGTCGCAGGTTCGAACCCTGCACCGCGCACCATCCACCGGAATTCCGCGCCGGGAGGCGTCGGTTACTCGCAGTAATCGGACATTTCATGGAGCGTGGGGTCGCGGGTGATGCGCGGTTTCTTCCTTCGTTTTGCCCGGCCTTCCGGCCCTTCGCCGCCTCCGGCCATCTCGTCCATTTTTTCAAATACGTCCCCGTACTCCTCCTCGAGTTTCTCGGGATCCTCGCCTTTTTCGAGGCGGGCGATCACCTCGTCCATCTGGCTGGGCATTTTCTGGCCGGTGATCTCGCCCATGCGCCGCATCATCGCCGCGAGCGCGCGGGGATCGGGGTTGTCGTTCTCCGCGAGGCCGCCGAATTCGCGCTCCATGGACTCCATCGCAGCCTCCATCTTGGCATCATCGAGGCCGTCTTCTGGCAAGCCGGGCGCATCCTCTCTTGCACGGCCGGTGATCGCGAAAGCGCTCACCATTTTCTCCATCTTCCACCGCGGATTGTCCGGGCAGCGTGGCGCCTTGTCCGCGTAGCGCAGGCTGCGCGCGAAGAACGAATAGATCCGCTGGTTGTCCGGGCAAAAAAACTCGTAGATGGGCATGGCTGGATTTTTCGTCGGATGCGGTGTCCGGCGCAAGGCCGGGGACGCGTGTTACCTGCCAAGCCCGAAGGCCTCATGCACGACGTTTGCGCCGGCGGTGAGTTTCGCTTCGTCAACGATGACCGCCGTTTTTATCTCGGAGGTGCTGATCATCACGATATTGATGCCGGCCTTGCTCAGCGCCTCGAACATCTTCGCCGCGACGCCGCTGTGGCTCCGCATCCCGACGCCGATGATGCTGATTTTCCCGATGTCCCCCTGGATCTCGACCGCCTTTGCGCCGATCTCCTTCGCGACCGGGCCGAGCGTCGTCTCGACTTTCGGCAGCTCGTCCTTGTTGAGCGTGAAGCTGATGTCCGTCGTGCCGTCGTGCGCGACGTTTTGGACGATCATATCAATGATGATCCCCGCATCCGCGACCGCGGTGAAGACGCGCGCGGCCACGCCCGGCTTGTCCGGCACGGCACGCACGGTGACTTTTGCCTGGTTCTTCTCGATGCTGACGCCGCGGACGACCACGGCCTCCATGCTCTTGGTTTCTTCTTTCACGATGGTTCCTGGGTTGTTGTTGAATGAACTGCGGACCTCGAAGGTCACGCCAAATTTCTTTGCGAACTCGACGCTACGGCTCTGCATCACCTTGCTCCCGCTGCTGGCCATCTCAAGCATTTCGTCAAAGCTGATCACGGCGATTTTTTTTGCCGTCGGCACCACGCGCGGATCGCACGTATAGACACCGTCCACGTCCGTATAGATCTGGCACAAATCGGCCTTCACCGCCGCCGCGACGGCGATGGCCGTGAGGTCGCTCCCGCCTCGCCCGAGCGTGGTGATCCGCTTGTCCTTCGTCTCGCCCTGAAAGCCCGCGACGATGCAGATGCAACCCTCGTCGAGGTGATGCTTGAGTTGCTTCGGCGTCAGATCGGCGATCTTCGCGCGTGTGTGGACGCCATCGGTCACGATGCCCGCCTGCGCGCCGGTGAGCGAGACGGCCTTGCGGCCCATCGCATTGATTGCCATCGCGGTGAGCGCCATTGTGGTTTGTTCGCCCGTGGCAAGGAGCACATCCATCTCGCGCTCCTCCGGGTGTGGCGAGACCTCGCGGGCCAGCTTGATCAGGCTGTCCGTCACCCCGCTCATCGCGGAGACGACCGCGACGACACCATGCCCTTGATCCTGGGTCTCCACGATCCGGCGCGCGACATTCCGGATGCGCTCGGGATTGCCCACGCTGGTGCCGCCATATTTTTGGACGATGAGACTCATCTGGAAAAAGGGCGCGGACATTTGCGGCACACGCCCTTCTTGTCAATCGCGCCGGGATTGCGTGGCCGGCGCTTCTCATCGCCTTCTGCGGGGCGTGGCGCTTTTCCGCGAGTGGGGAAGGGGGGCATCCGGCGCGGAATACCGTGCTTTCATTGCCACGGAACTTCCCCCACATTTTCCAGCGGCTCCGGGATAGACAATGCGCAACACACGCCAAACATGAAAACCATGCACATCACCGCCCTCACCGTCCTCGCCCTCGCACCGCTCGTAATTGCCCAGGATGGAGCGAGGGAAAAAATCCGGGAACTCGAAAACAAAGCCGGTGCCGCGCAGGCCGAGGGTCGCGCAGATGAGGCGGAGAAACTCCGGGGGGTCGCCCGTGAATTCGCTGAACGCGCGAAGGCTGAAGCCGGAAAGCGCGACAGCGGGCGCCCGGCCAGTTCGCGGCGCGAGGAACTCCGCTCGATGCTCGAAAAATCGCGCCGCGATCTCGATGAAGCCACCAAGAGCGGGCAGGGGGATGCCGTGGAGAAGACCAGGCAGCACATCAGCCGTCTCGAACGCATGCTGCACAGCGATGGGGAAAAAGGCGGGAGCCATGCACAGCCGGAGATGGCCGGCGCGCAGCGCCGCCTCCAGCATCTCGGCCAGGCCATCGAGCACCTCCGCGCGGCGGGATTGAACGAGCCGGCGGAGCGACTCTCCGAGCAGGCCCGCATGATGAGGAAGGAACTCGCCCGGCAAGAATCCCAGGGCAACGCCACAGGTCCCGACATCGGGCGACAGCTCTCCGAAATCCGGGAGGGGATGCAGAATCTCCAGCGCCAGGTGCAGGAAATGAATAAGCGCCTCGAAGAACTCACCCGTGACCGGAAGTAGGCCGCTATTCTTCGCGCTCGCGACCGTTGCGGGCGCAATTGCCGCACCACCGCCCGACGCGCGCAAGCACTGGGCATTTCAACCCCCGCGCGACGTCGCCCCGCCCGCCGTCAGGAACGCCGCCTGGCCGAAAACGGACGTGGACCGCTTCATCCTCGCCAGGCTCGAAGCGCGCAACATCGCGCCATCGCCGATGGCAGATCCGCGCACGATCATCCGCCGGATGACCTTCGACCTCACCGGTCTGCCTCCAACCCAGGAGGAGGTGGAGAAGTTCGTGGACGAATGCCGCGATGGCTCATCATTCGCCATCCGCGATTCCTCGCTGGCAGCTCTCGCCGACCGCCTTCTCGCGTCCCCGCGTTACGGCGAAAAGTGGGGCCGCCACTGGCTCGACGTCGCCCGCTTCTCCGACACAAAAGGCTACGTCTATGCGCGCGAGGAACGCCGTTTCGTACACGCGCACGCGTATCGCGACTGGGTCATCCGCGCGCTGAACGAGGACATTCCCTACGACCGCTTCCTCCAGCTTCAAATCGCCGCCGACCAGCTCGTGCCGGCAAATGCGCCGGATCTTGCGGCCATGGGATTCATCACCGGCGGGCGGCGGTTCATCGGCGTCACTCACGACATCATTGACGACCGCATTGACGTCGTCACCCGCGGCGCCCTCGCCCTCACCGTCTCGTGTGCGCGCTGCCACGATCACAAATTCGACCCCATCCCCACGGAGGACTACTACGCGCTCTACGGCGTCTTCCGCGGATGCGACGACCATCTCGTGCCGCTCGCACCGCTGGATGACAAGGATCTCGCGACGAAACGGAAAAAATACTCCGACACGGCCTCGAAGCGCCGGGACGAAGCGAACGCCCGCCTCCGGGCCCGCGTGGGCGACTACCTCGCCGCGCAGCTTGAGCTGAAGAATTACCCCGAGGAAGGCTTCGATCAGGGGCTTGACGCGAACGACATCATCCCAAATTCCGTCCGGAGCTGGCGGGACTTCCTGCACAAATCGAAGGCGGCGCCACATCCGATATTCTCGCCGTGGAATGTGCTGGCCGGGCTCGCGGAGTTGAAAGAACTGCCGGACTCCGAGTTCGCCGCCGCCGCCGCGAAGGCACTCGCGCCCGTGCTCGCCAGTGGGAAAGTGAACACGCTCATCGCCGCCGCATTTTCCAATGTGACACAGCCCGTCCCGGCTGTGCCCGGCACCGCACAGCCGGGACGGGCTGTGTCACACATGCGCGAAGCCGCCGCGCGCTACGGCGAAGTTTTCGCCAGCGTCGAGGCGCGCTGGAAAGCCGCGCTCGATGACGCGAAGAAAACCGGCGCACCCGCACCCGCGTCGCTCGACGACCCAGCCGCCGAGCAGCTCCGCGCCTTCCTCCACGACCCGCGCTCCCCGACCTCCGTGCCCGAGGCTGGCATCGTGAACACAGAACTTTTTTTCCCGACGAACGCCTGCGAGGAACTCTGGAAATTGCAGGCCGAAATTGACCGCCGCCTCATCGCCCTCGGTGTGCCCCACGCGCTCATCCTTGCGGATCACGCCGAACAGACCACCCCCCGCGTGTTCAAGCGTGGCAGCCCCTCGCGCCTTGGCGACGAAGTCCCCCGGCGATTCCTCGAAGTGCTCTCCCGCCCGCCCGCCGAGCCTTTCAAAAACGGCAGCGGACGCCTCGAACTCGCCCGCGCAATCGCGAGCCCGGACAATCCGCTCACCGCCCGCGTCATGGTGAACCGCATCTGGCAGCACCACTTCGGCGAAGGCCTCGTGAAAACCCCGAGCGACCTCGGTGTCCGCTGCGAGCCGCCAAGCCATCCCGAATTGCTCGACTGGCTCGCCCGCCGCTTCATCGCCGACGGCTGGAGCATGAAAAAACTGCACCGCCTCATCGTCACCAGCGGGGCGTATGCAGCAGCCGCGGATGCGAATTCACGGACTGATCAAAACACCCGGGTGCCTGCGACGCGCCTCGGCTTCGAGCAACTCCGCGACGCCATGCTCGCAGTCAGCGGAGAACTCGATCTTAAAATGGGCGGAAAGCCCGACGACATCCTCTACGAGGGAAACAAACGCCGTACGGTGTACTCACTGGTGGACCGCCAATTCCTCCCCGGCGTCCTCCGCACCTTCGACTTCGCAAACCCCGACATCCACGTCGCCACGCGCCACGAGACCACAGTTCCCCAGCAAGCCCTCTTCTTTCTCAACGGCCCCTTCGCCGCATCCCGCGCAAGGGCCATCGCCGCGCGATTCACGAGCACACCGCCGGAACAGCGCGTGCAGCAACTTTATGGCGCACTCTTCCAGCGCGATCCCAGCGCGGAGGAAAAAAAAGCCGCCTTGGATTTCATCGCCGCCGCCAGCCATGACGCCGTTCCCGGTCCGGAAAAACCACGCGAAACACCATGGCGCTACGGTGTCGGTGAATACGACGAAACGGCAAAGCGCGTGAAAAACTTCACCCCGCTCGCCCACTTCACCGGCAAGTCCTGGCAAGGTGCGGCGAAATGGCCCGGCGGCCCCACCGGATGGGCCCAGCTAACCAACGACGGCGGCCACCCCGGCAACACCCGCGCCCACGCCGTCATCCGCCGCTGGCTCGCCCCCCACGATACCAGGGTGAAAATCTCCGGAGCGCTCACCCACGAACCCAGCCAGGGCGACGGCATCCGCGCCTTCATCGTCTCCAGCCGCCACGGCGAACTGAAAGCCGCGCCCCTTCACCATTCGAGAGTCGAGATGAAAGCCGCGGACATCGAAGTGAAAACCGGGGACACGCTCGACTTTATCGCCGACATCGGCGGCACGCTTTCCCACGATGAATTCCTGTGGGCGCCCGTCATTACCGCCGGCGAGGTGAAGTGGGATGCAAACGCGGACTTCAGCGGCCCGCCGCCAAAACAGCCTCTGCTTCTCACCCCCTGGGAGCAACTCGCCCAAGTGCTTTTGCTCTCCAATGAATTCGCCTTCGTGGACTGACCCAGACATGCCTCACCCGCTCGCCAGCCACGCACTCAGCCGCCGCGACTTCCTCGCCCGCGCCGGTCTCGGCCTCGGCGCGCTCGGGCTGGCGCCGTTGCTGGCGGCGGAGTCGCCGCTCGCGCCGCACGCGCCGCATTTCGCGCCGAAAGCGAAGCGGGTGGTGCATTTTTTCCTGAACGGCGGGCCGTCGCACCTGGATACATTCGACCCGAAGCCCGCGCTGGCGAAGTACGCGGGGCAGCCGTTGCCGGGGGAGTATCTCCGCACGGAGCGGAAGACGGGCGCGGCTTTTCCCTCGCCATTCCGTTTTGAAAAGCGCGGGCAGTCCGGGCTGGAGATCAGCGAGCTTTTTTCAAAGACGGCGCAACACGCCGACGACATCGCCGTCATCCGCTCGATGTATGCGCATGCGCCGAACCACGAGCCGTCACTCATGCTGATGAATTGCGGGGACAGTGTGCAGGCGCGCCCGAGCGTGGGCTCGTGGGTGCTGTATGGCCTCGGCTCGGAGAATCGCAACCTGCCCGGCTTCGTCGCCATGTGCCCCGGCGGGTTGCCGGTCAAGGACAACGAGAACTGGCAGGCGGGATTCCTGCCGGGCGCGTTGCAGGGGACGTTCGTGGATCCGCAGCATCGCGACGTGCAGAAGCTCATCGAAAACATCCGCAGCCCGCACGCGACGACGGCCATCCAGCGGCGCCAACTCGACCTCCTCCGCGGGATGAACGAAGCGCACAAGGCCACGCGCAACGACCCGCGGCTCGATGCGCGCATC
>CAMAUI010000077.1 GCA_945861385.1 Prosthecobacter debontii
GTACTCGCATTGCAGGGGGACGAGAATTTCATCCGCCGCGCTGAGCGCATTGGTCATCAGCACGCCGAGCGAGGGCGGGCAGTCGAGGATCACGTAGTCAAAAGGCGCCGACTGCCGGAGCTGCTCGAAAGCGCGCCGCAACCGCGTGAGATGATCGCCAGCGCGGATCAGCTCCACCTCGACGCCCGCGAGGTCAATGTTTGCCGGGATGATGGAAAGATTCGGCCAGTCCGTCGGGAGCACGCAATCCGCAAGCGCCATCTCGCCGAGCATCGGAAGGTACGCGCTCGGCGCATCCGGCGCCTCCACGCCGAGGCCGCTCGTCGCATTGGCCTGCGGATCGAGATCCACGAGCAGCACCCTCCTTCCCAGCTCCGCGATGCAGACGCTGAGATTCACGGAGGTCGTCGTTTTTCCGACGCCGCCCTTTTGATTCGCCACTGCGATGATCTTCACAGCCGCGATATGCCGCCCCCGCGAGCCTTGTGGCAAGTCTTCCGGCTTCCGGTCGGTGTGGGCGCCGCCGCGCGCGTCCCCGGCTATGGTTTGGGTGGTGCAGGCGGGACGGGATCCGCCGACGTCACGGCGGCCAATTCCGGCAGAGGGCCCTCGCGTTGCGCGTGCCTGGCGATGCGTTCCTGCGTGAGCGCGGCGCGGTACACCGCGACTTCATCAATCGCCCCGGGGAACTGGTTTTCCGCCGCTCCGCCCATGCTGCCTCCGATCCATACTTCGTCATCGTCCAGCACCGGTTCCAGCGTTGTCGCTCCACCCAGGTCCCATGCTCCGTCGAGCGCGACTCCGTTCACCCATGCCTTCGCGCTGCCGGGTTTTCCAAATGTGTAGCTCACCACGAGGTGATGCCATTCCTCGCCGGGCGGAAAGCCGCGCGTGGTTGTCCACCGGTGCCATGAGCGGTCGCCGTCGTTCTTCGCGTCGCGGAAGAGGAAACTCGGGCACGCGACCGCGCCCTTCGCCGATCTCGCACCCCGCAGGCACAGCGCCCAGCTCTGGTTGCCGGCTTTCGTGCCCGGATTTCCGGTCCGCCCTTTGCTGATGATATACACGAGCCGCCCTTCGCCCAGCGCGCGGCACTGCACCCAGGCCTCGATCGTGATCGTGGTGTCCTTTTGAAAATCGAACTCGCTGCGGGCACCGGGGTCCGCGACGCGGAGGAACGCGCCGCTTTTCACCTCGGTAAAATCCGCCGCGACATTGTGGGCGTCGAAATTCGGGAACTTCGGCGCACGCGGCCCCGGCGCGATGAGCGACACATTCTCGCCGCGGTCAGCCTTGAGCGCGCGCTTGTCCGTGGCCTCCTGCGCGCAGCAATCGAGCGCGTCGTCAAAGCGCCAGTAGGCCGCGGGCGAATCGCGGAGGACCTCCTCGCGGTGTTCCGCAGCCGGAACAGGCAACGCCAGAAAAGTGGCAAGAGCGACTGACAGAATGCGCATATGTCTCACAGCTTGAAGCAAGCGCCGGCCGGAAGCAATCGGGCCGTGGCGCAAGCTGCCAGCTTGCGAGAGCGTTCAGGCAGGCAGGACGGCTCTCCAGATTTCAAAAGTCCTCCGCTGCCATTCGTTCCACGCAAGCCGGCGGCTTGCGCCACACAGCCCGCTCACGCAGCCTCGTCGCCATGCGATCGCTCCTGCTCCTGCTTGCCGTCATGACTGCCTCAGCACAAGCGGACTCTCCGCGAGTGAACACCTTCTCCATTGTCGCCTGCGATCCGGCGAGCGGCGAAGTCGGCGTGGCGGTGCAGAGCAAGTATTTCGGCGTCGGCAGCGTGGTTCCATGGGCAAAGGCGGGCGTCGGCGCAGTGGCCACTCAGTCGTATGCGAAAGTCGGCTATGGCATGGACGGGCTACGGCTGTTGGCGGAGGGGAAGGCACCCGCCGATGCGCTCGCCGAGCTGAAAAAAGCCGACGACATGCAGGCGCTCCGGCAGGTCGGTATGGTGGATGCGCAGGGCCGCACTGCCGTGCATACCGGCGGGAAATGCAACGCATGGGCGGGGCATCGAGAGGGGAAGCATTTCACGGTGCAGGGCAATTTGCTCGCGGGAGAAGGTGTCGTCACCGCGATGGCCGACGCCTTTGAAAAAGCACGCGCGAGCGGGGAAGGGGAACTCGCCGACTGGATGATGGCCGCGCTGAATGCCGGCCAGGAAGCCGGCGGCGACAAGCGCGGACAGCAATCCGCGGCACTGCTCGTCGTGCGAAAGGGCGGCGGCCCCGGCGGTGACAATGACCGCTACATTGACCTTCGCGTGGAGGACAACGCCGCGCCGATCACCGAGCTCGGGCGTCTGCTGGCGATGCACAAGCGGTTCTATGCCCGGGCGCACACGGACAAAAAGTAGGCTGCTCTTCGTAGCTGCGCTCGTGAGAGCGCGGGAGTGATCTGGCTTTGCGAGCGCAGCTACGAGTTTCGCTGGAAACTCCTTTTCGCCCGCCTGTGAATCGTCGAAAACCCCGACCGTGAACCGTTTCACCGCCCTGCTGATTGCCGCCGCCTTATGGGCAGGCATCTTCCTGCCCGGGCTGGGTTCCACCGAGTTGAAAGGCGAGGAGGGCCGGCGCATCATGCCTGCGGTGACGATGATGGAGGGTGGAAGCTGGCTGGTGCCGTACGTGGGCGGGAAGCCGTTTCTGCGCAAGCCGCCGCTCGTTCAGTGGTGCATCGCGGGCTCGATGAAAATCTTCGGCCGCAACGCATGGGCGGCGCGTCTCCCAAGCGCCCTGAGCGTGCTCGCGCTCGCGGCGGTGATGATTTTTTGCACGCGCGGCTGGCTCATCACCGAGCAATCGCTGCTCGCCGCGATTGTGATGATGACGCAGGTAGCCACGATCGAGAAATGCAGGCTCGCCGAGCTGGACGCGATCTACGTGGCATTGAGCGGTATCGCGATGGTGCTGTGGATGAGCTGGTGGTCGCAGGGCCGTTCACCGTGGCTGGTGTGGATTGTGCCGATGCTTTTCAACGGCCTCGCTCTTCTCGCGAAGGCACCGCTGCATCTGCTGTTCTTCTATGCCGTGGTTGTGGCTGCCCTGGTGGCGGCACGGGAAGCCCGGCAGTTGCTGACGGCTGCGCATGGGATTGGCCTGGCCGTGATGGCGATCATCTTCCTCGCTTGGCTGCTTCCATTCCATCAGCAGGTGGATCCTGCGGCGCTGGCAAAAACGGCGGGGCGGCAGATGATCGAGCGATTCACCGGAGCGGAGTTCGATGTGGGGAACTGGGCGATGAGCCTGCCAAATACGATTTCAAACCACCTGCCGTGGATCCTGTTTTTGCCGCTGTTCTGGCGGCGCGATGCCGATGCCGGGCAGCATGAGCGCACCGCCGCCCTGCTCCGCGGCGGGCGATGGGCGCTGCTCGGTTGCTTTCTTCTCGTGGCCGTCCCCGGCATGCTGCCGCGCTATGTCCAGCCGCTCGTGGCGCCTTTCAGCGTGCTGCTTGCGCCGGTGCTGTGGGACTGCCCGCGGCGCATCCGCCATTGGTGGCGCTACTCCGCGTTCGGGATGACCCTGATCGTGTTTTTCGGCGCCGTCTTCGCGCCGTTCGCGGTGGCGGGCGCCGTCGCGCGGGGAGGCGATGCCCTGCCGCCGGCGGTTGCCGGCCTTGGCGTGCTTCTGGTTTTCGCCGGCACGCTGATGCTGGTCTCGCTGCGGCGAAGGCTGCACGAGGCGGTGCATCTCGCGTTGTGGACCGCGTTGATCGCAGTGATGGCGATGGTCCTCTTCGCGACATGCGCGGCCCCATGGATGCGGCTTAAGGAGGACATCCGTCCGTTCGCCGAGAGCATGGATGCGGCGATGCCGGAAGGCGGAACCATTGTCGCGTACAGCATTGACGACTACGCGCCGCTGCTTGCGTCGCTGTTTTACTTGAAGACACCGTTCATCTACGCGCCGGATGTGAAATCAGCGCCCGCCGGTGAAGCCATCTACCTCGTCCGGGGAAAGGACTGGGAAAAATTCTCGCGCAAGTTCCGTCTCATCGGCGAGCCACTGGTGGCGCGGGTGACTCAGGATGAGAAGGAACCCAGCGTGCTGGTGCGCGCAGTGAGGATTGAATAGGCAACTGTCGTGTCAATCGCGCAGACTCCGTCATTCCTTCATCATGTCGAAAAAACGTCCCGCCGCTCCGCCAGCCTGCATCGAGATTCGCGGGGCGTGGCAGAACAATTTGAAGGGCTTTGACCTGGACCTGCCGCTGGGAAAATTGATCGTCGTGACCGGCCCGAGCGGCAGCGGGAAGTCCTCACTCGCTTTCGACACCGTGTACGCCGAGGGGCAGCGACGCTACGTGGAGACGTTCTCACCCTACACGCGGCAGTTCCTCGACCGCATGGACAAGCCGCGCGTGGATGAGATTCGCGGCATCCCGCCGGCCATCGCCATCGGGCAGTCCAACAACGTGAAGTCCACGCGCAGCACCGTGGGCACGATGACGGACATCAACGACTACCTGAAGCTGCTCTTCCCGCTCATCGCCACTGCCCACTGCCCAAAGTGCGAGCGCACGATCCAGCCGGAAAGCGCGCGGAGTATCGTGGAAGGCGTGATGCGCGAGTGCGCGGGAGCGACAGTGCTCATCACTTTTGGCGTCGCCGTCCCGGCGAATACGAAACCTGCCGACTTCTTCGCATTCCTCCAGCAACAGGGCTACCTGCGCGTCTGGATTGATGGCGGAATCCTCCGCACCGACGAGCCGTGCAAACTCAAGAGCCTCCCGGCGAAAGTGAGCGTCATCCAGGATCGTATCACCCTCAGCACCGAAAACCGTGCGCGCCTCACCGAAGCCGTCGAGACCGCCTTGCGGCTCGGCAGTGGAAAAATCCAAATCCTGATTCCAAAATCTGAAACCCTGAATCCGTTCAGCACGGGCTGGCATTGCGCGCACTGCGACCTCGACATCACGCCACCCTCGCCGGGACTTTTTTCATTCAACAACCCGCTCGGCGCGTGCCCGACCTGCCGCGGCTTCGGGCGCACTATCGGCATTGACCTCATGCGCGCGATCCCCGACCGCACCATCAGCATCGCGCAGGGCTGCATCAAACCGTTCACCACCGGGAGCGGCGCTGACTGCCAGCGCGATCTGCTGCGCGCGTGCCGCGAGAAGGAGGTGAGCACACGCACGCCATTCGACGACCTGCCTCACGCCGACCAGCAGTGGCTCATCCACGGTGAAGACTGGAACCGCACCACCAAACGCAGCGGCGAGGATCTCTGGAACGCCGGGCTGTGGTACGGCGTCGCCGGTTACTTCCGCTGGCTCGAAAGCAAGGCCTACAAAATGCACGTCCGCGTGCTCCTCAGCCGCTACCGCAATTACACGCTCTGCCCCGACTGCCACGGCGGACGCTACCAGCCCGCCGCGCTCAATTTCCGTTTCGCGGGAAAGACGTTGCCCGAGCTGCAGCTCATGCCTGTCGGCGAGTTGTGCGTGCTCCTCGTGGGGCAAGCTGTCAGCTTGCCTGTGCGGCCATCCGAAGGCGCATCCGATCCACAGGCCAGCGTGAGATACACGGATGCCCAAACGCCGCCTCCCGCTGATGCTTCGCTCTCGCAAGCTGGCAGCTTGCGCCACAATGCCTCCTCGACCGCCATGCTTTTCGGCGAAATTACTTCGCGCCTCGGCTATCTCGTTTCCGTCGGGCTCGGCTATCTCTCGCTGGATCGTCCCACCCGCACGCTCAGCGGCGGAGAGTGCGAGCGCGTGAACCTCACCACCTGTCTCGGCGCGAATCTCGTCAACACGCTCTTTGTCCTCGATGAGCCAAGCATCGGCCTGCATCCGCGCGACACGGGCCGCCTCATCCGCGTGATGCAATCGCTGCGCGACAAAGGCAACACACTCCTCGTCGTCGAGCACGAGGAGGCCGTGATGCGCGCGGCAGACCACGTCATCGAACTGGGGCCGGGGCGGGGGGAGAAGGGTGGCCAGTTGGTGTTTGCGGGGCCGCTGAGCGGAATGGCGAAGCCCACTGCACGCAAGCGGGGCGCGCGCGGCCATCCGTCATTAACCCAGGCGTATCTCACCGGAGAAATGTGCATCCCCATCCCGCCGCATCGCCGGACACCGAGCGGATGGCTCAAGGTCGAAGGCGCGTGCGCACACAACCTGCGCGACATCACGGTTGAAATTCCTCTCGGTGTCTTCGCGTGCGTCACCGGCGTCAGTGGAAGCGGGAAGAGCACGCTCGTTCATTCCGTCCTCTACGAAAACCTCCTCTCCGCAAAAGGCCTCGCTGGTGAGAGCGTCCCAGGCGCATTGAGAAAGCTCGCCGGTGTCGAGCACGTCAGCAGCGTCGTCCTCGTGGATCAGTCGCCCCTCTCGCGGACTCCGAAGAGCACGCCTGCGGTGTACCTTGGCGTGTTCGACCACATCCGCGAACTGTTCGCGCAGACCCCGCGCGCGGTGAGCGAGGGGCTTGCCGCCAGTGCATTTTCTTTCAACGGCGGCGCTGGACGCTGCGAGCGATGCGGAGGCGCGGGTGCCGAGCGCGTCGAGATGCAATTTCTCAGTGATGTCTTCATCCGCTGCCCCGAATGCGAGGGCCGCCGCTACCAGCCGCACATATTGAAAATCCTGCTGGGAGAAAAAAGCATCCACGATGTGCTTGAAATGAGCGTGAGCGAAGCGATCGCGTTTTTCGAGCGCACCGGCACGTCCAAGGCCTCACGGCTCACGTCTCACGTCGTCTCCCCGCTGCGTGTGCTCGAGGAAGTCGGTCTCGGCTACCTCCGCCTCGGCCAGCCACTCAATGTCCTCAGCGGCGGCGAAAGCCAGCGGCTGAAGCTCGTCGAGCGTCTCACCGCCAGCACCGGCACAAACGCACTGCTCATCCTCGACGAACCCACCACTGGATTGCATTTCGACGACATCGCGATGCTCCTCCGTGTCTTCGAGCGTCTCGTCGCGCAGGGCAATTCTCTGCTCGTCATCGAGCACAACTTGGAAGTCATCAAATGCGCCGATCACATCATTGACCTCGGCCCCGAGGCTGGTGTGGAAGGCGGCCTCGTCGTCGCCACCGGCACGCCGGAGCAAATCGCCGCGTGCGACGAATCACACACAGGCCGCGCCCTGCGGCCTGTGCTAGGCGGATTGGACACGATGGACGCGATTGACTGGATGGGTGCCTCAAGCGGGCAAACCGCCCGCGTCGCCGAAGACACACCTTTTCCGCACTCCGCACTCCGCACTCCGCATTCGCAAATCACCATCCACGGCGCCCGCGAGCACAACCTCCGCATCCCGCACCTCGCCATCCCGCGCGACCAGCTTGTGGTGATCACGGGATTGAGCGGATCGGGAAAAAGCACTCTCGCCTTCGATCTCCTTTTTGCCGAGGGCCAGCGTCGCTTCCTCGATGTGATGTCGCCCTATGCGCGCCAGTTTGTGCAGCAGCTTGAAAAGCCCGACGTGGATCTCATCACCGGTCTCCCGCCGAGCGTCGCCATTGAGCAGCGCATCACGCGCGGCGGTGGCAAGAGCACCGTGGCCACGGTCACGGAGGTGTATCACTTTCTGCGTCTGCTTTTCGCAAAGCTCGGTACGCAGCACTGCCCGGACTGCGGCTGCGCGGTGGAAAAGCAGACGGCGGCTGCCGTGATCCGCGCTGTGGAAAAGCTCGCCGCGCGTGGGCGGGTGCGCGTCTTTGCGACGCTGATCAAGGCGCGAAAGGGATTTCACACCGATGTTGCGAAATGGGCGAAGCGGCATGGCTTCGACACTCTGCTGGTGGATGCACGGCTGGTGAAAGTCGCGGAGTTCAAGGCGCTGGAACGCTTTCGCGAGCACACCATCGAGGTGCTTGTGGAACGTGGCACAGCCGTCCCGGCTGTGGGGGCAGCGGGCGCCCCGCCTGCTGCATCCAAGCGAGCCGGCGAGATCCCCGGAATCGTCAAGCACGCCCTCGAAATCGGCAAGGGGACCATCCGCATCCTCGATGCGAGGAACAAATCCATCGTACTGAGCACCGAACGCGCATGCCCGGATTGCGGGCGGAGTTTCGAGGAGCTCGATCCGCGAATGTTCTCGTTCAATTCGCCGCACGGCTGGTGCGCCGAATGCCGCGGATTCGGTGAAGTGTGGAAGCAGACCATCAACCAGCGGCTCGAAACCGCGCTGGAGCGGGAACTCGACATCGAGCGGCAGAGCGAGTCGCTCGGGGACGGCGAGACGCAGCCCTGCCCGCAATGCCTTGGTGCTCGATTGAACCCGCAGGCGCGGGCGGTGCGCCTCCGCAGTTGCGCTCGTAGGAGCGTGGGTGCATCGGGGAAGTCAGCCCACGCTCTTAAGGGCGCGGCTACGATTGGCATCGCTGAATTCACCGCGATGCCTGTGCAGGATGCGCTCGCAGGGGTGGAGGCGCTCGTCTTTTCCAAGGACGAAAAGCCCGTCGCGCGCGACATCATCCCGGAGATCGCGCAGCGGCTCACGTTCATGGGCAAGGTCGGGCTCGACTACCTCGCGCTCGGTCGCAGCGCGCGCACACTCAGCGGTGGCGAAAGCCAGCGCATCCGCCTCGCCGCACAGCTCGGTAGCAATTTGCGCGGCGTCCTCTACGTGCTCGACGAGCCGACCATCGGCCTCCACCCGCGCGACAACGCCGCGCTGCTCGACACGCTGGATTCGTTGAAAGCGAAGGGCAACAGCCTTGTTGTCGTCGAGCATGACGAGGACACGATGCGCCGCGCCGACACGATCCTCGATCTCGGCCCCGGCGCCGGCATGAACGGAGGCCTGGTCGTGGCCACCGGCACCCTCGCCGAGATCATGCGCAATCCCGCCAGCACCACCGGGCGCCATCTCCGCCAGCCGCTGAAGCACCCCACGCGCGGGGAGCGTCGCAATTTGAAGAACGCCGGCTGGCTGGAACTGCGCGGGGCGAAGGTGAACAATTTGAAGAACGTGACCGTGCGTTTTCCCATCGCGCGCCTGAGTGTCATCACGGGAATCAGCGGCAGCGGAAAGAGCACCCTCATGCGCGCCGCGCTGAAGCCCGCGGTGACACGGGCAATCCTGCCCGCACGAAAGCGTGCGCGCGACACCGCGGGCGGGACTGCCCGCGTCACTGGTGCGGATCACCTCGAAGCCATCCGCGAGGTGGACCAGTCACCCATCGGCAAAACCACGCGCAGCACGCCCGCAACTTATCTCGGCGTGTGGGACGAGGTGCGTGCGCTGTTCGCCCAGCTTCCCGTGGCGCGCATGCGCGGATACACGCCTTCTCGTTTTTCATTCAACACCGCCGGGGGGCGTTGCGAGACATGCGCCGGCCAGGGCGTCGTAAAAATGGAAATGGCGTTCCTGCCGACGAGCTACCACCCGTGCCCCGACTGCCACGGGGCGCGCTTCAATCCCGCGACGCTCGAAGTCCTCTACAACGGAAAAAGCATCGGCGACGTGCTGCGGATGCCGCTCGCCGAAGCGGCCGGGTTTTTCGAGGCGCACGCAAAAATCCATCGCCCGCTCGCGCTGCTCGGCGACACCGGGCTGGGATACCTCCAGCTCGGCCAGCCAAGCCCCACGCTCAGCGGGGGCGAGGCGCAGCGCATGAAGCTCGTGTACGAACTCGCCCTCGGCGTCGCGCACGACACCACCGCGCGTCTGCGGAAAATGCGGGAGCCGAAAAGCACACTCTATCTTTTGGAGGAGCCGACCATCGGCCTGCACATGCACGATGTGGCGGAGCTTTTGAAGGTGCTCCACCGCCTCGTGGACAATGGCGCGACCATCATCGTCATCGAACACAACATGAGCCTCATCGCGGACGCCGACTACGTCGTGGACATCGGCCCCGAGGCTGGCGCGAACGGCGGTGAAGTCGTCGCGTGTGGCACCCCGGAGGAAGTTTCCAAAAGCAAACGCAGCCAAACCGCGCCTTATCTGCGCCCGCTTGTGTCTGCGCCCACGAAAATTTGTGAACACTGACGGCAAACAGCAAATCTAGAATTTGAATTTAACAGCCTCCTCATTTTTGCTCACTGTACTAAACAACATGTGCTCTCATTTCCATCGCCCAGCAGAAGACAACAGCGCATAGAAGGCGGAGAAGGGAAATCCAGGGGGCAAACCAACGCATTTCATGCCTCGCGATGCCTGTGGAAATAAGCCCGATGAACTGGGTTGAAGAACGCCGAGCTATCGCGTTGCGGAGAATTGGCGATTGCGGATATGTTCTCGGCATGAAATTCAGCATCACGATTGACCGTGATGAGGATGCCGTGTGGATCGCCGAGTGCCCGAGCATTCCGGGGTGCGTGAGTCAGGGAGCCACGCGGAATGAGGCTGTGGCAAATGCGCGCGAGGCCATTGCGCTTTGTCTGGAGGTGCGTGCGGAGCGCGGGATGCCGCTTACGGTGGAGACTGCGCAGGTCGAAGTCACCGTTTAGCGTTGTGTAGATGAAATTACCGATCCTCAGCGGGCGCGACGTGGTCCGGGCTTTCGGGAAGGCCTGATGGGAAGTTGCCCGGCAGCGCGGAAGTCACATCGTCCTCATTCGCGCGGGCAGCATGGCCAGCCTCAGCGTTCCAGATCACCGTGAAGTGGCGAAGGGCACGCTCCGCAGCCTCATCCGCGCGGCTGGGCTGACCGCCGAGGAGTTTGCGGAATTGGTGTAGGAGCGGCAGGTACGAACGTGCCTCTGGAGATTCAAGGAGGTTGTGAGCAGAGAAGGTGACTGCGGATTGAGAACTTGCCCCTTCCCCTCGCTCGCGCTGTCCTCCGTTTGCAAATGAGCACCCTGAAGGTTGCAATCGTCGGCACTGGCGGCATCGCGTTGCAGAATCACCTGCCTGGCCTTGCCATGTGCGGGGGTGTGCGTGTGACTGCGCTCTGCGACACGAATCCAGCAACACTGGAGGCCGCGTCCAAACAGGTGGATGGCGCGGTCTGCTCCTCGCGTTATGAGGAGATCGTGACTCGCGACGACGTGGATGCGGTGATCATCGCGACTCCCAATGTCTCGCATGCGCCGATCGCACTGGCCGCCATCGGGGCGGGGAAGCATGTGATGTGTGAGAAGCCGATCGCGATAACTTCGGCGGATTCGCGCGCAATGGCGGCGGCAGCGGATGCGGCGGGCGTGCGGCACATGACGGCTTTCACGTATCGCTTCGTGCCGGCGATGCGGTATCTGCGGCATCTTATTGACCGTGGTGATCTCGGGCAGCCGTATCATTTCCGCTCGTGCCGCCTGCAGGACTGGGGCACGCGCAATCTCGGGTGGCGGCAGGTGAAGGCGCTCGCGGGCACTGGCGAACTCGGCGACATGCTGAGTCACCGGATCAATTTCGCGGAGCATCTCGTGGGGCCGATGAGCCGGCTGATTGCAAACGTGAAGAACCTCACGCCGGTGCGCGGAGGGCAGCCAAATGACACGGATGACTGGGTGGCGATCATCGCTGATTTCACGAACGGCGCGACGGGCGTGCTCGAAAGCTCGAAGCTCGCAAGCGGGAGGAATGAGTCGTGGCGCTCGCTCGACTACGTGGAGATCAACGGGAGCGAGGCCAGCTTTGAATTTAGCACCGGCAAATGGAACGAGCTGCAGTACGGCAGGCTGGGCGGGCCCGGCATGGCGCCGCTTCCGGTGCCACGCGAATTCTGGACGTGGCCCGGCTCGCCGCGCGATCCCGGCGCTGGCGATCCGCTGGTGGCGTTTCGATACGACCAGGCGTTTGAATTCGTGGACGCGATCCGCAATCAACGCCCGGCGACGCCGGGCTTCCACGAGGGCGCGTCGGTGGTGCGCATCATGGAGGCTGCGCTGGAGTCGGCGGCGGCGGGCAGATGGATCAGCCTGGAGAAATGACATGAAAACAGCACTCGTAACAGGCGGCGGCAGCGGCGTGGGACAGGCAACGGCGCTTGCGCTGATCAAGGAAGGATGGCGAGTCGCGATCCTCGGACGGCGTGAGAGTGCGTTGCGCGAGACTTTGGGAAAGGCGGGCGAACTCTCGGGGCAGTTGCTCGTGATCCCGTGCGACATCGGCGACCCGGCAGCGGTGGAGGCGATGGGGAAGCGTGTGCTGGCGGAGTTTGGCGGCGTGGATCTGCTCGTGAATGCCGCGGGCACGAACGTCCCCAATCGTGCGCTCGAAGTGCTCTCGCCCGACGACTACCACGCGATGATGAACACCAATCTCCACGGTGCGTATCATTGCGTGCAGGCATTTCTGCCGGGCATGCGGGCACGGGGGAGCGGCACGATCATCAATGTCGTGAGTGATGCCGGGAAGCAGGCTTCGCCAAAGGCCGGGCCTGCGTATGCGATGACGAAATTTGGCATGGCGGGCCTCACACAGGCGATCAACGCGGAGGAGAGGGGGCGCGGCGTCCGTGCGTGCGCTTTGTTTCCCGGAGACATTGACACGCCGCTGCTCTCGAAGCGCCCCGTCGCCCCCGATGCCGCGGCGCGGATGAAGATGATGAAGCCCGAGGATCTCGCGGCGTGCGTGCTCTTCTGCGCGAATCTTCCGCCGCGTGTGATCATCGAGGAAATTATCATGCGCCCGGCCTAGGCGGAATTTCCCGCTTCATTCGCAGCGATGCGGGGGTTATGCGGGGAGCATGCGTCTCCCGTTCACACTGCTCGCCCTTGCCACCGCCACCACGCAAGCCGCCGAATTCAAAATCGGCATCCACACTTTCACCCTTCCCGATGGCCTGACCGTGGAACTCGTCGCCGGGCCTCCGCTCGTGGACCGGCCCATCACCATGGCCTTGGGTGACAAGGGTGAGCTCTACGTAGCCGACAGTTCCGGCTCGAACGACAAGGTCGAAAAACAGCTCGCGGACAAGACGCACAGAATCGTCCGCCTCGTGGACACGGACGGCGACGGCAAGTTCGACAAGCGCACCATTTTTGCGGACAGGATGATGTTTCCCGAGGGAACGATGTGGCTCGACGGATCGCTCTACGTCTCCGCTCCGCCGCAAATCTGGAAGCTCACGGACACGGACGGAGACGGCGTCGCCGAGAAGCGCGAGGTGTGGTTCGACGGCAAGACGCTCACCGGCTGCGCCAACGATCTGCACGGCCCGTACGCCGGGCCGGACGGCTTCATCTACTGGTGCAAAGGCGCGTTTGCCGAGCAGCGGCACAAGCTCGGCGATGGCCGGGAGTTTGTCAGCCGCGCCGCGCACGTGTTTCGCATGCGGCCTGATGGCACGGGCTTCGAACCCGTCATTACGACCGGCATGGACAACCCGGTGGATATCGTCTTCACACCCAGCGGGGAGCGATTCGTCTGCGGCACCTTCCTGCAAAATTCCGGGAACGGAAAACGCGACGGCATCTTCCACGCGGTACACGGAGGCGTGTGGGGCAAGGATCACGGCGTGCTCAAGGGCCACCCGCGCACCGGCCCGCTCATGCCCGTGATGACGCACCTCGGCCCCGCCGCCGCGTGCGGTTTGGAAATGTCGCGCCTCGCCGGCTGGGGCGCGGAATGGCAGGGCAATCTTTTTGCCACCAGCTTCAATCTCCGCAAAGTCACCCGCCACATCCTCACGCCCGACGGCGCGACCTTCCGCACCACCGACAGCGACCTGCTCGTCAGCGACCAGACGGATTTTCACCCGACGGATGTTGTAGAGCAAGAGGGTGGCATTGGCGGAGCCAACTCGCTGCTCATCGCGGACACGGGCGGCTGGTACAAGCTTTGTTGCCCCACCTCGCAGCTCGTGAAGCCCGACGTTCTCGGGGCGATTTACCGTGTGCAAAAAGCCGGCGCTCAACCAAACCCTCCTGTTCCTCGTCTCGCAGTCCCCGCCGATGAGGCCAATATACTCCTGCTCGATTTCCAGAGCCTGACTCCAGCCGAACGCGAACACGCGATGCGCCGGCTCATCCAACGGGGCGACCTCGCTGTGCCGGGCCTCGTGGAGGCACTGGCCAACCCTGGTCACCCAATTGGTCGGAAACTCGCCTGTCTCCGGGTGCTCACCCGCATCCCCGGTGAGGCAGCCCGCGCCGCTGTGCGCAGCGGCCTCGCGCAAAAGGAAGCCGAGCTACGTACCGCCGCCGCCCTCAGCATCGCGCTCTGGCGTGACAAAGGAGCCACCGACGCGCTCATCCCCTTGCTCGCCGATGCCGACCTGCACACCCGCCGCGCGGCCGCCGAGGCGCTCGGCCGCATCGGCGACAAGCGCGCCGTCGCCCCGCTGCTCGCCGTGGACACCACCGCCGGCGGGCGCTTCCTCGAACACTCCGTCGCCTACGCGCTCTACGAAATCGGCGACACCTCCAGCCTCGCGGACGCCCCCGCCGGTCCCGGAAAAATCGCCAGCGCAATGCTCTCCACCAGCCTGGGCACCAAGCCCGCGCAAGCGATGAAGCCCATCCCGGTCGAGCCCGCCGCGCCCGGCCCGGACGCCGCCACGGTTGCGCGCCAGCGTGCGCGGCTCGAAGAACTCCTCGCCACCAGCGCCAATGGAAATGCCGAGCGCGGAAAGCGCATATACCTCGATGCAAAATCCGCCTGCACCACATGCCACGCGATGGGCGGAGTGGGCGGCACATTTGGCCCCGACCTCACCAAGGTCGGCGCCATCCGTACGCCGCGCGACCTGCTCGAAGCCATCGTCTTTCCCAGCGCCAGCTTCGTCCGCAGCTACGAGCCCATGCTTGTGAAAACCAAAGCCGGGGAAACCCTCGGCCTCATCACGAAGGATGCGCCCGACGAAGTCATCGTGACCTCCGCCCCCGGCGTGCAGACGCGCTTCCCGCGCGCCGAAGTCCGCGCCTTCCAGCCCGCCGCGACCGCGCTCATGCCGCAGGGGTACGACGGCATATTCACTCCCGCGCAGCTCGCTGACCTCGTTGCATTTCTCCGCGCGGCGAAGTGAATGCAGACGGCCTGGCTTCACGCCTGCATTGACGCGAGCGCGCGCAGGTCTTCCACGGTCGCCGCGCCGGTGGTGCCGAGCTGATGAATGACCACGCTTGCGGCGGCGTTCGCGAGTTCGAGGGCTTCGCCAGCCTCCGCACCAGCGGCGAGCGCGGCGCAGAGGTTTGCGCTCACGGCATCGCCCGCGCCCACAATGTCAATCGGCCCGCGCACGGGAAGCGCGGGCGCGCGGTGGACGACAGCGTCATCGTCTGCCGCATCGGTGCGGCCGGGATCGGCGCCGATCATGCCGTGTTCTGCGAGAGTGATGAAGACGGCGCGGTGATTGGTGCGGGCGAGATCGAGTGCGGCGTCGGGCACGGTGGAGATGTCGCTGAGATCGCGCCCGAGCATCGCACCGAGTTCGCGGTGATTCATTTTCATGATGACGGGCGGCCAGCCGCTGAGGCTCTGGCGGCTGTCGGCGAGGATGGGGAGGCGCGGATGTTCGCGCGCCATTTCGCCGATCGCGCCACGGACTGCGGCTGTGACCACGCCGGTGTCAGGGACATCCACCTGATCCATCACGATGATCGCATCCACCACGCCGGCGATGCTGCGGAGCGCGCCGATGAGCTTGTGATCCACCCCGCGCGGAGTGGGAGTCCAGTTTTTCAAATCGAGCCGGCTCAATTCCCTCGGCGCCGCGCCTGGCTCATGGACGAGCGGTTTTGTGTAGGTGAACGTGCGTCGCAACGGTGTCTCGACAAAGCCGTCGAGATGCACGCGCTTCATAGCGCGGAGGGCGCGCTGGAGTTCAAAGCCCTCACCGTCTTTTCCGCAAAACCCAATCGCGTGCAGACGCCCGACGCCGAGGGCGACGAGGTTCGCGAGGATGGTGCCCGCTGCACCGGGCTGGCTGCGGACGGCGGTGACGTTGTGGACGGGAAGTCCCGTTTCGAGCGATGTCTCCTCGAGCGCCGGATCAATGTCGAGGTAGCGGTCGAGGCTGAAGTCGCCCAGGACGGCGATGCGCAGGGATTCGTAGCGCGCGGTGATTTCGGCAAAGCGGGCAGGCGTCATGCCGCGAGTGAATCGCGGCTGGCGCTCCGTGGAAAGCATTCGAAGCGGATCACGAAGAGCTTTCCGGCGGACGGATGAACCGCCTACTTTTGCCGAATGAAAATCCTCGTGGCATTTCTCGCACTCTCGGCCCCGGCACTTCCGGCCAACTGGCCAAACTGGCGTGGCGGCACGGACGGCTCGGGCGTGACGACCGAAGACAAGCTTCCGCTGCATTGGAGTGCGACGAAGAACGTGCGGTGGAAAGTGCCACTGCCCGAGCGCGGCAACAGCACGCCCGTGGTCTGGGGTGACAGGATTTTTGTCACGCAGGCGATCGAGAAGGAAAAGCGGCGCACGCTGATGTGCTTCGCAAAGGCCGATGGAAAGCTGCTCTGGACGAAGGCTGTCACGTACGACGCCCCGGAGGGAACCCACCCGACGAATTCCTATTGCAGCGCGTCGCCGAGCACGGACGGGAAGCGGGTGGTCGTGTGCCACGGCTCCGCGGGTGTGTTTTGCTACGATCTCGAAGGCACCGAACTTTGGAGGCGGGATCTCGGAAAGCAGGAGTTTGAATGGGGAAATGCCTCGTCGCCCGTTCTGCATGGCGATCGCGTTTTTCTCTATTTCGGACCGGGAAAGGGCGCCCGTCTTCTTGCGCTGGATGCAGCCACCGGGCGCGATGTGTGGAGTTTTGCGGCGGGGAAGGTGGACGTGACCGGGCGCACGGATGGCTTTCGCGGCGGCGAACCCGGCGTGATCTGCACCTACGCAACGCCGATCGTCGTGAATGCGGGCGGACGCGAGGAACTCCTGATGCCGTTTCCCAGATTCCTGCGGGCGTTTGATCCGGCGACCGGCAGGGAACTGTGGAACTGCGACGGACTGAACCCGCTGGTGTACTGCTCGCCGATATTCGGCGAGGGGATCGTGGTGGCGATGGGCGGCTTTTTCGGGACGACGATCGCGGTGCCTGCCGGCGGGAGCGGTGACGTGACCGCGAAACGGCTCTGGCAGACAATGCGGACGAAGAACCGGCTCGGCAGCGGGGTCATCCACGGCGGGCATGTGTACATTTTCGACACCGACGGATTTGCGGAGTGCCTCGAACTGAAAACGGGCAAGACCGTGTATATCGAGCGTGTCACGGCGGCGGGGCCGAAGGGGGATTCGTGGAGTTCCATGACACTGCATGGCGACCGCATCTACATCCTCAATCAAAGCGGCGACTGCCACGTTCTGCGCGCCGCGCCGAAGTTCGAGAAACTCACCACGAACGCCATCGGCAGCGAACTCACGAACGCATCGCTGGCTGTGAGCGGCGGATGTTTTTTCATCCGCACGCACGAACACCTGTGGTGCATCGGCGAAAAATGATCAGCGCCGCATCTGCGTGCGCCCGGACAACGCGCGGCTGAGCGTGAGTTCGTCGGCGTGCTCGAGGCCGCCGCCGGCGGGGAGACCCTGCGCGATGCGGGTGATCGTGACGGACTCCTGGCGCAGCAAATCGGCGAGATAGTTTGCAGTGGCTTCGCCCTCCACGTCGGAGCCGAGCGCGAGGATCACCTCGGACGGCTTTTCGCAGCGGACACGCTCGATCAAGGTGGCGATGGCGAGGTCGTCCGGCCCGATGTGTTCGAGCGGGGAGATCCGGCCGCCCAGCGCGTGATAGCGGCCGCGGAACGCGCCGCTGCGCTCGAGCGGAAGTATGTCCGTCGCCTGCTCGACGACGCAAAGCTGGGCGGGATCGCGCCCGGCGTCCGCGCAAATTTCACACACGGCCCCGGTGGTGAAAAATCCGCAGCGCTGACATCCGCGGATGCCCGTGGCGACCGCGGTGATGGCTGCGGCAATGTCCGTTGCGCGCGAGTCCCGGCGCTGCACCATCCACAGCGCGATCCGCTCCGCGCTGCGCGGGCCGATGCCGGGCATGCGTTTCAGCTCGGTCACGAGCGCCTGGATGGGCGCGGGATAGGCGGGGCGCTTCATGCGCGGGAGTTCGCCCAGTCGGGCGCGGGCACGCCGGCGCGGATCTGCGCGATCCGGCGGATGTAATATTCCGCGGGCTCGTCACCGCCGCCAAGCTCCACGGCCAGCTTGAAGGCTGTCAGCGCATCGTCCCATTTCTGCTCGCGATAAAAAACGACGCCTTTCCAAAACTCATCGCGCCGCGCGCGATCCTCCGGTGAAAAATCGTCCTGCATGCCGGCAAGCTCATACACCTCCTCGCGCGAGGGATTGTCCGGATGGCGCTGGATGAGTTCCATCGGGCGGACTTCGATCCCGGCCTCCGCGAGGACGAATGATCCGTTTCCGATGAGGATGCGCGAGCCGTAGAGTGTGTTTGCCGCGCAAAGCCGCCGGGCGAACTCCACGGGCTCGCCGGCGACGCTGAATGATCCGAGCCGCGCGGAGCCGTAGGCGGCCATCACCATGTCGCCGCTGTTGATGCCGATCCGGAAGTCGAAGCGGTGCCCCCACTGGTCCTGGCATTCGCGGTTCACGACATCGAGGCGCGTGGCAAGGGCGAGCGCGGCCTGGCATGCGTTTGTGGCGTGCCGGGGGTCGGGCAGCGGGGCGCCGAACACTGCGCGCAGGCTTTCCCCATCGCATTCGTCGAGGTAGGCGCCGCGTTCGACAAGAAGATCGGAGGCGCTCCGGAGGAAGACGTTGGTCATTCCGACGTAATCCGGCACGCGAAGGCTGGCGAGAAGCTGATCATGATTGAAAATCTCGCACACCAGGACCGTGCATTCGCGGATTTCGCCGTCGAATTTCAGCGGCTCGCCACTGTCCAACAGCGCGGCAAAGTTTTGTGTCGAGACCCGGTCGCCGATGAGCTGGTGCAGCATGGCCTTGCGGCGGCCGGCCTCGGTGCGGGAAAATGCAAGGCCCAGCAGAAATGCCGTCGTGACGGCCGTTGCGGATGCGAAGGGGCTGAAGAAATCGCCGGAGACACTGGAGACCCACACGGCGACGAAAATCTCGACGAGTGTGGCGGCGGCGATGACTGACTTTAGGGCCGGGCGCGCGATGTCTATCGCAGCCCAGGCGATCCCGAGTGAGAGCAGCAGCGCGAGCGCATACTGTCCGCCCCGGCTGGTCTGCGGAGCGCCTGGCCATGCCATGAACGCAGCCAGCTTCGCATCCAGCGCGCGGAATGCGCCAAGCTCGTAAAGCGCCACCGCGACGACGAAGGCGGAAAGCGCGCAGATGATCGTGGCTTTAAAGTATCGCAATGCGCGGGTGTGGTAGCACGCAGCGTGCATCCGGTGCAACTGCCGCGGTGTCGTGGGACGGGCTGCCTGGGATGCTGTTGGAATACCGGAAGCGCGCCGTTCTTACCTCATTGTCTTGCTCATGCTCTTGCTCCGTTTCAGAGCGCCGTGAGCATGAGCATGAGCAAGACAATGAGAAGGGTATCACCGATTTTCGACAGGCTGCCTAGGCGACCTCGCCGGCGGTCTGCCTGTCTTCGCTGTGGAGGTTGGGCGATTTGCCGAAGCTCTCCGCGATGCTCGGCGTGGGCGTCTGGTTCTCGTTGCCGAGGATGTCGTAGCTCTGATGCGCCTCGTCGCGGCTGCGAAATTTCACGCCAACGAGCTTGCTGACGCCGTGCTCTTCCATCGTGACGCCGTAGAGTGCGTCGGCGCGGGCGATCGTGCGCTTGTTGTGGCTGATGACGACGAACTGCGACTGAGAGACGAAGCGGTCGAGGATCTTGATGAACCGGTTGATGTTCGACTCGTCGAGCGGGGCGTCCATTTCATCGAGGACGCAGAACGGCGAGGGCTTGACCATGTAGATGGAGAAAAGGAGCGCCACGGCGGTCATTGTTCGCTCGCCGCCGCTCAGGAGGGAGATTGACTGGAGCTGTTTTCCAGGCGGCTTGGCGATGATTTCGATGCCGCATTCGAGCGGATCGGCCTCGTCGGTGAGGAGGAGGTTTGCCTGTCCTCCGCCGAACAACTCCTTGAACATCTCCTGAAAATTGACGCGGATTTTCTCGAATGTCTCGGCGAAGAGCGTGCGCGTGGTTTTATTGATCCTGTCAATGACGCCGAGGAGTTCCTCCTTGGCGTTCGTCGTGTCGGTGATTTGCTGCTCGAGGAAATTGTTGCGCTGCTCGAGTTCCTCGAACTCGGCGATGGCGTCGAGATTCACGGGGCCGATGCCGGAGAGGCGTGTGTCGAGTTCCTGCACGAGTGACTCGATCCGGGTCCAGTCGGCTGGCGCGGGTGTCTCGTCCACGCTTGCGTCCCCGGCGTCCGCGGCCTCCACAGGCTCCGCGGGAGGCTGGGACTCGGCGCCCTCCGCGGTCTGGGCCTCGAATTTGCGGACGCGCTTTCCGATTTCCTTCAAACAGGCCGCAAGCGCGTAGCTGTCGGGCGCGAACTCGCGGAGATCCACCTGGTATCGCTTCTGGATATGATCCGCGAGGGATGCGGCCTTGAGCTCGAGCTGCGTGCCGCGCACTTCGACTGCACCGCGCTGCTCGACGACATGGGACTGCTCGCGGCGGACGAGGCGCAGGCGCTCCGCAGTTTCCTCCGAATGGCTGTGGAGCGCGGAACGTTCGGCCTGGAGCGCGCCGACGATTTCCTCCGCCCCGGTGGTGCTGGCGCGCAGGCGCTCCACGCTTTCCACGATCCCCGCGCTTTCCGCCTGCAAGGCCGCCCCTCGATCCTGGTAGCTGGTGATGTCATTGCGGCGCTCCTCCATGAGCTGGCGGAGTTCGTCAATGCGCTCCTCCATCGGCTGGCGCTGGTGATGGAGAAGTGTGTGGCGCTGGCGCTCGGTGGCGACTTTGACCTTGAGGTCGTTGAGCTCGGCGGAGATTTCGTTTTCCTGCGCGCGGAGCGTCTCCAGGTCCCGCTGCAGTTCGGCACGCTGGGAAATCAGCACCTCGAACCGCCCCATGGCGAGCTGCACCTCGGCCTCCTGCGCGGCAATTCGCGCGGCGGCCTCTGCGAGCCGGGCTTCGGCGCCCTGCTTCTCGGAATCCAGGCTTTGCGTCTTTCGCCCGGCATCCTGCTGTTCGCGTTCGATGAGCTGGAGATGGTTGCGGAGCGTGGAGACCTGCACGGTCGTGGTCTGCTTTTCCTCGCGCGCATCATGCAGCGCCGCCTGTGCGGATTCCACGGCCGCGAGCGCCGCTTCGTGGCGGGTGAGCAGCAGGGCGAGCGAGTCCCCGAGTGCGGCTGCCTCGGCCTCGAGCGCGGCGATCTGGTTTTTCCGCGCGAGGATCGAGCTGTTTGCACTGGCTGTGGTGGCTCCGCCGTGGAGGATTCCGTGGCCGGTGATGACTTCGCCGGCGAGCGTGACGATCGCCGAGCCGCGCATCAGCGGGAAAATGCGGAGCGCCGTCGCGATGTCGGGCACGAGCGCCGTGTGATTGATGATACGCTCGACAAGCCTCGCGACCTCGGGCTGCGGGGTGATCTTGTTGATGAGCCAGTCAATCGCGCCCTCGGGGAGCTGCATCTTCTCGTTGCGCTCGTGGATGAAGACCCCCTCGAGTTCGCGCAGCGCCAGCGCGGCTTTGCCGAGTTTGTTTTGCGTGAGCGTCTTCACGACGGACTCCGCGACCATTGTGTCCTTCATCACGATCGCCTCGATGTTGGAGCCCAGCGCGGCCTCGACGGCGGCGACGTACTCCGGCGGGACATTGATGCACTGGACGAGCGCGCCGTGGATGGCGGGTTTGAAAAAATCGGGGTTGTCGAGTCCGTTGATCACGGCCTGCGTTCCCTTTTCGAGGCCCTCGCCGCCGGCGTTGAGTGCGCGGAGAACCTCGAGGCGTGATTCACGGTCGGCGAGCTGCCGCTGGCCTTCGCGCAATTCGGCGGCCCGCTCCACGAGGTGCTGCTGCGCCGTGCGGATTGCACCTTCCGCAGCGGTCATGGCGGCGGTTTTTTCGTCCAGTGTGCGCAATGCGGTGTTCAGTTCGTTCTGCGTCGAGGCGACCTGTTCGTTTGCCCGGGCGAATGCAAATTCAAGCTGGTTGATCTCGCCCGCCAGCATGGCGAGGCGGGCCTCGGCGGCTTCGCGCTGCTGCATGCTTGCGGCGAGTTCCATGCGAAGGCTGGAAAGTTTGCTCTCCTGCCGGGCCGCCTCGGTGGAGTTCTGCTGCACCCTGGTTTCTGCATTCTCCCGCTCGTGCGACAGCGCTGCCGCA
>CAMAUI010000078.1 GCA_945861385.1 Prosthecobacter debontii
GCGCGACCGGCCGCGAGCGGTCGGCGCAGAAATGCAGCGCGGCGAGAAAAAAGATGCTGTTGATGACGAGCGCGCCGCCGAGGTAGGTGCTGCCGGCAAGCCCGGCGTCAAACCGCACAAGCGTCACGCCGGTGAGCAGGACCGTGAAAATGAGCGAGGTCAGCGCGGTGGGCAGGCCGGTCTGGTCGTCCCGTTTCAGCATCACGAGGCCCGCGGCGCGGTACTGGTCGCGATACATCCACGCGATGGCGAGGAAGTGGGGCATCTGCCATGCGAACAGGACGCCGAACAACACCCATGCGCCGAGAGACAGATCCGTGTTTGCGGCAGCCCAGCCGACCACCGGCGGAATCGCGCCGCTCACCGCGCCGACGATGGTACACCATGCGGTGCGCCGTTTCAGCGGGGTGTAAAACAGGACGTAAATGAGGATGGTGCTCGCTGCGAGCGTCGCGCTGAGGACGTTGACCGCGCACGCAAGCCATGTGGTGCCGGTGACACCGAGCGCGAGCGCGATCCAGAATGCGGCGCCCTTTTTCATGCGGCCCGCGACGATCGGACGGTCGGCGGTGCGAGCCATGAGAGAGTCCACTTTGACCTCCCAAATCTGGTTGAACGCCGCGGCGCTCGCCGCGCAGAGCGCAGTGCCGAGCATTGTCTGGACGAGGCGGCTCCATACCACGACTTCCGCGCCCATCCAGTAGCCGACGAAAGTGGTGATAAGCACGAGCAGGTTCAGCCGCGCTTTGGTGAGATCGAGCAAATCCGCAAGAATGCCCGGCTCGGCATTCGCATGGGGAACGCTGCTTTCCGCGGCGGCGCTCACGAGCTACGCAGCCTCCCCGCGAAGCCGCCCGGCCCTGGCAAACACAAGCGCAAGCAGCGCGACAAGGAATGCCCCGATCAGGACGTGGGTGTTGGTGATGTGCGCGTGCGGGTGGCCGTTCGCCGCTTTTGCGTGAAAAACAAACATCAAGACTCCCAACACGAACTGGAGGGCGATGCACACGATCAAACCCACGGCGGGGCGGCTCAGGCGCGGCTCCCCTGCCCGCTTGAAAATGCCGATGCACATACCCGTCAGATGGCCGAGCAGGAGGACGGGTAAAATGCGCGTGTGCAGGAAATGCACGCCCACCACATGCGACCACCCCGCCGGAAGCCAGCTCCCCGCGAGGCTCCAGCCCACGCCCTCCGTGGCGGGCCATGCGGCAATGGCCTGCCATTGGCCGGGCCGATGGCGCAGGTAGGCGGCGCACGCAAGCTGGAGCAAGTAGAGGATGATCGCCACGAACGCCATGCGACGGATTTTCCCCGCAGTCGCGACAGGGCCACGCGCACCAAGCTGCTGCCAGACTGGCGACAGCCGGGCCGCGAGGACCACGAGCACCGCGAGAAAAATCTGGGCGAAGACGCCGTGGATGGTGCGGATGTTCGTGGCGAGAGCGACATTCCCCGCCGTCTCGGTCTCGACGCGCAGGACGCCGACGACCGCCTGCACGCACGCGCAGATGAACGCGATGAGCGCGAGCCATTGCTCAGCGCCCGGCTTTTCCCCGCGCTTCCGTGAAGTAACGATGAGCCAGACGATGAAGACGATCATCGCCGGCCACACCCGCAAATGCGCGACGGTGGCCTTGTCCCATCCCAACGTCGTCCCAATGGCCCCGGCACCCATGAACGCGATCGCCACGATGAACGCGGGCCAGTTCCGCCACAGGCAGGCGCACAGCAGGCCGATGCAAAAGCCCACTGACATCGCCACCAAGCGGTGCCCGTGCTCCGCGAAATGCGCGAAGCTCTTGAACATCTCGGCCCAAGGAATGAGCGCACCATCCACATGCGGCGCGTTCGGCGAGATCATCCCGGCACCGGCAGTGGTGACGACCGCGCCCATTAGAATGAGCAGCAGTGTGAGCGCAACGCAGAGCTTCGAGAGTGGCGGGATCCATGGGTTTTGAGGCGTGTCCATTTTGAAAGTGAGCGGAGTCTAGGGGGCGGGTTGCACACGGGAAGCCGTGAGTTGCTGCCAACCCGGGATTTTCCGCGCTACAGGAAGTGCCGAATCAGTGCTGCTTTCCAGCGCCAGGAGCGGGGGCCTTGGCGGCCTGCCCGGCGATTTCTGCTGCTGCTTGGCGAGGATTTTCTGCGTGGATTCCATCTGCTCCTTGTACCATGCATCGAAGTCCTTTTTCTCATCCACGTTGTACTTGGCCGCCATGCCGGAATGCCCGCTGCCGCAGAGCTGGGCGCAGATGATCTGCCATTCGCCGGTCGTCACCGGGCGGAACCATGTGATCGCCTCGCTGCCGGGATTCGCATCCTGCTGGACTCGCATCTGCGGGAGGCAGAAGCCGTGTATCACGTCCCGGCTGCTGATCCGGACGACGGTCGCCTTCTGGTTGAGAAGGTGCAGGTTGTTGCGCAGCACGGCGTCGTCGGCGGCGTTCGGGTCATTCGGATTGATGCCGAGGTCGTTGCCATCGCCCACGTATTGCGGGCCCTGTGAACCGTATTTTCCATCCGGCCCGGCGTAATGAAAAAACCAGCCGAACTGATAGCCGATGGCGCGGACGCGCAGAGCATCGTTCTTTTCCTCGGTCGGGATTTCGTTCATGCGCTTGGACCACAGCGGGAGCCCGAAGCCGAGGAGAATGACAGCCTCGACGATGACGACGCTGGCCTCGATGTGCGTGGAGATGTGGTTGCGGACACCGTGGTAGTCGGCCTTCGGCTGGCGCGACTGGTGGAAGCGGCAGATCGTGTAGAGAAAATAGCTGATCCACCCGACGAAGAGAACGAGCATGAACCAGTGGCAAAAGTTCAGCATGTGGTCTATCTCTTTGCCGTGCTCGGAGTGGTTGGGCAGGATGCCCAGGAGCTTGTTGAGATCGAAGTAGTCGGAGAGTGCGGCGAGCGTCATGTCAGTCGGCGTGGAAAGTTCAGGATTTGCGCCAGAGGTACCAGATGGTTCCGCCAGTCGCGGAGAAAATGAAACCCACCAGCGAGAGGAGCGTCCACAGCACGGCGTTGCTGGCCTCGACGATCTTTTCGTCGGTCGCGCCACCGCAGACCGCGCACGCGCTGGCGACAGCGGGAAGGGCGAAAAAGACGGCAATGGCGGCGGCGTGTTTCATCACAGGACAAGCTTCCGTGTCTTTTTCAAAAACCACACCCCATAGACAGGCAGGAGCGCGGCACCGGCGACGAAGGGCCATGCGTAAGGCTCGGCTCCACGATGCGCAAAGCACCACCACGCGACGCCGGCGCAGAGCAGCGTGCTGAGGATGATGAAGCAGATGTGGAAGATTTTGAGCGACACAGGCGTCAGTGTTTCCATTCAATGGTGCCGGGAATCGGGTCGGCGTAGGCGAATGCGAAGAGGAGAAAGAGGCCAGCGACAAAGAAGAAGGTGAACAGCAGCGGCGTCCAGACGGAGCTTTTCTCCTGCTTCAAGTGCATGAACCACGCGCCGACGAGGCAGACTTTGAAAGTGGCGACGGCCATGCCAATGACGATGTTGATGGTGAAACCGTGGACACCGATCTTGTCGAACGCCCAGACGAAGATGCCGATCTTGTCGAAGTGGATGTAGGAGAGCGCGACGGTGATGACGGTGAAGAGGAATAGCGCCGCGCCGACGATGAGGTAGGGCTTTACGTGTTCAAGGACGCTGCCGTGGTGCTCGTCGTGGCCATGAGAGTCGTGCGTGGCGGCGGGTTTGTCGTGGGCTGTTGCGGTGTGGTCGGACATGGCTACAGGAGATAGAAAAGCGGGAAGACGAAGATCCAGATGAGGTCAACGAGATGCCAGAAAAGGCCGGAGACTTCGATGCGGTTGCAGAGCTGCGCGTGGTTGGTGGTGTAGAGCTTCGCACCGCCTTTGATCGGCAACCAGAAGTAGATGAAGACGATGCACCCCGCGAGCACGTGCGCGCCGTGGAGGCCGGTGATCATGAAGTAGGTCGCAAGGTAGGTGTTCAGCTTCGGGACGAAGGAGCCGTGGCCGGGATAGAGGTCGGCTTTCTCGATGACGAGGTGATCCACATCCTTTTGCGGGCGCGGGATGAAGTGGGCGCTGTCATTCGAGGGGTCGTAGGGATCGCCGTTTTCCGCATCCACAGAGTGGACGTGGATGGTGTTCATCTTGTGAAGGACGCTGGCTTTCTCCTCGGCGGTCACGTTGGGTTTTAAGAGGATCGCGATGTCCAGGTCGCGCACCACGATCTGCTTCAGAGCCTTGGCGCGGTTGGCGAGCAGCTTGGCTTTCTTCGCGGCGTTTTGCTCGGTCGCGCCCATCGCGAGGACGGCGTCGAGCTGCGCGGCGGTGACGAGCGGGACGTTGGCCGCCGTTTGCGCGTCGGGGTCTTTGTCCGTGTCAAGGTGCCCGCCTATGAACAGGCGCGGATACTTTTTCCGCGTCTCGTGACCGTCCACATGCGAGCCCTTGGCGTCCTTCGTGTCTTTGTTGCCGAGGTATTTCTCGTACTTCGCAGCGGCCTCCTTTTTCACGTAACCGCCGTAGTGATGAAACTTCGTCGGCCACTCGTAGGCGAGCTTCACCACCAAAAACGCGAGGCCGCAAATCCACGTCGCGGCGAGCCACGCTTTGAACGCCTTGTATTTCCGCATCTTCAGGCACTCCCACGACAGGATGATCGTCACCGACGACGCGATGAGGATGAACGTGTTGAAGGTGCCAACCGGGACGTTCAGCCAGCCTTGCGGCCACATCCACGGCTCAGCGCCGAGGCGCATGAAAATATAGCCGGCAAACAGGCCGCCAAAGAGCATCACTTCCGATGCGATGAAGAGCCAGATCCCGAGCTTCGGGTTCGCAAGCCCCGTGTCGGGCCGGGGATGGACTGTGTATGGGATTTCCATTTTTGCTGAGACTTAATGGGCAAGTGCAGGCGCCTTCGCCGGCACGGGCAGGGCTTCCCCGGCGGGCGGCTCGTCCTGCGGCGTGTAATCCTTGTCCGCGCCAGGCACGCTGTATTCGTAGGCGGCGCGATAGACGTGGATGGGTTTGATGAAATTGCCGTGTGGCGGGGGCGTCGGTGTCTGCCACTCGAGGGTGGTGGCGTTCCACGGATTGTCGTTGGGGACTTTTTTGCCGCGGAAGAGGCTCCAGAAGAAATTATAGATGAACACGAGCTGGAAGAGGCCGAGCACCCAGGCCCACTTTGACATGAAGCCGTTCCACTGGATCGCGTTGCCCAGCGTTTCCGAGTAGGAACCCGCGCCGCCATCGTACCAGCGGCGGTGCGCGCCGGCCATGCCTTGGGCGAGCATTGGGAAAAAGACACAGTTGATGCTCACGAGCGAACCCCAGAAATGCACCTTGCCCCAGAATTCGCTCATCATCCGGCCCGTGGCCTTCGGGTACCAATGATAGCAGCCCGCGAAGATCGCGAAGATGGTGCCCGGCGCGACGACGTAGTGGAAGTGCCCGATCACGTAGTACGTGTCGTGCATGAAGAGATCAATCGCGTTAAAAGCGAGCGGGATGCCCGTGAGCCCGCCGATGCCGAACATCGGCAGGAACGCCGTGGCAAAAAGCATCGGCGTATTGAACCGGATCGAGCCGCCCCATAACGAGAGCAGCAGCGCCGTGAGCAGGATCACCGACGGCACGGAAATGAGGATCGTCGTCGTCTGGAAGAACGCGCTCACTTTCGGGCCCATGCCCGTCATGTACATGTGGTGCGCCCATACGATGAATGACAGGAACCCCAGGACGAGAATCGCGCCGACCATCGCCTTGTAGCCCCAGATCGGCTTGCGGGAGTTGCACGCGATGATCTCCGTGACCATTCCGATGGCCGGCAAAATGAGCACATAGACCTCCGGATGTGCGAGGAACCAGAACAGGTGCTGCCACAAGATGGGCGAGCCGCCGCCGGAGTAGGCTGGAACGATGCCCGCGGCCGAGGTGACGGTGGTGACAACCAGCCCTGTCGGCATGAAGAACGCCGAGCCAAAGACGCGGTCGAAAAGGTTCATCACCGCCGCGGATTCGAGCGGCGGGAAGGCAAGCACGAGAAGATACGCCGTGATGAACTGCGCCCAGCAGAAGAACGGGAGCCGTCCCCAAGTCATGCCCGGCGCACGGAGCTGGACGATCGTGGTGATGAAATTGATCGAGCCGAGCAGCGAGCCGGTGATGTTGAATACCATGCCCAGCAGCCAGAGCGTGCCGCCATTCGTCCACACGCCGAGCATGTCGCCATCCGCGCTCAAGGTGCCTGGGAAATTTGCGATGCCCGCGAGCGGCGGATAGTTCGTCCAGCCGGACTGGGCGGCGCTGCCGGGCACGAAGAAGCTCGCCACCATGAACACGCACGAGATGAAAAAGCTCCAGTAGCTCGCCATGTTCAGCCGGGGGAACGCCATGTCCACCGCGCCGATCTGCAGCGGCATCACGAAATTGCCGAACCCCGCCATCGCGATGGGCACGATGCCGAAGAACACCATGATCGTGCCGTGCATCGCGCCGAAGACGTTGTAGCCCTGCGATGTCAGCGAGTAGCCGGAGATGAGCGAGCCGTCGGTCATCTTGAAATTCTCAGTCAACACGAACACGTCATTCCCAAAGATCGTGTGCATTGCTGCGCCGAACCAGCCCTGCAACGGCTGCGCGCCATGGGCGATGCTCCAGCGCATCAGCAGCATCAACATGAAACCAAAGAGCAGGAACGCCAGGCCCGTGGTGAGATACTGTATGCCGATGACCTTGTGATCGGTCGCAAACACCCATTTCCGCCAGAACCCCAGTTCGTGGTGGTCGTGGTCGTCGTGTCCGTGCGCTTCGTGTGTGTGAATTGCGGCGTATGCCATGGGTCGTCGTGGTTACTTCGCAGGGAACGCCTTCGCCAGATCCTCGGCGTTCCAAGGCGTCGTGCGGTCTTTGAATTCGTCGCGAACTTTCTGCACGAAGTCCGCCGTGATCGCGCTGTCCGCCTTGTTCGACCATGCGGTGCGGATGTAATTGAGCACGTCTGCAAGCTTGGCGTTTTCCTTGAGTTGCGGGAACTGCAGGTCCACCGCGATCATGATGTTGTTGAAGGTCTGCCCCTTGACGACGATGGGGCCGGTGTAGCCCTTGAGCACGAGCGCGATGAGCCGCTTGGTGTCGCCAGTGACCCACTCTGATCCGTCGAATGGCGGGAATGCCCCGGGAATGCCCTGCCCGGTCAGTTGGTGGCAGGCCATGCACGTCGTCATGTAAACTGCCTTGCCTCGATCGGCGGAGGCTTTGAGGTCTTCCTGTGCGAGGACGGGAAGCGTGGCGATGGCGAGAATCAGCGTGGCGAGTTTCATTGGATTTTAGTGGTTCGGATTATTTGAAGTTCTTGAGAGTTTCCTCGGAAAAAGGAACCGCGTCAGCCGCAAATTCGGCGCGCACTTTCCCGGCAAATTCCGGTGTGATCGCGACCTCCGATTTGTTGCCAAAGCTGTTGCGGACATAATTGAGCACGTCGGCCAGGTTCTTGTCGTCCTTGAGTTGCGGAAACGCAGCACCAGGCGCAGGCATTCCGGTGACATAGACTTTTCCATCCACCGTCATCGGCCCCATGATTCCCTTCAAAGTGATCGCAACGAGCCGGCGTGGGTCGCCATTGACCCACTCGGTGCCTGCGAGAGGCGGGAATGCGGGAGGCAGTCCCATGCCAGTCAGTTGGTGGCACGCCATGCAGGTCAGCGCATACACGCCTTTGCCACGCTCGATGGATGCCGAGAGGTCAAAGCCGGTGGCCGGGGCGGGCTTTGCGTCGGCAGTCGCGGGGGCGAGCTTGGCATCCCCGGCTGGCTTTGCGTCGGCGACCGGTGCGGCGGCTGGCGCTCCCCCCTCGAGTTTGTCCGTGAGCGGGATGGCCTTGATCTGCTCGATGGTCCACTCCGAGGTTTGATCGGCGAATTCCTTTTTCGCAGCGACGACCTGGGCCTCCGTGATCTCACCCGTGCCTTTGTTTCCAAACGACTGCCGGATGTAAGTCGCAACGCCCGCAATCTGCCGCGGCTTGAGCGCCTGGCCCCAGGGGGGCATCGCTCCGTTGTAGGTAGTGCCCTTCACGCTCACCGGGCCTTTCAGGCCTTTTAGAAGGATCGCGACGAGGCGCTTCTCGCTAAACTCCGGGCCGTCCACCCATTCCGAATCCGCGAGCGGCGGATTCGGCGCGACACCAGCGCCGTTTGGACCGTGGCACGAGACACAGTTCTGGCCAAAAACCTTTGCACCGACTGCGAGCAACGGCTCCTCGACTGCCGGACCGGTTTCCTGCGCGCCGCCGGGCAGCGGGAAGAACGCGGACGGGGTGCTCTCGTATTCGTTGTAAACGTTCGGGCTGAAACCCCCGTGAAACACGCCCACATACACGCCCGCCCACACCAACGCGCCTGCGCACACGACCCCCAGCCATGTCGGGATCGGCATGGTGCCCGCGCGCGGTTCGCCATGCTCCCGCACGAAGGATGCGTGGACTTCCGTGATGTCCGCTGTCTCGCGATAGTCGAGACCGTCCTGTCCTTCGTTCGGCTGGCTCATTTCTTTTCCTCCTTCACCTTGATCACTGTCGGCGCCTCGGGGAGCGGATGGCTGCGGTCGAGCGAGAGCAGATACGCGGCGAGATTGCGCGCATCATCGCCAGGGATCCACTCTTCGCGGCCCTCGACGAATGCGGCATTGGGGGACGCCTTTTCGCCGATGACGTGGCGGGTGAACATCCCGGTTTGCGGGGGGCAGTTCGAGTCGCTGACAAAAGTGCGCGGGTTGTAGAGGTGCTTGAAAACCCAGGCCGCATCGCGCGCCGCGGGCTTCTTGGTGTCCTCGGACTGTTCGTTGCGCCAGCCGGCGGCACCGTAGTTTGCCAGGTCCGGCCCCATGCGCGTGGAGCCGAGCAGCGGCACGTTTTCGTAAAGGTAATCACGCGCCACGGTGCGGCGGTTGCCCCAGCCGCGCGGCATGTCGGGGCCGTATTGCAAATCGCGCACCTGCTGGGTGTGGCAGTAGAAGCAGCCGTTCGCGACATACACGTCGCGCCCGATCAGGCGGCGATCCACCGGGTAAACATCCGTGGGGCTCGGCTGCGTGCCGTCCCAGTCACCAACAGTCGGCTGGAGATTCCCGATTTGCGAATTCGGCAGGAGCACCATCGCGCCAGTGCTGATGATGAACGCCCCAAAGATTCCGGTGAAAAGTGTGCTCGGTTTTTCCATTTAATGAGCCTCCCCAGGGTTTGCCAGCAGCGTCGGCTCGCCCGAGGGCTGGCCGATGCGAAGGCGCATGAACAGGAAGTGAATCGCGAAAATGACCTGCGCCACTCCGAAGAACGTGTAGCCGATGTAGGTCTTGGTCGCCTGGTATGCGCCGCCGTTTTGCGGGACGTTGTGGAAGGTGTACACCTGCTGCCCGTCCACCGTGCTGTCGTGCAGCGTGAAACCCATCGCGAGACCGCCAAAAAGGAACAGCCCGATGATTGTCGCGCCGCCGTAGGCCGTGCCGAGGAAGTGCAGCTTGATGAATGTGCGCGAGAGCCATTCGCAGCCGACAAGGCGCGGCGTGATGTAGTAGATCGCGCCAAACATCACCATGCTGAAAAAGCCGATCGTCATCGCGTGCGTCTGCGCATAGCCGAACTGTGTGAAAGCCGCGTAGCTGTTCACCGAGCGAAGCGCGCCGAGGACTTGGAGCCCGGCGGCAATCGCGAAAAACCAGACTCCCACATAGACGAAGCGGAGCGTCGGCGAGGAAGCCATTTTTCCCGTGTGCCCGTGCATCGTCCGCGTGAAATTGGTCATCAGCGTCGCGATCGGAATGATCAGGAGGATGCTCGCCGCGATGCTGATCGTCACAAGATACGCCGGCACCGGGCCGCCGGTCAGCCGCGTCATCGCCGTGAGGCCGCCGAGGAACACCCACGTCCAGAACCCGATCCTCGCCAGTTCATAGCTGTAGATCGGCGCGTTGATGACCTTCGGGATGAAGTAGTAGGCCGCCGCGATGCCGATGCAGCCAAACCACAGATTGAAAAGGCCGCCCTGATACCACGCATTCACCACGTTTTTCATCACTCCGTGAAGGACGGTGGAGCTGAGCGCATCGGTGGTGCCGAAAAACCACGGGAACAGGAAAAACGCGGCAACGAGGTAGGAGACTGAGATGTACGGGGCTGCGGTGCGCTTGTAGCGGAAAAGGATCAGCCCCCAGACGCCGATGAGCAGGTAGCCGATGAACATGCAGACGCGCGCCGCACGGTGCATCTCGAAGTATTCGAGACCCGAGTTGTAGCCAGCGAGGACCATGACGACGCCAGCGGCGACACCGGCATTCCAAAACCACGCGCCAAACCGGAGGACCCCCGGCGCCTTGATCGCCACCCGGGTGAGACGACCGATAAGCCACGTCGCCACGCCCATTCCTGCCAGCGAGCACCAGCCGTAAATCAGCGCCATGTTGTAGGCGGGCCATACGCGCCCGTAGCTGAAATTGTGCTCGAAAATCGAGGAGATGAACCCGTGAATGCCGAGCCGGCTGTAGAGGAACTCCGGCCCGGGAATGTAGGCCGGGGAATGGAGCTTTCTCGACGCGATATACCCCAGGACCGCGGAGACGAGCAGCCAGAAAATGGCTGTCGTGAAAAATGTGAGCACGGGCCCGCGAGCGGAGTCATCAATCAGCGCGCGCTCAATGTTCTCGATGTCCTGCCGCGTGACCTGGGAATCAGAAGCAGGCGAGGCTGCCGTTTTTGGCTGATCGTGCGGCGGAGGCGCGCCAACGGTGGTGGAAAGCAAGGTGTGTTGGGTCGAGGCCGTCATTTCGGTTCGGGCGAGTTGATGAGTGGCGGACGGCTGGGCTCGGGAGCGGAGGGAGCAGGTGCGGCGGGCGCGGCGGGTGTGGGTGCAGGAGTCACGGGCTTGGCCGGGTTTTCAAAGTTCACCGTCTTGCTTCCGCCTCCGCTGTAATTCGGGAGGGACGGCGGGAGCTTCGGATCCGGTGCAATTTCCATCAGCGCAACCTTCGATGGCACCGGCTTTTTCGCGGCAATTTCCGCGGCAACCTCGTCCATCGCGGCCTCGATGACCGATTTTCCGCTCACGTTTGACGGTGCATTCAGCGCGTTCGCGTGTTCCGCGGCGATTTTGCGCGCCTGTCGGAAACGCACGACGCCGCGAAGGTCGCCCAGGTTGTCGAGATCCGGCTTCCTGCCGGCATTGTAGGTGGCAGCAGCCTTGGCGAGCAGCTTCATGGTCTCGCCCTCAATCGTTTCATTTGCCCCTTTATCCTTGCTCCCGGGGTTTGGAACGAGGCCGAGCGCGACCTGCTGCGGGCGCAGTTCCGTGCTGGCAGATGGGGATTTCACCCACAGGAAAACAATGCTGGACACGATGCAGAATGCAGCGATTCCGCCGACGCCCACGAAAAATCCGCCCGGAGTTGTTACGTTGTGCCGCATGTCAGTTGGTGAATTTCAGCGACTCGGCAAGACGCGGGTCTTTCACGGGAAAGACGTAGCCCTGGCCGACGTGTTTGAGAAAGCCGAGGCCGAGCAGCCCCACGACCGCGAGCCACGTGAGCACGCAGCCCGCGAGCGCCGCAAATGAGAAACCGCCGGGCGAATACTCGGGCATGATGATGATGAACATGTCGAGGAACTGCATGAAAATGATCCACGAAGCGCAAAAGATGATTCCGCGCGATTTTTTCAGCCCTTGAAAAAGCAGCGGCACGAACATGAAGAAGAACCGTCCGAAGACAAGGAAGTGGGACAGGTAGTTCCAGCCCCCGGTGTTGCGCAGGCGGAAATAGACCGTCTCCTCCTCGATGTTCGCATACGTGATGAGCATGTATTGCGAGTAGCCGATGTAGGCCCAGAAAACCGTGAAGGCGAAAAGAAATTTGCCCATCAGGTGATAGTGCTCTTCCGTGACGACCTTGAGGTAGCCGAGCGACTGGAGCCACTTGCACGCGAGCACGAGAACCGCCATCGAGCTGCCCGCCGCCCCCGCGAAGAGATACACGCCCCACATCGTCGAATACCAGTGATGGTTCAGCGCCTTCAGCCAGTCAATGCCTCCAAACGTGAGGCAGATGGCGAGCGCCGGAATGCCTGCGACGGAGACCTTGCGCATCGTGAATGTGTGGGATGCCGCGCCGTCGGCATCCTGTGCCATGCTGCGTTTGCGGAGTACATTCGAGAGCAGGAAAAGGAGGCCGAAAAATGCGAACACCCGGACCCAGAAAAATGGCTTGTTCAAGTAGAGGCTCTTCGTTCCATCGAGCAGAGCATCCTCTCCGGGGTGCAGCGTCATCCATTGATACAGCAGCCCCGGCTTGATGATGCAGACCAGTGCGATGGGCGCGAAAATCACGAGCCCCCACTTGAGCAGGCTGGCGATGTTCTCGATCTGCCGCCGCACAACCACGGACCACTCGGCATCCGTTGCGTGGTGCACGCAGTTCCAGAAAAATGCGCCGACCAGGATTGTGAAGCCGAAGAAAAACGCGAACAGCCAACTGTGGGCAAAAAGACTCGGGCTGAAAAATCCGACCGCCACCGCGCCCGCAACGCCACCCCCCAGCATGACTTGGAAGATTGTCCGCAACCCGGCGCCTTTCTTCGCGTCGAATTTCTCGGCTTTCGGAATGGAGATGTGATGGCTCATTTCTTTTCAGGAGTCGCTGTCGCCGCCGGCGCCACCGCAAGTTTTCCGCTGCCTGCTTTTTGAAGCGCACGGACGTAGGCGACGATGGCCCAGCGATCCTCGACGGTGATCACGGGTCCGTGCGCGCCCATGGTGCTGCGGCCATGCGTGATGGTGTTGAAGATTTTGCCGTCTGGCTGCGCCACGTTCGGCTCGTTGAGGAGCGAGGCGACAGTCATCATGCCAAATGCTTTCACCACACCATCGCCCGCGCCGGTACTGCCGTGGCAGTGCGCGCAGTTGATGTCGTACCTTTCGCGTCCGCGCCTGAGCAAATCGTGCCCCTTCGCTGCGAGCTGGGCAGGGATGCCGTCGCCGTAAACGGTGCCCATGCGGCCGGTGTTCAAATAATCGGGTGCGAATGTGAATGTCCCGCCGGTGTTGCTGCCGCCGGTGCCATCCTGCCTGCCGGGAAGCGTGAGGCCGATCGGAATGGTGCCCGGCACCGGCAGGCGCGCAGCGCGCCCGTCGGCAAACAGATCGTTGCGGTGCTGCGGCTGGAACTTCGGCTGGTGTGCCATGTCGTTGAACCATTCGACGTGAGTCAGGTCGCTCTTCGCCCCGCGGAAACCCGCGAAACCCAGCGCCAGCACTCCTGCTATGATGATTGCCCCAAATGAGATTCGCAGCATGGCTATTCGAGGTCGTAAACGTTGGTGACGTGCTTCCCGCCGATTTCCTCCAGCAGGGCTTTCGTCCTGGCTTCCGAGAACTGCGGGTCGCGCGCCTCGATGACGATGAAAAACTTGTCGTCGCTCACTTTCGCGAAGCGGCTCCAATTGAAGATCGGATGGTGCAGCCGTGGCAGGCCATTGCGGATGATCATGCCGAAGGTCGCGCCGAACGCCGCGAACAAAATCGTCAGCTCGTACATCACCGGGAAGAAAAACTGGATCGCCAGCATGCCGTGCGCCCAGTCGTTCGGCTTGCCGTTCACGTTGGTCGGGTAAATGCCGAAGCTGGTGATGGTGACAAGCAGCAGGCCCGTGAAGAAGCCGGTGAGGCCGCACACAAAGACGAAGGCGCTGAGCCACGATTTTTTCATGCCCATCGCCTTGTCCATCCCGTGGACCGGGAACGGCGAGTGGGCGTCCCAGACTGTGTAGCCCGCATCGCGGACTTTCTCGGCGGCGTGATAGACGGATGCGGCGCTGTCGAATTCCGCTCCGAGTGCAAAGAGGCGTTTGTAGGTCTGCGACATGTCAGTGAATCGCCGCCTCCGCCGGCTTCGCGTGGTGCCCGTCGTCCTGCGGGTGGAAATGCGGGTCAGCCTCCGGCTTCACCGCCTTCACCTCGAAGGCGCAGATCATTGGCAGGAACCGCATGAAGAAAAGGAACGCCGTGACAAAGAATCCAAACGTGCCGACGAAGGTGAGCACTTCAACCCACGACGGCGTGTAATGCCCCCACGAGGACGGCAGGAAATCCTGCCCGAGCGTGGTACCGATGATCACGAAGCGCTCATACCACATGCCCGCGTTCACGAGCTGGCAGATCCCGAATACCACGATGTAATTGTGGCGCATTTTCTTGGACCAGAAGATCTGCGGCGCGACCACGTTGCACGTCATCATCGCGATGTAATGCCAGGAGTACCATCCGGTCGTGCGGTTGTAGAACGCGTTGTACTCGTAGAAATTCCCCGCGTAAACGAGCGCCACGAACAGCTCCATCAGATACGCGTACCCCACGATGCTGCCGGTGAGCAGGATGATCTTCGCCATTTTGTCCACGTGGTTCCGCGTCATCATGTCGTCAATCTGCGGGTAAATCAGCCGCGCGGGCAGCATCAGCGTGAGCACCATCGCGAAGCCGCCGAAGATCGCGCCCGCCACGAAATACGGCGGGAAAATCGTCGTGTGCCAGCCGGGGACGATGGACGTGGCGAAGTCGAACGACACGATCGAGTGAACCGAGAGCACGAGCGGCGTCGAGAGGCCGGCGAGGATGAGATACGCCATCTCATAGTGCTGCCAGTGGCGGTTTCCGCCGCGCCAGCCGAGGGCGAAGATGCCGTAGGCCCACTGCTTGATTTTTGATTTCGCCCGGTCGCGCATCATGGCGAGATCGGGGATGAGGCCGACGTACCAGAACAACACTGAGACTGTGAAATAGGTCGAGACCGCGAACACGTCCCACAACAGCGGCGAGCGGTAGTTCTGCCACAAGCCGTTCCAGTTCGGGATCGGAAAGAGGTACCATGCCTTCCAGAACCGACCGACATGGAAACCCGGATAAAGCGCGGCGCACATGACCGCGAAGAGCGTCATCGCCTCTGCGGAACGGTTGATGGAAGTGCGCCATTTCTGGCGCGTCAAAAACAGAATCGCCGAGATGAGCGTGCCGGCGTGGCCGATGCCGATCCAGAAGACGAAGTTCGTGATGTCCCATGCCCAGCCGAACGGTGCATTCTCGCCCCACACGCCGACGCCATTCGCGACCTGATACGAAAGCAGCGTCGGCACAAGCAGCGCGATGGGGCAGAAGAACAGGAACGCAAGCCACCACCATTTGCGGGTCTTCTCCTCGCAGATGCTGGAGACGTTCTCGGTGATCCAGTGAAAGCTGCGGTCGTGGTTGACGAGCGGGATTTTCGCCAGCTCGGGCGGCGTGTGGAGCCGCACCACTCCGTCTTCGGATTGGATGATTGTCTCGGAAGCCATCAGGCTTTCCCTCCTTTCGCCGCAGCCTGCAATTCAGGGTAGTCCTTCGGGACATCGGGCATCTTCAAATTCGGGTTCATGATCCGGGCGAGGTAATGCACGCGGGCCTGGATCCCGATGTAGTCGAGCAGCCGGTAGCCACGGCCATTCTCAATGAGCTTCGACACCGCGCTCTTTTCATCGGCCTTGTTGCCGAAAGTGATCGCCCCGGTCGGGCAGACCTGCGCGCACGCGCTGGTGAAGCTGTCGGTCTTGACCTTCACCACGGGGCTGTCCTTCGCACGTACTTTTGCCGCGATTTTCGCCTCCTGCACGCGCTGCACACAGAAGGTGCATTTCTCCATCACTCCGCGCATCCGTACGGTGACGTTCGGGTTTTTCGACATCTTCAGCGTGTCGGCCATTCCCTTTTCATTGATGAGATTCGGGACGAAATACTTGTCCTTCTGCCGTTCGTTGAAATCGAAAAAGTTGAAACGGCGGACCTTGAACGGACAGTTGTTCGCGCAGTACCGGGTGCCGATGCAGCGGTTGTAGGCCATGATGTTCAGGCCGTCCTCGCTGTGGACGGTCGCATTCACCGGGCAGACCGTCTCGCACGGGGCATTCTCGCAGTGCTGGCAGGGCATCGGCTGCATGACCATGCGCGGCTCGTCGGTGTCCACCCTGCGCTTGCCACCGAGCTTCTCCTCGCGGTCGTTCATGCCCGTCACGAAATAGCGATCCATGCGGATCCAGTGCATCTCACGGCCTTCGATCACCTGCTCCTTGCCGACGACCGGGATGTTGTTCTCGGCCTGGCAGGCGATCATGCACGCGGAACATCCAGTGCAGGTCGTGAGATCAATCGCCATCGCCCACTGGTGGTTTTTGTCCTGCAACTCGGGGTGTGAATAGAATGAATTCGGCAGCGGGTAGTTCTTCGCGTCGCGCTTCTCGGCGTGCGCGTCCATCGCCTCGTGCTCGTGCAGCCAATGTGGGTCGCGGGCGAAATCGCCATCGTGCTTGAGGGTATCGGTCGTCCCTTCGCGGATGAGATCCGCTGCGCGGCCCTCGAGCGCGCCGTGCTCCTGCGTGGCGGCGAGCGGGTAGCGGTCCCTCTTCACCGGCCGCACCTTGTCACTGGTCGTGATCGCGAAATACGCCGTCGCCGTCGTGCGCAGGGGATACGCGTTGAAACCGACGCCGCTCTTTTTCGCAAGCAGCCCTCCGTGCGACATGTAGTTCCCCTCCCGCCCGCCGACGCGGCCCTCGTGTGTGTGGCCGTAGCCGAGCGCGATGCTGATGCTCTCGTCCGCGTGACCGGGGGCGACATACACGGGGATTTCCAGCGTCGCGTCGTTCACTTCGATGCTGATCCATTCGCCCGACGGCTCGCGCCACGGATCCACCGCATCGTGACCGAGCTTCTTGCTGAATAGGCGCTCCGCCGTCTTCGGACTGATGATCGCCGCATTGTCCCACGTCATCTTTGTGATGGGGTCCGGCAGTTCCTGGAGCCAGGCATTATTCGAGTAGCGCCCGTCATCCACCTTCGGGCACGAGGTGAACACGATCTCGATGCCATCCTTCGGCGCTTTGTATTTTGCAACCGCATCGGCCGCTTTCGCCGCGTCGAATTTCAGCGGTTCCCGCGACGCCCCGCCCGGCAGGAATCCATCGCGGAGAAACTTCGCCCACGACTCGGTGTCTATGCCCCGCGCGACCTGCTCGAAGGACGCCTGCAAAAGTTCGATCCCCTCCGCCTTTTTCCCGGTGAGCAGGAGATTGAGCAGTTGAATCTCCGACCAGCCGCCAAACAACGGCAGGATCATCGGCTGCTGCGAGACAAGCGTCCCGTCGCTCGCAAACCCATCGCCCCACGCCTCGAGATAATGAGCGGCCGGGATGTGCCACTTCACGAAATGGCGCTTGCCGTTTTCATCGAGCGTATAGGTCGTCTCATCCTCGTACATCCCGTGGCGGATGACGGTGACACCCTTGAGCAAGGCTGCAAATTTCAGCTCCGCAGGCGCATTGTAATTGGGATTGCCGCCGATGATGAAAACCGTTTTGACCTCCTTGCCCTCAATCGCCTTGGCGAGATCAGCAATCGTCTTCTGCGCGCCATGCCCGATCTTCCGGCCCACCAAAGTCTGGCCAAGCGCACCGAGCGCCACGTTGATCGCGTATCCGAGCACCTGCACCTCCGCGGGCTGGCGGTAGCCCACGCACACGAGCGCCTTGCCTTTCTGCGCCACGAGATCCTTCGCGGCTTCCTCGATCCATTGGGGACCTTTGGCTGCGGACGGCATGGCCACTTTCGGGAATTTCTCAATCACCTGCTTCAGCTCCGCATCCCCGGTCGCCTCCGCAATCTTCTCCGCGATCGCCAGGGCCACCGCGCCGACCTTGCTCGCGGGAACCCGCAAACGGTGATCCGCCGTGCCGCCGGTGACCGTGTATCGGTTTTCGACGACATAAAGGCGGTTCATCTGCTGCTCCGGTGAACGGCGTGCGGAAAACGCACGGATGCCATCGAGCTTGCCCTCGTCGAAGCCAAGGAAATCGCAATCGAGCGACAGGATCACATCCGCCGCGCCAATCTGCGGCACAGCGCGCACCCCGGCGCCAAACGCGGCCTCGTTCGCCGGGAGCAGTTCCTCCGCGCCCAGCGGCTCGTAGGCAACCCACAGCGCCTTCGGCAGCTTTTCCGACAACGCCCGCTTGAGCCGGCCAAAGGTGTGCGACGTGAAATGCTCTGTCAAAAACGCGATGCCCGATCCATCGCCGGCCTTCTCCATCACTTCCTTCCGCACCCATTCCATGAACTCCACCTCGTCACTCTTCCTGCCGTCCATCTGGAAAATGCGCGACCGGTCCGGGTCATACAGATCGAGCAGCGAGGACTGTGTGTGAATGTCCGATGCGCCTTTCGATGCCGGGTGCAGAGGGTTGCCGTCCACCTTTGTCGGGCGGCCGTCATGCGTCGTGACGACGATCGGCTGCGCCCCGCGGCGGTGCGGGCGGGAACTGGCGTAAAACAACGCCTTGCCCGGCACACTCCACTCCACGCCATGGGAAAACGGCACGAGATTCTTCTGCTCACGCCTGCACGCACTCAGCGACAGGCCGGCCAGCGCGGCGCTCGCCGCCATGTATTTTACAAAACCACGGCGCCCCACCTCGGGGTTCAAGTCCGATGCGCCAGTCTGAAATTCCCGCTCCTGCCATTGCTTGAATTCCGGTGTCCCGGCGAGCTGGCCGAGGCTGCGCCAGTATTTCGGCCCATTGCCAGTCTCCTGCGGATGTTCGATGATGCGTTTGCTCATGGTCGGGTCTTAGCGGTGGCAGCCTGCGCAATTGCTGTCCGGCGGATGCACGCCTCGGAGGTCCTTGAAATGGTTGCCCATGATCTTTTGGGCGTTCGCCGGCGAGAGGGTCGCATCCGGCTTCAATTTCAGCTTCTCCGGCGTCGTGCCGAGCAGTGCCGCAAGCTCCGAGGACTTCGTCGGCGGCGTCCACCCGAGATCCGTCACCTTGTCGAGCGGACGCAGCCCGTTCTCGGGCGCACGGTGGCAGTCGAGGCAGAATTTCATCGCGAACGACTCGGCCTGGTACACCTCGTCCATTTGATCCACCCGCCCGTGGCAGCTCACGCACGACACGCCACGATTGATATGCACCGCGTGGTTGAAGTACGCGTGATCCGGCGTCTTGTGGATCTGCACCCACTGGATCGCCTCGCCGGTTGCAAATGCGCGGCGCACCGGCTCCAGCTTCGGGTTGTCGCGCTGCACCTGCGAGTGGCAGTTCATGCAGACCTGCGCCGTGGGGATGTTCGAGTGTGCGGCACTGTCCACGAAGCTGTGGCAGTACCGGCAGTCAATGCCGAGCTGTCCGGCGTGGATTTTGTGGGAAAAGGGAACGGGCTGCGCAGGCTGATAGCCGATCTTCGTGTACTTCGGCGTCCAATAATACCACATAGCCGCCGGAACCGCGGAGCCGAGAACCGCGAGAACAAGGACAATTTTCAGCGGGACCAGATTGGCCCCGCGTGGGAAGATTTGCGGCATGTCAGGTGGTGTGTCGGACGATTTTCAATGTGCAAAAAGGCACGGAGTTTTTCGTAACGGGGCCGGAGTAAAACGAAAAATTTACGAGCGATGCAAGGTCTTTGTGAAAAATTTCACAAGCGGGCTTTCGGTGCTCTGAATTTCGGCCGCGCCGGTCGCGCTCCGGGGATGCACTCGCTTGATCCGCCTATTTTACGCGGATCAATTCAACCTCGAAAACAAGCGTCTCATGCGCCCCGATCAAGTCGCCCTGTGCGCGCTCGCCATACGCAAGTTTCCACGGAATGTAGAGCATCCACTTCGATCCCTCCTTCATCAGTTGGAGGGCCTCGGTCCACCCCTTGATCACCTGCCCCACGCCAAACTCCGCGGGCATCCTCCGTTTGTGGCTGCTGTCGAACTCCCGCCCGTCAATCAGCGTCCCCTTGTAGTGTACGACCACCTGGTCGTCTTTGGTCGGCTGCTTCCCCGTGCCCTCGATGAGGATCTTGTACTGGAGACCGCTCGGGAGCGACTTCACGCCTTCCTTCTTCGCGTTCTCGGCGAGAAACGCCTCACCTTTCTCGCGCCCGGCCTGGGCGACGGCGGAGGCGGCAACGGCAAATGCAAACAGTACGGAGACAAAAATGGATTTCATGAGCGCAGACTACGCAGCCAATTTATCCGCACGCAAGCCCGCCGCTTTGCACAGCATCACATGCTTTGAACTTCTGCTCCTTTTCATGCTCGTGCTCCGGCGATCCCGGCCACGACGGCGCTGAGTGCCAGGCCGCGCCGCGCTTCTCTGCCCTGCTCACGGGACACACCGCAGTTTTCCATCCTGCACACACATCTGAAAAACCGGATCCGTCCGGCCCTTTCGCAGCGTCTTGAAAAGCTCCGGCTCATCCCGTTTTTGCAGCGTGTGCTCCTCCACCCCGCCAGCTTCACAACACAACACCTCCATGCGGCCTTTCATTTCGCGGGGACGCCCGATGACGCGCATATTTCCACCGCTGGACGGGCCGTCGCCCCGCTGCATCACGAGGAAACTGAAAGGCAGCGTGGTGATGTCAATTCCCAGCTCGCGGCTGAATCGCGCCCAGTTCGCGTCCTGGAAAATCTCCGACGGCACCCGCGCAAATCCGTGGCACCAATGCCGCCCATTCTCCGCCGCGAGCATCCCGCACCGCGCGGAGTGAGTGCATGGCGCGACGACCGACATCGGGCCGCGCAACTCCTCCCGCACCGCGATCAACGCCCGGCTCTCCGCGTGAGTCCCCGCCTCGACCCACATGATTTCCTCCGCCTGCCGCGCAAGCGCCAGCAGGCGTTCGCGCCCAGCCTCATCGAGTTCATTGATCACATGGCTCACCAGCAGCAGCGTCCCCTCCGCCAGCGACGGCGGCGCATCCAGAATTTTCACATTCGGAAAATCCGCATGCGCCTTCCTCCCGGCAAACGCAACCGCCAGACGCGACACATCCGCCAACGCCAGCGTTTCAAATCCATCCCACGCACCGAGCACACGCCGCCCCGCGACGCCGCTCCCGCAGCCAAAGTCACACACGTTCCGCGACCGCGGACGCCAGCCCCGCGCGCGGAGTTCCGCGATCACCGCATCCCACTTCCACCCGATCCGCTCGGCGAACGTTGCGTCATACAGAGCCAGCTCCGCCTCATCGCGCCAATAGCCACCGCCCGCATTCGAGCCGTCGAGAAACCGCTCGCGCAACCGCGCGAGCACTCCGAAATCTTGAGTGCGGAGTTCCACCCGGGTTACGCCGCCCTCACTTCCGCTCGCCTGGCAGCGGACGCTCCGACGGAGGATTGCCCTCTTTCACCGTGTTGTAGTAATTGGTCCACGCACCCTTCGCCTTGGGCGGCTGGAAATCCTCCCGGTGGTTGTAGAGCGTCCTGGTGCAGGATGAAGAAACGATGGTGACGAGAGCGAGAAGGGCGAGCTTCATGACGGTGGAGACAAGGCAAAATGCCCGCCCGGTGGAAGGAAAATTTCTCGACCCTCGAATCCCCCGCAATCCCCGCCACTCCCGCCTCCGTGATTGACGCCCCGAAAAACACCCCTCACTCTCCGCCGAGTAAACGCAGGGGAGCCAGCCGGCTGAGAGTCCCGATGCAGCTCGGGAGACCCTTCGAACCTGATCGCGGATAATGCCGCCGCAGGGAGCGGAGATTTCTCGAACGGCTGTGCGCTTTCCCGGCGCGCAGCCGTTTTCATTTTCCGAACACCACATCCCGCAACTCCACATGATCGCCACAAATGATTCCTTCGAACCGCACAGCAGGGACCAACTGCCCAATTCCAAACGCATCCATCTGCCCGGCCAGATCCACCCCGACATCCGCGTGCCGATGCGCGAAATTTCCCTCACCGACACCAAATCTTACACCGGTGCGCTCACGCCGAATGAGCCCGTGCGCGTCTATGATTGCAGCGGCCCGTGGGGCGATCCGGATTTTGCCGGCACGCCCGAGGAGGGACTCCCCGCGCTGCGCGCGAAATGGATCCGCGACCGCGGCGACGTGGAGGA
>CAMAUI010000079.1 GCA_945861385.1 Prosthecobacter debontii
CGAGGGCTGCGCAGAGACGCACGGCGAGGGCGAGGGCGTTCAGGATTGCGAGGATGATAAGCGGGCGGATGGAGCGGTGCGATGCGGCGGTGACGGCGCTTTTTTCGCGCATGGCCAGCAGCAAAAGGAGCGGGCACAGGAACCACGCGGCCCATGCCCACGGCGGCATGGCGGCGGGGCTGCGGATATCGCCGGTGTGCCAGCCCCACCACGCGCGGTAAACACGGGCGACGGTGGTGAGGTTTGCGAAGGTGAGGAGGACGAGCGCCGCGGCAAGGACGGAGGCGGTGCGGTGACTCGCGCGGGGGTGGAGGCGCAGGGCGGTCTCTCGCGCCCCGAGCAGCAGGACAGTCCACAGCAGCATCCAGCCGATCGAGATTCCGAAAAGCCGTGAGCCGAGCGTGGGGTAGTGTGACATCCAGCCGAATGGGATGCCGGTGAAATTGTTTGCGGCGGCGAGGACGAATGCGCCGCCTGCTGCGATGCTGAACCACGCGCGCGCGGTGCGGAGTCCGTGCGCGGCGGTGATGACGAGGTGGAGGTTCACCGCGGCGAGGGCGAGCCACGCGACATCGGCAAACTCCGCCATGACGAGGATCGCGCCGCGAAGATCCGCGTTTGGCGGCGGGGCGCCCCCGGGCATTGCGCTAAAGCCCAGCCACGTCGCGCCGATGCCGAGTGTCCAGACGGCGGCGGTCCACACGCTCCAAAAAAGAAAGAGGCTCCACAGGATGGCGACGAATGGACCGAGCGAGCGGCTGATGACGGAGCGGGGCATGCGCGGCGGAGACTGGCTGGTGGCGGGGCGGTGAAAAGTAAGAAGTGAGAAGTGGCCAGCGAATCTCTGGCTTCCCCCTGCTCACGCCTGCCATTCACGTGGGAGAGGCGGCGGGCAGACCTGCGAGGGCGCAGACTTCCTCGCGGAGTTCGCGGGCGAGCGTTTTGCGGTCGGTGTCCGTCGTCCGGGGCGGGCCGAAGTGAATGTCGAGGCGGATGCTCCGTTTCGTGACCACGCGGAGGAGGTGGGGCAGGAGCGCCATCTCGCCCCAGTAGGCGACATCATTCGCGACGATGCCGTCGTCGAGCGAATAGCGGAGGCCGCACGGCGTGACGGCACAGCCGAGTTTCACGACGGGATCGAGCAGCGAACTGCGAAAGGGAAGGGCATGCGAGCCGTCGGTGCTGGTGCCCTCGGGGAAAAGGACGAGCGGGATCGAGGCATCGAGGTGCCCGCGCATTTGATCAGCGACGGAGGCGACGGCGCCGCGGCGTTCGCGGTCCACGAAGATGGTGGCGCCGAGTTGTGAGTAGGCGCCGAAGAGCGGCCACCGGCTGACTTCCTTTTTTGAAACGAACGCGCACCGCACGCCGGCACTGAGGCCGATGATGTCGAGATAGCTGATGTGGTTTGCGACGATGAGGCCGTGTGCCGGGACGGGGCCGTGGACGCGGATGAGGATGTTGAACCAGCGGGCGTGGCGGAGGGCGGTGCGCTGGAGCCAGGCGACGCGGCCACCGAGCGAGGCGCCCGCGCCGGAGAAGGCGTAATCGAGGAAGCAGCCCGCCGACAGCGCCGGGAAAATACAGCCTCTCAGGAGCCCGCGTGAGATTGCGTGGAGCTTGCTCATTTCTTCCCGCGCAAGAAATCAGCGGCACGCCCGGAATGGAAGCCCGGTGGCAAACGCGCGGCTGCGTCCGCGTGCTACGCGATAAACCGGCCCTGCACCGCCGCTGGCAGGTCGTTCAGATCGAGCAGGGTGAGGAAATCAATCGTCTTGAATGCGCGATCGAGGCCGGGCGGGCCGCAGATTTTCGCTCCAACGGAGAGATAGGCGCGCAGGAGCCGGGGTGGTTCGGGGCATTCTGCGAGGGGGTCGGCGGCGGGCATCGCGTATTCGGGGAGTGGAATTGTGCGGAAAGGCGCGGGTGTGATGTGGGATTCCGCGAGTTTCATATACATGGCATGACCAAGCGCGGGATCCTGCGATGTCAGCGAGCTGCACCCGACGAGATAGCGCGCGCCTCGTTCGCGGGCGTATCCGGCGATGCCGCGCCAGAGCATGTTGAGCACATTCATTTTCCGGTGGTCACGATGGACGCAGGCGCGGCCCAGCTCGACGACCTCATCGCGCACATGTTCGAACGGTGCGAATTCAAACTCCTGCGCGCTGTAGTACCCGTGCCGCTCGGCCGCCATCGCGCCGGTCTGGAGGCGATAAGTGCCCACGGTTGCGCCGGTGGCCGGGTGCTCGACGACCAGGTGGTCGCAGCACTCGTCGAAACGATCGGCGTCGAGCTGCGTGCGCCAGCTTTCCGCGAGACCCTCGTTCAGTTCCACATTGAACACCTCGAAGCGCAGCCGCTGCGCCGCGCGAAGATCCTCCGCACTTTCCGCGAGCCGGATGCGGTAGGAGGGCGATGGGCTGGGTTGTGCGGCGGTGCGCTGCATCGGGTCGGAGCGTAGCAGACCGCAACGGGCCTGGAAGCGAAGATTGCGTGACTCTCCGTGAACGGCTGGAACACGGATCGGCGTCGTGGCGTGAGGAATTTCGTCGTTTAGCATGGTGCGACCTTTCATCCGGCATCAGCGGAAGCGTGAATTGAAATACTTTCGACAGCCATTGAATGGTTCGATGGCCAGGGAGGCGCGCAACTCACGAACATTCATCACCCCGGCCTTTTCCACTTCGCAGCGCCCCCGCAACCGCCTCGTTCCGGCTTATTGCCTCCGGCAGCCCATGTCCGCAAAGGGCGGGAGGCAGGCCGAGATTTCGCTTTGCGCGGAAAAACTGCCGCTCTATTTGTATGGAATACCGCCGCGTGCGGGCGGGAAACAACGGCCCGCCCTGCCATGCCGGGCGTTTTTCACCAAAGAATCGCGCCCTTGGGCGCTCGCTCACGCATAGAAGACATGATCATTGACCATCTCACACGACGCACCTTCCTAAGCAACGCCGGCCGCGGAGTCGGCGCACTCGCGCTGGCCTCGCTGATGTCGCGCGATGCGCATGCCGCGCAGGAGAAATGGCGCGGCATCCTTCCCGCCCCGCATTTTCCGCCAAAGGCCAAGCGCGTGATCTGGCTGACGATGGCGGGCGGGCCGTCGCACCTCGAGACGTGGGACTACAAGCCGGAACTCGCGAAGCAGAACGGAAAACCAATGCCCGATTCGCTCACCAAAGGGCAGCAGATCGCGCAGCTCCAGGGCGCAAAGCTCACTTGCTTTGGCCCGCAGTGGGGCTTCAAGAAATTCGGCAAATGCGGCGCGGAAATCTGCGAGCTTTTCCCCCACATCGGCAGCGTGGTGGACGACATCTGCTTCATCCGATCCATGCACACCGAGGCGATCAACCACGACCCGGCGCATTGCTTCTTCAACACCGGCAGCTCCATCCCGGGGCGTCCCAGCATGGGCGCGTGGATCAATTACGGCATCGGCGCCTCCACCGAAAACCTGCCCGGCTTCGTCGTCCTCACCTCGCTCGGGCGCGGCGGTCAGAACCAGCCCATCGCCGCGCGGCAGTGGAGCAGCGGATTTTTGCCGAGCAAATTCCAGGGCGTCGCGCTGCGCTCGAAAGGCGACCCGGTGCTCTACCTCAGCAACCCGCCGGGTGTCTCCCGCGAAATGCAGGGCGACCTCGTGAACACCGTGAGCGCCCTCGACGCCGAGTTCGACCGCACCATCGCCGACCCCGAGATCGCGACGCGGATCGCGCAGTACGAGGTGGCTTTCAAAATGCAGGCGAGCGTCCCGGAACTCATGGACACAAAGACCGAGCCCGCCAGCGTGTTCGAGCTTTACGGCTGCAAACCCGGCGACGGCTCCTTCGCCAGCAACTGCCTCCTCGCCCGCCGGCTCGCCGAGCGCGGCGTGCGATTCATCCAGCTCTATCACAAGGATTGGGACCACCACGGTGGCGTGAAGGATGGCGTGAAGCTGAAGGCCGAGGAAATTGACCGCGCCTGCATGGCGCTCATCACCGACCTCAAGCAGCGCGGAATGTTCGACGACACGCTCATCGTCTGGGCGGGCGAATTCGGACGCACGCCGATGTCGCAGGGAGGCAGCGGGCGCGACCACCACATGTACGGCTTTTCCACGTGGATGGCCGGCGGCGGCATCAAGGGCGGCGTGCAGTGGGGCGAGACGGACGACTTCGGCTACAAGGCCGTGAAAGACCCCGTCCACGTCCACGACCTGCACGCCACGATGCTGAAGCTGCTCGGCATTGACCATACGAAGCTGATCTACCGTTTCCAAGGCCGCGACTACCGGCTCACCGATGTCTTCGGAAACGTGGTGAAAAGCATCCTCGCGTAGCCCATCGTGGCGCAAGCTGCCAGCTTGCGAACCCGGCTTGCGAACCCCACATTCACATTCCAAAACCTTCCCCCGCTACGTCAGCGGATACTTCCGCATCCCCGTCTTCTGCAAAAACCGGCGAAATAGAAATGTCGGCACGATCACCCCGTAGCGCCGCCACAGCCGCCGCGGGTCGCTGCAAAGCCGGTGCAGCCATTGCAAGCCGCAGCGCATCATCCAGCGCGGAGCCTCCTTCATCCGGCCCGTGTGAAAATCAAACGCCGCGCCGACGCCCAGCATCACCGTCGTCTCAAGCCGCGGCAGATACGCGGCCATGAATTTCTCCTGCTTCGGAGTGCTGAGACCGATCCACATCATGTCCGGTTTTTTCTCCGCCAGTTCCGCCGCCAGCGCGGTTTCCTCCGCTTCATTCAGCGGGCGGAACGGTGGGCAGCACGTCCCGGTGATCCGCACGCCGGGGAAACGCCGCTCCATCTCCGCGCGCAGCGCATCCGCCACGCCCGGCGCGCCGCCGTGGAAAAAATGAGAGAACCTCCCATCGCGCGTCGCCTCCATCACGCGAAGCATCAAGTCCGGCCCGTACACCCGTTGCACGCTGGGCCCGACTGCGCTCCGCCCCGCCCACACGAGCGGCATTCCGTCGCATGTGTTCAGAAATGCGCCGTTCAAAATCCGCCGGAACGCCTCATCGCCCTGCGCCTCCGTCACGCCATGCACGCCCGTCACGCACACATAGCCCCTGCGCTGCGCCGCACACGCATCGAGGACCGCCCGCGTGGCGATGTCCAGGTCCATCGCGCTCACCGCGACGCCGAGGACGTTGAATTTCTGAATGTCCATCTTGTGCCCCGCGGAGCAAACACGGCGGCCCCGTGCATGTCAAAGTGCGGCACCGGCAGGTTTCAATAAATCGCGGAGCACGCAGGGCGGCGGCAGGGAGATGGGTGGAAAATTTCGTTGCCGCAGAATGCGATCGGCAGGCATCCGGACACGCGGATTTTTCCCGGCGAAAATGACTGATTGAACAACACCGCGCACATCCTACTCTCACCGACTGCATGGCCGACGAGCCAACATCCAAACCAGACAGCCCATCCAGTGACGACCCGGGTCTTTTCGACTTTCCGGATTTCGGCGCGCTTTTCCGCCGCTTCGGCGGCTGGTGCCGCGGGAATCCTGCCAGCGCGGCGCTGCTCGCGGCGCTGTTCGCGGTGGCGGGGTATTTTTATTTCGGCATCAAGGCGTTCCTCAGCCTCTCGCAGTCGGCGGCCCAGTGGATCGCGGCGAGTTGGAATGCGGAGAATGACCAGGAACATTGCTGGCTGATCATCCCCGTCGCGATCCTGCTGGCGCTGCTCCGCTGGCGCGATCTCACGGCCGCGGGAAAGGAACCGTCGAATGCCGGGCTGTGGTTCATCGCCGCGGGCATCCTCGCATTTGTGGCGGGGGTGCGCTGCGTGGAGGGCCGCTACACCATCTTCGCGCTCCCGCTGCTTTGTTACGGGGCGACGCGCTTTCTTTTTGGGCGCGAAACGGCGCGCATCGTTTTGTTCCCCTGCGTGTTTCTGCTGTTCATGACGCCGCTGGGCATGGTCGTGCAGAGCACGGCGAATCTCCAATCCACGACGGCAAAGATCATTGAATCCGGCGCGAATGTGCTGGGGATGAAAATCTACTCGATCGGCGCGACGATCTACTCGGCGAACAACAGCTTCGAGCCGCTCGAGGTTGCGGGCGGCTGCTCGGGGATCCGCTCGTTGATGGCGATGCTCACGCTCGCGGCGCTCTACGGCTATTTTGCGATGAGGACGCCGGTGCGGGGGCTCGTCCTATTCTGCGGCTCGGTGGTTTTTGCGATGATCGGCAACACGGTGCGCGTCTTTTCCGTCGTGATCGCGGCGAAGCTTTTCGGCGCCGGCTTTGCCGACAGCTATCATGATTATTCCGCATTCGTGTTTTTCCCCGTCGCCGTGGTCGCGATGGTTGTGGCCGGCAATTTTCTCAATCGCGATTGGAGCGGGTTGTTCGCGGCGAAGGCTCCCGCCTTGAAGTCCGCGGCGGACATTGAGAACACTGGGGAGGGTGGATCAAAAACACCGCCGGACGCACCGGAACAAGGCCGCAGCGAACGTGCCCGCTATGACTACTAGCCGCCTCGCCATTCTGCTCGGCGTGGTCACGCTCGGGATGGGCGCGGTGCATCTGCTGCCGAAATCGCCCGGCCAGCCCACGGGCATCACGCTTTACATCCCGTCCGAGCTTTTCGACTGGACCGGCCGTGATGCGGAGGTCTCAAAAAAGGAGATAGACACGCTTGGCAAGGGCACCGAGTTCGCCCGCAAGGTTTTCCGCAACACGACGACTGGTGCCCGCGGCTACGAGGTGCTCGTCTCGATCGTCCTTTCGGGACACGACATGGCGAACAGCATCCACCGGCCCGAGCGCTGCCTCACCGCGCAGGGATGGAACGTGCTCAACAGTACGGAATTCGTCATGCAGCTCCCGAAGCGCGGAGGCTTCCCGATCACCCGGCTGAAAAACAACCGCGTCATCAAGACCGGCGGCGGCGAGCAGGTGCAGCAGAGCGCGTTTACGTATTATTGGTTCGTTGGCGAACGCGCCATCGCCGCGAGCCACTGGGGCCGGTGGTTCACCGACAACCGCGACCGCCTGCTCCGGGGCGTCAATCAGCGATGGGCGTTCATCACCGTGACTGGCATCATCCCCAGCGCGAAAGACCCGAATCTTCAGGGTGAGATGGAAAAGCTCGCAGACCGGCAAATCCGGATGCTCATCGAAGAACTTGCCCCGCAGATCCACAAGGACGGGCTTTCCTACCAGTGAGAGCGGCGTGAGCGGTGGAACGCTTGGGAAAAGCCGTCACTGACTTTCGCAGGTCCATCCCCGGTGAAGAAGGCTTTCGCCCGCCTAGCCTCCTGGCGCATCGTTACCGGGGTAAAATAACAGGAAAAATAATTGAACATCAGGCACCATTCTGGCATCAATACACCCGTTCTGGGGGGAACAGCGGGGCTGTCGGCACGGTGTAGTGTGGCCGGCGGCCCCGCAAATTTTTTGCCCTGAACCGACGCCATTTGATGCATTCAACCCAGCGCAGATCAAAGTTTTACACCGATTTTCCGCTTTGCTCTGACCGCGCTTCAGACCTCGGAATTCCCGTCAAATTGACCATTCCCTCGATCCTGCGGGTGGCGTTCTGCGGGGTGCTTTTTTTTGCGGTGGCTGCTTGCGAGCAGTCAGCCGATGACTCCCTCTCTCGGCGCCAGCTCCAGCTCGTGCAGGAGGAAAATGCCCGGCTGGTCGCCCTCGTGGCGCGAATTGATCCGGACAATGCCCGGACGACCGCGTTGGAGAATGGGAAGTCCACGGATCAAAACGTCGCCGTTCTGTCCGCAGCCAACGAGCGTTTGAGGGGGATTTACCGCAGTGACGAACAGCGGCGCTCGGCGGAGAAAAATCTCGTGGTTCGCACCGGGATCGAGCGGGCGGTGGAGGAAATTCGCGGGTTGAAATTCAAGAAACCCGTCCAGTACGAGGTGCTCGACCGGAAAGACATCAGGGCGGCGCTGAGAAAGCGGATGGATGCGGTATTTTCGCCGGAGGAATTCGAGGAGTACGCCCGCGCCCAGGCGCGGATCGGGTTGCTGCCGGAGAAATTCGCACTGCGCGAGAAACTGATCGCGCTGCTCGGCGAGCAGGTGGCCGCATTCTACGATCAGCACGAGCACAGGCTCTACATGTACAGCGATGCGACGCTGGAGAACTCGATGAACCGGGTGATCCTCAGCCACGAACTCATGCACGCGATGCAGGATCAGCATTTCACGCTTTCCAAGCTCCCGCTCACCGAAAAGCACAACGACGACAGCGCCGTGGCCGCAAGCGCGCTCATCGAGGGCGAGGCGACACTCCTCATGGGGGATTACGCGGTGCAGAATCCCTCGGCTGGCATGGTGCTCGAAAACCTTGGCGCGATGTTCATGCAGAACACCGCTGAGCTTGCCACAGCGCCGCGCTACTTGAGCGAGACGCTCATTTTCCCCTATCAGCAAGGGATCAAGTTCGCTTCGTATGGGATGGATTCCGGCGGCTGGGAGGCGATCTCGCGGGCCTTCGCGAACCCGCCGCGTTCGACCTCGCAGATCCTCCACCCCGAGAAATACTGGGGCGTGCGCGAGGATCCGCTGCGCGTGGAATGGGCGGACTTGAAATTCGAGGGAAAGCCGGCGCAGGTGGACAATGTGGTCGGCGAACTCGGCGTCCGCATCCTTTTCACCAACTGGCACGACGCCGCGGTGGCCGCAAAGGCGTCGGAAGGCTGGCGTGGCGACCGTTACCTGAGCTTCGCCAGCGGCGACTGCCTCGTGTGGAAAACCATCTGGGCGAGCAACGCCGACGCCATCGAGTTTTTCGCGGCGGAGGAGGCGCTGCTCCGGCAGCGATACAAGGCGCAGTCGCCGGTCTCCGTCGAGCGCCGTTGGGAGTCGAACCGCCCGCGCGCCTTGCGGCTGGTCAGGAATGACAGGGCCGAGGTGCTGCTCGTGGACGCGCCGGATTCCGCAAAAGCGCTCGCCCTCGAGGAGCAGTTCGGGCGCTGAGCGGAAAAGTTACGAGGCCATGACATTGTTGCGGATGCGTTTCAAATGCGTCCCGGCGCTGCAAAATCCCGTCTTTCACAGTTATTCACAGTTGATTCACAATCCGAAATAAGCCCTCTCGTCACCATGCAAAAGCGATATCTTGCCGGGTGGATCTCCGACGTTCATCTCGGCACCCGCGGTGCCCAGGCTGAGGCACTGATCGCGTTTCTACGGGACCACGAATTCGCCACGCTATACGTGGTCGGTGACCTGATTGATGTCTGGTCGCTGCGGCGCGGCATTTACTGGCCGCAATCACACAACGACGTGATCCAAAAACTTCTCCGCGCCGCGCGTAAAGGAACGCGGGTGATTTACATCCCAGGGAACCACGACGAATTCGTCGCAAACTACCACGGCGAATTCGGTGGCGTCAGTGTGCAGCCCAAAGCGATTCACACCACCGCCGATGGGCGGCGCCTGCTCATCCTCCACGGGCACGAACTGGATTCCGTCGTCCAGAATATCAAGTGGCTCGCCCACATCGGCGACATCGGCTACCAGATCCTTCTCAAGCTGAACGGGCCGCTGAATTTGATCCGGCGGATCTTCGGTCTCGGTTACTGGTCCCTCAGCGCATTCGCGAAGCGGAAGGTGAAGGGTGCGGTAAACTACGTTGGGAAATTCGAGGAGTGCATCGTGCGATTCGCGCAAACCGACGGCGTGCAGGGCGTGGTATGCGGTCACATCCACGTCCCCGTGATCCGCGATCTTGGCGCTATCACCTACTACAATTGTGGCGACTGGGTCGAGAGCTGCTCCGCCCTCGTCGAGCACGACGATGGCCGGATCGAACTTCTCACGGATCTTCGCAATGCCCCGCAGATCATTCCGATGCCGTCACCGCCCTTTGCGTCATTCGATGAGTTCGAGGAAGTCGGGCGGCGCTTCGACGCGAAGTAACACGCGCTACTCGTCCTCCAGTTCATCCTCCGGCTCGATGTGGACCAGTACATCGGCAACCTCGCTCATCGCATCACGCACTGCCTTGCGGACGGCGTGGGCGATGTGGTGGCCTTCGCGCACGCTCAGGGCCGGGTCCACGCCCACATGCAGATCCACGTAAAAATCGAGACCCATCTTCCGCACACGGCATTGATCGAGCGCCCGCACCCCTGGCACCGCCGATGCAAGCGCGCGAATCCCGCCTTCCATCCCCTTCGGCGGTGCGGTGTCCATTGCGTCGCGCATCGCGGGACGAAGGAGATTGATCCCGTTCCAGGCGATGATCCCGCTCGCGGCGAGCGCGGCCCAGTCGTCCGCGGCGGGATATTCCGTCCACAGCGCGATCAAGATCCCGACAAACGCCAGCAGGCTTGTGATCGCATCACTGCGGTGATGCCACGCATCGGTCTTCACCGCCGTCGAGCCGAGGGCATCACCGGCCTTGATGACCTTGCGGAAAAGAAACTCCTTCACGATGACGATCACGAGCAGCACGTAGATCGTCCATTGCGCAGGCATCTGGTGCGGCGTGCGAATCTCGCGGATGCTCTGGACAGCAAGGCCCAGCGCCGCCGCCACGACCGTGAAGGACACCACCAGCGCGGCCAGCGCCTCCGCTTTTCCGTGGCCGTAGGGATGCTCGTCATCCGGCGGTTCGCTCGCGACGCGCAGGCCAAACCACACCACCAGCGACCCGAAGATATCCAGCAGCGACTCCACCCCGTCCGCGATCAGCGCGTAGGTGTTCCCGAGGAGGCCGCTGATGATTTTCACGATGCCGAGGAAAGCGTTCACCATCACGCCGAGCATCGCGAGCCGCGCACCGGAGAGGTAGCGGCGGCGCGGTGGCGCGGGTGCGGGCTTGTCGGCGGCGGGCATTTGCGCGCACCGTAGCCGTGCGATGGAAAAAGTCAGCGCGATAGTCATCCAGGAGCACGGCGACCCCGCGGCTGTCGCACATTGCGGGCAGATCGAACTGCCGCCGCCCGCCGCCGGCGAAACGCGCGTGCGCGTCGCATTCTCACCGGTCAACCCCGCGGACATCAACGTCCTCGAGGGCAAATATCCCGTCCGCCCGGAACTTCCCGGCGTGCCCGGCGTCGAGGGTGCCGGCATTTTGGAAAACGGAACACACGTCCTGCTTCCACATCGCTTCGGCGCATGGCGTGAGGCCGGCAACGCCCCCGAGGCCGCCCTCGTCCACGTCCCCGCCGGCGTCCCGCTCGAACAGGCCGCGATGCTCCGCATCAACCCCGCCACCGCGCTCTGCATGCTGCGTGAATTCGTCAGCCTCGCGCCCGGCGACTGGGTCATCCAGAACGCCGCCAACTCCGCCGTGGGCCGCTGCATCATCCAGCTCGCCCGCCATCACGGCTGGCGGACCATCAACGTCGTCCGCCGCGCCGACATCATCCCCGAACTCACCGCAGCCGGGGCCGACGCCGTGCTCATCGAGGGCGCCACACTCACCGCGGACATTCACGCCATCACCGGGAAAAATGGTGCGCGCATCGCGTTGAACGCAGTCGGCGGCGACAGCGCCACGCGCATCGCCGGCGCGCTCGCACCGGGCGGCACGATCGTCACCTACGGCGCGATGTCCCGCCAGCCGCTGCGCATCCCCAATGGCCTCCTCATATTCCAGGACATCGCGTGGCGCGGGTTTTGGGTCACACGCTGGTACGAACGCGCAACCCCCGCGCAGCGCGCCGCCCTGTTCGCCGAACTCTTCGACCTCGCAGCGCGCGGCATCCTTCACACGCCCATCGAGGCCATCTATCCGCTCACCGCGATCGCCACCGCGCTGGAACACGCGCAACGTCCGCTCCGCTCCGGTAAAATCATTCTCCGCTGTTCATAGCCATGCCCGCACCACAGCGCCCTCGCCGCACACTCTGGATCACACTCTCGGTCATCTTCGCCACGATGATCGGCAGCGCCGTTTACAAATGGCGCGAGTGGAAAAAATGGGAGGCGGAGTGGATGAAGCCCGGCATCATCGAGCCGGCTGGCGGCCTGTTTTTTCCCACGCGCGTGGAGTTGAAAGTGCCCATCTTCCGGCAGGCGGACGAACGCTGGCGCGGCCACAAACTTGGCCCCACGCCCGGCACGCTCGCAGCGGAGGGCTGCGCCGTGGCCAGCGCCGCCATGGTGCTGGCAAGCTATGGCTACGACACCGACCCCGGACGCCTGAACGCTTACCTCACCGAGCACGGCGGCTACACACCCGAGGGCTGGATCTGGTGGGAAAAAGCCGCGGAGATCACCGGCGGCGCCTACATCAAAGCCTACGAGGATCTCCCCAGCCACCACCTCGTTGATGAAAATCTAAGGCACGGAAACCCTGTGATTGTGCGGCTCCGCGCAAAGAACGGCATCACGCACTTCGTCGTCATCGCCGGGAAGGACGGATACGACTACCTCATCCGCGACCCCGGCGCGGGCGCGGACAAGGGCCTGTATCCGTTGCGCGAATTCGGCAGCAAGATCGAAGGGCTGCGCTTCTACGCGCGAGTGGCTGGGAGGTAGCCGCGGGATTTCAAGGGCATCACGCAACCCCCCCGGGGAAAGCAAAATCGCCTGCGGTTATTTCGTCACGAACCTGTTGCGTGACGCTGGATTCAACGTGGAGCGATAGGAAGTGGGTGACTTCACGGTGAGTCGGGTGAGGATCGCGCCGGGTCGTGAGGCGCAGGCGCTGCGAATTGAACCGCGCGCCGGACCCGGAGCCCGAATGCTCGCGGCCTTGAGCCGGTGTGAACCGGTCAATTCTCCGAGCCGTGGCTGGACAATGAGCAGCGCATCGCGCACTTCGATGCGCATGATCCGCACGCTTGCCCTCGCGCTTCTCGCCGCGCTCGCTTTCCCCGCGCTCGCAGCCGGGCGGCCCAATGTCGTCTTCATTCTCTGCGACGATCTCGGAGTGGGGGATGTCGGCGCTTTCGGGCAGAAAAAAATCCGCACGCCAAACATTGACCGGCTCGCTGCGGAGGGGATGAAGCTCACGGCGCACTACTCGGGCGCGCCGGTGTGCGCGCCGTCGCGCTGCGTGCTGATGACCGGCCTGCACAGCGGCCACGCGGCGATCCGCGACAACATGCAGGCGAAGGCGCTCGGGCTGCCTTTCAACGAGGGGCAGGCACCGCTGCCCGCCGAGACCGCCACGCTTCCGCGACTGCTGCAAAAACTCGGTTACGCGACAGGAGGCTTTGGCAAGTGGGGACTCGGGCCGGTCGGCTCGACGGGCGATCCTGCGAAGCAGGGGATTGCACGATTTTTCGGCTACAACTGCCAGGCGGTGGCCCACAATTTCCACCCGACTCATCTGTGGGACGACTCGAAACAGGTCGCGCTCGCAAACCCGAAATTCTCCGCCTACCAAAAACTGCCCGCGGGGGCCGATGCGGCGTGGCCCGCGAGCTACGCCGGCTTCAGCGGGAAGGACTACGCGCCGGATCTCATTGCGGAGCAGGCGCGGCGCTTCATTCGCGAGAACAGCGAGCGCCCGTTCTTCCTCTACTTCGCCACCACCGTCCCCCACCTCGCCCTGCAGGTGCCCGAGGACTCGCTCGCGGAATACGCCGGGGCCTTCCCGGAGGAGCCGTATGCCGGCGGGCGCGGCTACCTCCCGCACCGCACGCCGCGCGCGGCCTACGCGGCCATGATCACGCGCATGGATCGCGAAGTCGGCGCACTCGCCGCGCTGGTGAAGGAACTAGGCCTCGATGAGCGCACGATTTTCGTTTTCACAAGCGACAATGGCCCGCTCTACGACCTGCTCGGCGGCACCGACACGGATTTTTTCGACAGCGCCACCGGCCTCCGCGGGCGCAAGGGTTCGGTGTACGAGGGAGGCATCCGCGTCCCCGGCATCGTCCGGTGGAAAGGGCGCATCGCTGCTGCGAGTGAGAGCGCGCGGGTGACAGGCTTCGAGGACTGGCTGCCCACGCTGCTCGATCTCATCGGCGAAAAGGACGCGACGCCCGCTGCGCTCGATGGCATCAGCTTTGCCCCAGCGCTGCGCGGCGAAGCGCAGGAGCCGCGCGCTTTCCTCTACCGCGAGCTGCCCGGCTACGGCGGCCAGCAAAGCGTGCGCGCCGGCGACTGGAAAGCCGTGCGCCAAAAACTGAACCCGCCCGCAAAGGCGAAAAATCCCCCCGCGCCGACGTTCGAGCTTTTCGACCTCGCAAAAGACCCGCGCGAGACGACGGATCTCGCCGCGCAAAATCCGGCCATCGCGGAAAAACTTTCCACCCTCCTGCGCGAACAGCACACGCGCTCCCCGATCTGGCCGATCCCCGCGCTCGACGGGGCGATCAAATAGGCGAGGGGGCGAAAGCGGGGAGATCGAGGACGTGCTTGCCGCACAGGGCGCAGAGGCGTTTGCGGACGTCGCCGGTCTTGACGTTCCAGCAGGCAGTGCATGGCCTGATGATTTCGATGGGTGGTTTCATGGCGGGAGGTCGTTTGAGAAGATGCGGGTGGCTTTCGGCGACATGGCATCTCGCGCCCCCGCGGAGCGCCCGCGCGGCGCGCATTCGCAGCGGGCCGCGCGGGCGGGTGGTTACTTGCCCGTGGGAACGTAGGTCTTGCCGCCGGCTGCGGGGCGGGGCTGTTCCTTCTTCTTGTCCGCGCACGCGGCTGCGAGGCCGATGGCGAGGACTGCGATGGTGATGCGGATGGTGTGTTTCATGTTTGGTGTTTTTGTTGCGTCCCGGTCGGGGAAGATCATGCGTCGGGCGGCGTGCCGGCGCGTGCGCCGCCGAGCTGCCACGCGCGGTTTTCAGGGCGGGGAATCGCGGGCGTGCCCAGCCACCGCTCGCCAAACACGGCGAGCCCGAGCACGCCGACATTGCGCGTATCGCGGTGGCGCCGCTGAGCGTACGTGTCGCCCACGCTGACAAAGCGGAATGCAGCCACGCCGTCGCGCCCGGCGCGAAAGCCGCCGATGGCCACGGTCTCGCGCGGGGCGAGTACGTAGCCGCGCTTTGCGAAGCTCGCGGGCTGGCCGTCCATCACATCGAGGCCGTCCACGCTCAGGACGACTTCGATACGGCGGCGGGATTCGTTGGCGACCACGATTTCGTAGCGCGCCCCTGTCTCGCCGGTGGCGATGCGATGGCCGCGGAGTTCCTTTGTGTCGAGCCAGTGCCCTGCGACATCGCGGAGGCCGAGGCAGACGAGGCCGCCCGCACATTTTTGCAGACCGCTGGCCGGGCGAGGCTCGCCGCCGAGAAAATCGAGCATCGCGGCGACGCCGGCGCGGTCGTTGTAGAAAAGTTTCGCAGTGCCGCCGGGCCGGTCGCCCCACGCGCGGGCGAAATTCGCCGGCTGCACGGGGGATGCGCGCCATTCGCCCGAGCCGGTGCCGATGCCGGGCCGCTCCGCGGGCGCGGCGGCGCGTTCCGCGAATGGCTGGCGCTGTTGCGGCGCGTGCGTGGCACAGGCGCCGAGCAGCGCGAGCAGGGAGAGGAGTGCGAGGTGTTTCATCGCGCGTGTTTTGCCACGATCCCGTCCCAAAGGGCAGGAAACTCGCCGAGGAGTTTTGCCATCGCATCGGATTGTGTGCGGCGTGTTGCACGGTTGCTGGTCTCGTCGTCCCATGTCATCGCGTGGCAGGTGCGTCCGGCGCTGCGCTCGGCGGTGCCGTACACGTAGCCCGTGCGCGTATCCACGACTGCGGCGAGCGCGGTGGTGATGATCTCACTGCGGTCATTCGGGAAAAGCCCAAGCGACAGCGTGCCGAGCGGGCGGAACACTTTGCCGTTGGTGATGCTCGTCTCGAATTTCAGCAACAGCACCATGTCCGCGTGGAGCCGGGCGGCCGTCTCGCGAAGCAGTACGTCGGATTTATTCCAGATCGGCGCGGGCTTTCCGTCCCGGCCGGGGATTTCGCCGTCCGTGTCCGAAAAGACGAGCGAGCTGAGATTCACGATCCGGCCGAGCTTGGGCAGTGATTTCAATGCGTCGAGTTTGTTCGTGGCGTCGAGGGCGCGGAGTTCCTGCGTCGCCGCGTGATCCTGCGGTGCGAGCGCGACGGTCGCGGGGAAATGGGCGGTGGGCTTTGCATTGTAGGCGCGCGCGATGAGCGGATGGGAGAACGCCTCGCGCCGCGAATCCGCGTAAGCGCGGCCCGCGGGTGAGTTCACGTAGGAGGCGCATCCGGAGAGGAGCATCGAAGCGGCGAGGAAGAGAAACAGAGGTGTGGATTTCATGTGCTAAATTTACAGCACATCGGAAAACGGCGCGCAAGAACTTTCTGCTAAAAAGTTAGCACTTTGCCTTTGACGTGCGAATTTCCCCCGGCTATCGCTTTCGCCGTGCCTGCAAATTCCGCTGACAACGATCCCCTCTCGCGCCGCGAGCGCCAGATTATGGACATCGTCTGGCGGCAGGCGCATGCGACCGCCGGCGAAGTCCACAAGCAGCTTCCCGACGCCCCCAGCTACTCCGCCGTGCGCGCGCTGCTCGCCGTGCTCGTGAACAAAGGCCACCTCCGCCACGAGCGCGACGGCAAACGCTACGTGTATCTGCCGACTGCAACCGCGCAAAAAGCCGGCAAGAGCGCGCTGCGGCGGCTGCTCGCGACCTTTTTCAACAACCGCCCTTCCGAGCTGCTCGCCACGCTGCTCGATCCGAAGGACGTGGACGATGCGGAGCTTGCCCGGATCAAAGTGCTCCTCGATGGGCGGAAAAAATGAACGCTCTTCTTTTTACAGACCTTCTGCTCCGCAGCCTCGCCATCGGCGCGCTTGCGGCGGCGTGCGTCTGGCTCTGCCCGGAATCGTGGCGCGGGCGGGTGCGGCGATTGGTGCCCGTCGTCGCGTTCACCGGGCTGCTCGTGCTCACGCTCGGCCTGGTGCGCCCGCTTCCGCAGTTCGAGATCGCGGCACCCGCATCCATCTCGAAGCTTGGGGAACTGCCCGCGTGGAATCCCGGCGCATGGGTCTCCGCGGCCTGGCTCGCGGGAGTGGCGCTCTGCCTCGCGCGCCTCACCATCGGCGCGCTCGCGATCCGTTCGCTTTTGAAAAAGACCGCGCCACTCCCCGGACGCGCATGGAAACACGCGCTTGCCGACTGCATGCGCGCGGTCGGTGTGCGCGGGAACGTAGGGCTGCGCGTCGCCGGCCCCGGCTTCGTTCCAAGCGCGACGGGGCTTTTTCGCCGCACCATCCTGCTGCCGGACGAGGCCCGCGGCTGGACCGCCGGCGAGCGCCGCATTGTGCTGCTCCACGAACTCGGGCACTTCCGCCGCGGCGACCTTTGGACTCACGCGCTTGGCCGGCTCGCCTGCGCGCTGCATTGGTTCAATCCATTTGCATGGATGCTCCACCGCCAGCTCACCGTCGAACGCGAATTCGCGTGCGACGAACTCGTGATCGAGCGCGGCGCTGCACGGGGTGATTACGCCACGCTGCTGTGGCAGATGGCCTCCGCCATGCGCCGCCGCCCGTCCCCGGCGGCCGCATTTCTCGCGATGGCCTCCCCACGCACCGGAACGCTCGAAGAGCGCGTCCGCCGCATCCTCGCGCCTGCGCGAAAAGCCGGCCGCCTGCTACGCATCGCCGACGGCATGCTGTGCGCCACGCTCGCCGCGCTGCTCATTTTCTGCACGGCGTGCAAACCCGTCCACCGCACCCTGTCGCACTTGGGAAGCCCGTGGGACACGGCGGAATTGGAAGCCCGGCTGACCGCGGATCCATTCCCCGGCAACCGATAGCGCGGCGGCATCGTGCGCTCGTTGCCCGACGGTGAGTCCTTCACCTATCTGCACGGCAAAGGCATCGCAGTCGGCCGCAAGCGCGAAATTCACTCGGTGATTGAAAGGGGCGTGATCAAAATCGAGTCCACACCGAAGCCGTAATGGGAACGTGGCACAGTGCGTCCCGCCTGCGGGGCCAGCGGGCGTCTCGCCCGGCGTCCTTGATGGCCCAATTCGACCCGGCGGGCAGGCTGCCCGCAAGCCCCACAGGCGGGACGCACTGTGCCACCAACACGCCGCGTCCGCTCCCGTCGCGGACCTGATTCTAATCCACGCCCGGTTGCAACCCCCGCTGCTGGAAACGGCATTGGGGTTCTCTATTATGTAGTTATTAAGATTTCTTCCTTCCAAGTGGTTCATGCCTGCTTAGGCTCGCCTCACCTTCCGCAATGAGCACATACCTCGCTAGGATCCTTGCGTTTGCTTTTCTGGTCCAATTCCTCGGCGGAATGCAGTCCTCTGGCGCAGTTTTTAACGGAACTTCCCGGGCCAGCACAGGGGATTCCTCAAACGCATTTAGCGGGGGGACGAACAATGGCCTCACCGTCTCCTGCTGGTTCAAGATGAGCATCCCAAGCAGTGTCACGCTGTCGAAGGACATGGTGATATTGTCGAACCGCCAGAACTCGACCGCGGGCGGGAACTTTGCGTTCGAGATCAAGTTCAACATCAACACCGGCAACCTCGAGTTTCAGGCGCGCGGCGCGAGCGCACTGCTCACAGCGCAGACGCTCATCTCGCAGCCATTTCTTGAGCGGTGGTATCTCGTCGCGGTGACGCGCGAGGGTGATACGTTTGTTGGCTTCCTCGACGGGCGGCAGGTGTTCTCGACAACGCAGGCCATCGGCGCGGCGACGAACACGAACGGCATCACCATCGGCAACACGACCGACGATGCGAAACTTTACAGCGAAGTGATCGAGGTCGCGGTGTATCGCCGGAAGCTCGATGGCTTCGAGATCACACCGCTGATTTTCGCCGAGCAGCCCGTGGCGGATGCCGACCTGCGCGGTTACTACAAGCTGCGGAAGTCCGCTGTCGCCGCCGACCAGTTGAGGAACTTCGCGGCGACTCCGCCCGCCGGCACCGACCCACTCACCGCGAACGGCACGGTGAATTTCGAGGACGCGAATCAAGCGGGCGAGCAATCCACGTTTGACTCGCACCGTAACGGCGGGCGCGATGCGACGGTGCCGCTATCGGGCGCGTTTTCCTGAGAGCGCACGATCTTTCGCCGCCCGACCGTGGGCGTGCCGTTCGAGTTCAAGGTCGGCTACAACAGTGGCAACTCCGGCGGCACGGGCCTCGTATCCGGCTTCTCCCCGGGCGCGGGCAATGGCCTCGGCGGCGGCTGCCAACGGGAACACGTCGTCCTTCGATTACACCGCCGAGGGCTTCCTCGCCTCGCGCACCGTGCCCGATATCGGCGGTGCGACGCGCACTTGGGATTACGGCTACACGGAACTCGGCTGGCTGCGCATCGAGGTGGACGCCATCGGGCGGGCGACGGAGTTCGCGCAGAACATCAACGGCCAGGTCGTCAGCATCACCGACCCGTTTGGCCGCGTGTTTAACAAAATTTACGACGCCAACGGCAACCTCACGCACGACTTCGACGCGAAGGGCCAGCCCACGCAGCACGCCTACGACAACGCCGACCAAAAGACGCAGACCACCACGCGCGACGGAAAAGTGTGGCAGTCGTTCTACACCGCGCGCGGCGAACTGGAATCCACGCGCGATCCGTCGCTGCCTGCCGGGAGCCCCGCCGCGCGCACGATGAGCTATCTCTACGACGACGCCGGGCGCCGCATCCGGGAGACGGACGCCAACGGCTTCTTCGCCACTTCCACCTACGACGCGAACGGCAACCGGCGCTTCACCACCGACAAGGAGTCGAAGGTTTGGGAAATGCAGTACGACGTGCTCAACCGCGTCATCGCCGACAAAGACCCGCTCGGCGACACGACCACCACCGCGTTCGACGCCGCCGGGCGCGTGCTGACTGTCACCAGCCCGCGCGGCTTCCTCTCCAGCCACGAATACGACGGGCGCAGCCGCCTGAAAAAGTGGACCGACCCCGAGGGAAATTCGTGGCTCTACACCTACGACGCCAACGGCAACATCACCAACATTGAGGACGCCCTGCACGGCCACTACGTCATGCAATACGGCCCGCGCAACGAGCGGCTCCGCGAGGAAAACCAGGATCACTACGTCTGGCTCTACACCTACGACGCACTACTCCGCCTCCGCACGCAGACCGACCCGCTCCCGCTCGCGGGGGACGCGCCCGAGACGCCGGTGATGCGCACTTTCACCTACGACCTCGCCTCGCGCGTCGAGGAAGTCACCTTCAGCACCGGGCGGCGCACCGTCTTTCACTACGACCTCAACAACAACCCCGACGAAATCCGCCGCGTCATCCCCGCGCAGCCGACCACCACACTCACGCTCACCTACGACGCGATGGATCGCGTCACCAGCTCGCTCGATGCCTTTGGCAAGACTGTCGGCTACACATTCGACCCCGCCGGGCGCGTGAAAACCATCGTCTATCCCGGCGCGAAGACGCTCACCCACGGCTACGACCCCGCCGGGCGACTCACCACGCTCACCGACTGGGCCGCGCGCGCGTCCGCTTTCACCTACGACAACGCCGGGCGCCTCAAGACGCACGCCTACCCGAACGGCGTCCTCGACACCATCAGCTACCACGACGACGGCACGGTGAAGAAACTCGATTTCACCCGCGCGGGCGGCGGCGCGTTCAGCGCGTTCGCCCTCGAATACGCCTACGACCGCAACGGCAACAAGACGCAGGAGAAAAAGAAGGGCGTCCTCGACTGGCAGCCGACCATTGTTCCCGGCGGCACGGTCGCGCCTTTCGATGAGGCGTTCACTTTCAAAAACAACCCCGGCTCCGGCCGCCTCGCCACGAGCGCCGACGCGCTGAACCCCGCGCGCAATTTCACCTACACCTACAACGCCGCCGGCGACATGACCCTCGCCGCCAGCCCGGGCCAGAACACCGCCTTCACCTACGACGAAGACCACCGCGTCCTCAATGTGACATCCCGATCCATCGGGATCCCGCCTGTGGCCGACGCGGTCACCACCATCGCCAACCGCTACGACGCCCTCGGACGCCGCATCGCGCGCACCTTCACCCCGCCCGGTAGCACCGCCACCGAGACACGCTATGTCCTCGACCTCACCGGCAGCATGGAGCGCATCCTGTGCGACACCACCGCCGCCGGCGCCGTCACCGCCCGCTACATCCACGGCCCCGACGGCCTCGGCTACCGCGAAGACGCCAGCGGCGCCATCACCTGCTTCCACGCCGACGCGATGGGCAACATCATCCGCACCACCGGCGACGCGAGCAGCCCCGGAGGAGTCGGCTCGACACTCAGTCAATACGCCTACAGCCCCTACGGCCGCCTCCTCGCCACGACCGGCGCTGCGGGGAATCCGTATCGCTTCGTCGGCGCGCAAGGCGTGATGGAGGAACTGCCAAACCTCTACTTCATGCGCGCCCGCTACTACTCGGCGGAGGCAGGCGTGTTTCTGAGCACGGATCCGGTGAAGAACATCGGATCCGATTGGAAACCGGAAGCCTATACGTACGCGAACACCAATCCGCTCTCAGAATATGATCCAGACGGACTGATGAGCGAGCAGGCAGCTGTACGCTATCAGCAAGCGGCCATCCAAGCATCGCTCGCCGCACAAGAAGCTGCGTTCGCCCAAGCTGAAGTCGAAATATGGGAAGGGATCAACGATGCCACACAGACGCTGTGGTCGGCGGTCACTGGAGACGTTGCAGGTGTGGCAACCGGATTAACACGCCAAGTCGGCGGGCTTCTCCATGTCTTGGGGCAAGGCAAACTTGGAAAAGGATTGCGACAAGGTGCAGACATCGCTGACGCAGCGTTGATCGTTAAGGACGCGACCGATGTCGCAAGGAACTCAGGTCAAGTTAAGCGCCGAGTAGGTGAGCTGATTGACAAGACTTCAAACGATGGCGGCAAGTTCCTTAATAATCTCATCAAACGGGAAACCAAACTCGGCGGCAGTAAAACGATCTACGGATCGGCTATCGTTACGGCCGTGAAGAGTGGGAAAGGGGCCATCGAAATAGCCGGGGAGCGAATTGCGGGCGGAGGAACTCAAGGAAAAAAACAACGGCTG
>CAMAUI010000080.1 GCA_945861385.1 Prosthecobacter debontii
GGGCGCCCAGAGGCAGCGGATGCCTTCAGCCAGCCATCCGCCCCGAGGTGTTTCCGGCGAGTCGCCGGAAACTGCACCCGAGTCGGGTGCTCCACCCGAAAGGGCCGCGCTTCGCGCGGCGTTCCTGCTCTGTAATCGTATAAATCGTATCACTCCCCGGTGCCGATCCGCGTTCTGACCGTTCCCGGTGCGGCGGGCGCGAAAGCAATTTCCTAGCAGACGCATGATCTGCCAGATCGCTGCCTCGCGTACAAATGAAAGTCCGTACATTTTTCCGCCACCCCTCCATGCCGAACACGCTTGGCTGGAAGCATGCCGGCTCCAAACCTGGGCTGGCTTGTCGCAGGGCGCTTGGCGCGGTGGTTCGTTGCGGGCATACTCGCCGCATGAAGCTCCTTTTTTTCCTGCTTCCCGTCGCTGTAATCGCCGCGGAGCCTGCGGATTCGTGGCGTGGGGAAATGCGGGTGATTGATTTGAACATGCACCTGCCCGCATCGCGCCCGGCGATCGAGCGCGTGGCGCGGGGCATGGAGCGGGCGGGCGCCGGGGCCGGGGTGAATCTCGATGGCGGCACGGTGACGCGGAAGGATGATGGGAAGTCGCAGTTCGAGCGGACGGTGGCGCTCGCGGAGGAGGCGGCGCCGGGGCGCTTCGTGCATTTCATGGACCTCGATTATGCGAGCTGGGACGGGGCGGATTTTGCGGAGCGCGCGGTGCGGCAGGTCGGGGAGGGGCGGCGCCTCGGCGCGGCGGGGCTGGCGGTGGGCGGCCGGCTGGGGCTTTCGCTGCGCGATGGCGGCGCGCGGCTGATCAAATTCGACGACGCTAAGCTCGACGCGGTGTGGGCGAAATGCGGCGAACTGGGGATGCCGGTGAGCATTCATGCGGGGGATGAGCTGCCCGCCGCGCTCGATCGTGTGATCGCGCGGCATCCGAAAACGATTTTCGTGTGCGCGAGCCTCGCCGGTAACGCCGGAGATCTCGTCCAGATGGACAGGCGGCTCGACGAGCGGCCAAACATGATGGCCGACCTCGCCGGGTGCATCCCGCAGCTCCGCCGGCATGCGCCGGACAAGGTGCGGGATTTTTTCGCGAAGCATGCGGACCGCATTCTGTTCGCAAGCGGGGCGGTGGTGGACGGGGAGTATTCCGGCGACGCCACGCTCGAGCCGCTCGCGCTGCCGACCGGGGTGCGGCGCAAAGTGCAATCCGACAACGCCCGCCGGCTGCTCGCCCGCAGCCTGCCGCTGCCGACGATCCGGGCCGCGCGCATCGGGCGGGATTTCGCGCCGGATGGCCGGCTGGATGAAGCGGCGTGGAAAGCGGCGCAGCCCGCGCGCATCGAGCAAAAGACGCAGGACGCCGCCGCGCACCCGGTGCTGAGCACGAGCGTGCGCGCGCTGTGGAGCGACGCATTTCTCTACCTCGGCTACGAGTGCCCCTACACGAAGTTGAATGTCTTCGAGCCGGCGCAGAAGGGCGAACGCATGGGGCTGTGGGAGAAGGATGTGGTGGAGGCGTTCATCGCGCCCGATCCCGCGAAGCCGGCGACCTACTCCGAGTACGAATGGGCGCCGAACGGGGACTGGCTCGATCTCACGCTTTCGCCGGTGACGAAGCCGGACTTCGGCTGGGACAGCAAAATGGAATTCGCGGCGAGCGTGGACGAAGCGGCGCGTGTGTGGCGCGTCGAGGTGCGCATCCCGGTCGCGGCGCTCGCGAGGCCGAAGGTGGGCGGCAAATGGCGCATCAATCTCTACCGCTACGACAAGGCGTCCGATGTCCTGCTCGCGTTCAGCCCCACGCTCTCCGGCACCTTCCACGCGCCTGCGCGGTTCGGGTGGCTGGAGTTTTTGAAATAGCGCGCGATTGCCGCCGCGGGGCGCGCCCGCTACGGTCGCGGGCGCATGGCAGAAATCACCAAGGATCACGTCGCGGAAGTGCTCGGGGACATCGCCACGATGCTCGAGCTGAAGGACGAGAATGTTTTCAAAATCCGCGCCTACCAGAACGCGGCGCGGGCGATGGAGACCTTCTCCGGCAACCTCGCGCAGGCCGTCGGGGAGGGCACGCTCGAGAAACTCGCGGGCGTGGGCAAGGCCATCGCGGAAAAGATCTCCGAGCTGGTGGTGACCGGTAATCTTTCGTACTACAACATCCTCAAGGCCGAGTTTCCGCCGGGCATTTTCGACATGTTCGGGATCACCGGGATGGGGCCGAAGAAAATCCAGGCGGTCTGGAAAAAGCTCGGCATCACGAGCGTCGGCGAGCTGGAGGCGGCGTGCGGAGACGGGCGCGTGGCGGGCATGAAGGGCTTTGGCGAGAAGACGGCGGCGAACATTTTGAAGGCGATCGAAGACCGCAAGAAATACGCGGGCCGGTTCCTCATCGGCGACATCGAGGAGGACGCGATGGCGATGCGGGAATTCCTGCGCGAGCTGCCGGAGGTCACGCGCGTGGAGGCGTGCGGGAGCTTCCGCCGGCGGCGGGAGACCTGCGGGGATCTGGATTTCCTCGTCTCGACCCGCGAGCCGGAGCAGGTGAGCGGGCGGTTCGTGAAGCATGAGTTCGTGGAAAGCGTGATCGCCCACGGCGCGACGAAGTCCTCGGTGCGGTGGAAAACAGGCATCCAGGCCGATCTGCGCGTGGTGACTGAGGAGCAATTTCCCTTCGCGCTGAATTATTTCACCGGGTCGAAGGAGCACAACCTCGTGATGCGCCAGCGGGCGCTCGCGCGCGGGTGGACGCTGAATGAATACCGGCTCGGCGAGGCGCCGAAGGGCGAGGGCCAGCCCGTCCCGGAGATTCACGAGGAGGCGGACATTTACCGCGCGCTCGGGCTGGATTTCATCCCGCCGGAGCTGCGGGAGAGCATGGGGGAATTTGCCGCCGCGGAGCAGCACACGCTCCCGCGGCTGATCGAGCGGGAAAACCTGCGCGGCACTTTCCACAATCACACCACCGCGAGCGACGGACGCAGCACGCTGCGCGAAATGGCTGACGCGGCGATCGCGCTCGGGCTCGAATACCTGGGCATCGCCGACCACTCGAAGGCGTCGTTCCAGGCGCACGGCCTCGACGAGGCGCGGCTTCTCGCGCAGGTGGAGGAAATCCACGCACTGAACAAGGAACTCGGCCCGGGATTCCGTCTCTTCGCCGGGAGCGAGGTGGATATTTTGAAGGACGGCTCGCTTGATTTACCGGACGAGGTGCTGGCGCAGCTCGATTACGTCGTGGCGAGTGTCCACAGCGTCTTCTCGCTGCCGGAGGCGGAGATGACGAAGCGCATCATCCGCGCGATGGAAAACAAGCACGTCACGATGCTCGGCCATCTCACCGGGCGTCTTCTCCTCAGCCGCGAGGCCTACGCCGTGGACCACGCCGCCATCATCGAGGCCGCAGCCGCCACGGGCACGATCATCGAGCTCAATGCAAACCCGCGCCGGCTCGACATGGACTGGCGCTGGTGGCCGCTCGCGAAGGAAAAAGGGGTGAAGTGCGCCATCAACCCCGACGCGCATCACACCTCGCAGTTGCAATACCTCCATTTCGGAATCGGCACTGCGCGCAAAGGCTGGCTGAGGAAAAGCGACGTGGTCAACGGCCTGCCGCTCGGAAAAATCGAGGCGGTGCTCGCGGCGAAGCGGGGAATGAAGGGCGGATGACGGAGCTTGCCGTCAGGCCCGTTTCCGCTTCCACACCACCGGGCGGGCGTTGTCGGCGGCGAGCAGGCGGGTGAGCATGGATTCGTGGGCGGGGGTCCAATGGTTCTCCTCCCCGGTCTTTTCGCGGATGCGGGAGAGCGTGGCCTCGATCGGTTCACCGGGGCGCAATTCAGCGGCGAGCATCGCGCGCAGGCGCCGGATGCCTTCGCCTTTGTCTTCCGCGGGAGGGATGATTTCCGTCCCGGTCATTTCCGGCGTGCGAGTGGTGCCGGAACGGGCGAGGAAACACCATGCCCCGCCGGTGGCGAAGAAGCCGAGTTCCGCAGAATACTCCGCATCCGGGCGTGCGACGCGGATGAAAATCCCGCCCGTTTCCGGGGAAATCTCCTGCGTGACCTCGTCGGTGCCGCCGCCTTGAAAAACGCGCACAAAAAACCTTGCCGTTTCATCCTCGAGAATGGCCTCCGGATGTTCGCGCGGATCGAATTCCCAATAGGCGAAAATCCAGCGGGCATCCCGCGCGACGATCCAGAGACGCGCCTCGCCGTATGCGCGCGGGCTGGGGCCAAGTTCGCCGTTGAACTCATGGGTGAGCGATTCGTGCCGGGGTGCGATGCTCTCCCTTTTCGGTTCGGATTGAGAAGGCTCCTGGCTCATCGGATGGGGCAATCAAGCAGCCGCGCACGTCCGCTCAAGGTACAATGCGGTTATTTTTGCCACATCCAAAGGGGCCGCTTTTCCCTTTTTCCAATCGCGCTGCATGGATAAAGACTTGGCATCCATGTTCACCAAACGCGTCATCCCCTGCCTCGATGTCCACGATGGGAAGGTCACCCGGGGCGTGCAATTTGGCCGCGCCGAGGAGGGCGGGCTGCGCAATGTGGGCGACCCGGTCGGCCTTGCGAGGCGATACAACGACCAGGGCGCGGACGAGATGGTTTTCTTTGACATCACCGCGAGCGCGCATGGCCGTGCGACGATGGTGGAGGTGATCGAACGCGCGGCGGAGTGCTGCTTCATGCCGCTCACGGTCGGCGGCGGAATCCGCGCGGTGGAGGACATCAGCGCGATGCTGAAGGCCGGCGCGGACAAGGTGAGCATCAACAGCTCCGCGATCGCCACGCCGGAACTCATCACCGCGGGCGCGGAAAAATTCGGCAGCCAGTGCATCGTGGTCTCGATTGATTGCAAGCGCACCGCACCCGGCGTGTGGAAGGTCTTTGTGAAAGGCGGGCGTGAGGAGACGAAATGGAACGCAGTCGAGTGGGCCGCGGAGGCCGTGCGGCGCGGCGCGGGGGAGATCGTGCTGAACTCGATTGACGCCGACGGCACGAAGGCGGGCTACGACCTCGTGGTCACGCGCCGGGTGAGCGAGGCGGTGGGCGTGCCGGTCGTCGCCAGCGGCGGCGCGGGGAATCTCGACCACATGGCGGAGGTTCTGATCGAGGGAAAAGCGGACGCTGTGCTGGCGGCGAGCATCTTTCACTTTGGTGAATATACCGTGGCGGATGTGAAGCGGCACCTCGCCGCAAAGGGCGTCGCGGTAAGGCCGTGAGTTTTTCCAGGGATTGCGGTTGCGGGGGAGGCGTAAAACCGGGGTTTTACAGGGAAAAACGGGTTTCCCAATCTTTCTTGTGGAACTTTTGAACGGATGCTTCGCCGGGGCGTCTTATATCGCGTTAGGGTGGTTCGGGCCGCTCGGCAAACTGGTTCTGAGGGGAACCATGAGCCGGCGGCCCGTCACTCTGTACGGGTGGGCCTTTCCAGAAGCGGGCGGGTTGACCGATTTGGAATGCGCCCATTAGCCTCCGCCGCCGATGAACCCGGAGATTCCGACAGCCAGCCTTACCGGCCTGCACGGGTGCGTGATAGATGCGCCCGAGTGGGGGAAACTCCGCTCATGGCGGGATGGGGCGGTGGTGATCGGCGACGGAAAGGTTTTGGAGGTCGGGGACTTTCAGTTCCTCGGGAAAAAGCCCCGCCCGGCCCCGATCCGGTGGCTTCACTCGGAACGGGCGGCGATTTTCCCCGGACTGATTGATCTTCACACCCACGTGCCGCAATACCCCGTCGTCGCCCGCGGCAGGGGGCAACTGCTCGACTGGCTGCACGGGTACGTTTTTCCGAGGGAGCGCGTTTTCACAGGCCCGCCGGGGCAGCGGGAGGCGGCGGCTTTTTTCCCGGAACTGGCCCGCCACGGCACGACGACGGCCGCCCTGTATGCGGCGATCTACGAGGATTCGTGCGAGGCGGCGTTTGCGGCTGCGGCGAAATCCGGGCTGCGGATCATCATGGGAAAAATGATGATGGATGTGGGCACCTACGGGACGCTTCAGCCGCGCAAGGTCATCAGCGTCTCGATGCTCGAGAGCGAGCGGCTCGCGCGGAAATGGCACGGGAAAAATGAGGGTCTGATCGAGTATGCGTTCAGCCCGCGGTTTGCGCTCGCTTGCAGTGAGCGGCTCATGCGCGAGGCCGCGGCGATGGCGACGCAATTCGGCTGCTATGTGCAGACGCATCTCGCCGAGACCCGCGAGGAATGCGAGCGGGTGCGGCACCTGTTCCGCGGATGTTTGGATTACACGGATGTGTATGCGCAATCCGGCCTCCTCGGTCCGCGCACGATCCTCGGGCACTGCATCCACCTCAGCGAGCGGGAGCGCCGCGTGATCGCGGAGTCCGGCGCGGGCGTGGCGCATTGCCCGACGGCGAATATTTTCCTCGGCAGCGGGATCATGCCGCTGGCGGAGCATCACGCGGCGGGGCTGAAGATCGGCCTTGGCACCGATGTGGCCGCCGGCCCGGAGCTGAACCTCTGGCAGGTGATGCGCAGCGCGATCGAGAGCCAGAAAATGCGCGGAATGTACGAGCCCGGCGTGCCGGTGCCGACGCCTGCCCAGGCGCTTTTCCTCGCCACGCAGGGCGCGGCGGAGGTGCTGGGAAAAGGCCGCGTCATCGGCACTTTTGAAACCGGCAAGGAGGCCGACGTGACCGTGATGGATCTCTCCGCGCTCGCCCCCTACCGGGGCAGCGCGGCGAAAATCGAGGACATGAGCGCGGAGGACGTGCTCTCGCTCTGCATCTACCGCGGCGGGCCGCACGCGGTGCTGGAGACATTCGTGCGCGGACGGAGCGTGTTTCGGTCGGCGGAGCCGGAGCTGTTTTGAACGGGCTGCTTGCCTCCGCGCCCGCGATGCGGGATGACGGGGCCATGAGCAATGAGCATGATCCCGTGGCGCTGGCGCTGGCCGAGGACATCGGCGCGAGGGATGTGACGTGCGAGTTTTTCGTGGATGCGGCGCAGCGCGGGCTGGCGCGGATTTTTGCAAGGCAGCCCTGCGTGCTCGCGGGCATCGAGTGCGCGGAGCGGGCGTTCCAGCTCGTGGATGCGGCGGTGGAGGTGCGCTCGCTGCGCAAAAATGGCGACGCGCTGGCCGCCGGCGACGCGGTGCTGGAGGCGCGCGGCGGCGTGCGCCCGCTGCTCACGGCGGAGCGGACGGCGCTCAATTTCATCCAGCAACTCAGCGGCGTAGCCACGCTCACGCGGCGGTTTGTGGAGGCAGTGAAGCCGCACAAGGCGCGCATCCTCGACACGCGCAAGACGACGCCCGGCCTGCGCGCGCTGGAGAAAGCGGCGGTGGTGGCCGGCGGCGGGACGAACCACCGCGCGGGGCTTTTCGACATGGCGATGGTGAAGGAGAACCACTACGCGGCAGACCCCAGCCCCGCGAATTTGCAGGCGGCGATCCGGCGGTTCCGCGCGGCGCGGCCCGGCTTGCGGCTCGAGATCGAGGCGCAGTCGCTTGAGCAGGTGCGCGACTTTCTCGCGCTGGAGGGCGTGGACGTGATCATGCTCGACAACATGAACCTCGCGGACATGGCGGAGGCGGTCCGCCTGCGGGGGAAGAAGGCGGTGCTCTTGGAGGCGAGCGGCGGGGTGAGTCTCGGCACGGTGAGCAGCATCGCGGCGACGGGCGTGGATTTCATCAGCGTCGGCGCGCTGACGCATTCGGCGCCTGCCGCGGACTTCTCGCTGGATTTGTCGCGGGAGTAGCGCGCGGTGGATTTCCGATGCGAGCCGGCCTGCCGGGGCGGGCGGCGCTACGCAGCAGTCGCGATCTTTTTCACCGAGACGAAAGTCGCAGCGATGGCACCCGCAAACGGCAGCCAGAATCCGAGCAGCGTCATGTCCACATCCACCGACGCGCCCGGCCCGGTCGCGCTGCTTCCGCTGCGCAACATGAGCACCAGAAACATCAGCGCGCTGAACCCGGCGCAGCCTGCGAGAGCGAGCGGCACCCAGGGCTCCTTCTTTTTCGCCAGGCGGTTCCATATCCAAAGGCCGATTCCCCCGGCTGCCGCGAGGACTGCGAGCATGCCGTTGGTTCCCGCACTGGCCGCGGTGACGGAGGCTCTGTGGGTGATGTTGTTGAGAAAGGCGCCTGCGGGGCCGTCCACTTTCACCGTCACGCTGATCACGTCAAAAATGACCGAGCACAGGAACGCGATGGCGAGGCCGCCGAGGTAGATCTGCGAATGGAGATCGAGCTTCTTGAAAGTGGCGACGCCGGAGGCGATGCCTTCCTTCGCCTGCTCCAACGCCTTTGCGGCGGCGTCGCGGGCGGCGTGGTCCTGATTGTCGCTGGCGGGGGTGGCTTACGATTCTTTGCCTGGTTCGGGTTCGGTGCTCATGAGTTGGTGGTGTTTCGGCGATAATGCTCCATCGCCTGCGGCGGGTGCAACTCTGCTGTCCTGACGTATACCGCGATTTTGAAAAATTCGATTCCGGCCGGGCCTTTTGCATCGTCCAAATTCGCACTTCTGCATTCGCACTCCGCCTTTCCGGCAGCGGCGCAGCACCAGGCGTTTTTCCGTGGGCCGCAGGCCATATCGGCCCGGTCATCGCAGCCGGGAGCCCGGAAAGTTGGCAATGCGGCAGGAATTTATTTGACCCTAAAACCGGCAATGGAATGGAGCCACGAAAAGGCACAGAAGGCCCAAAATGAGTGGGAAAGGGGCTGGATGGCTCCGGCTATTCGCTCACCCAGCGGGTGAATTCGCCGTTTTCGGCAATCCCATCCTTTTGTGCCCCTTGTGCATTTTTGCGGCTCCCCATCGCCGGTTTTAGGTTGACTGCCACCAGCGTGCTACGGCGTGATAATGCGGTAGAAACGGGCGGCGGGGGCGGATGGGTCGGTGTAGTTGATCGTCTGTGCGCTGGCGGCGGCGGGGTAGGTTTGCAGGGTCGTCCACGCGCCGCTCGTGAGGCTGTCGCGATATTGGATGCCGTACGTGCGGTACGGCTGCGCGGTGAAGCTCAGTGTGGAGCCGGCGCCGGCGGCGGGGCTGATCGCAACCGCGAGGCGGCTGCTCGCGTTCTTCGGGTTCGTGTTGGCGAGGAATTCGGCGAGGTTGCTCATGCCGTCGCCGTCGCTGTCGAGCGTGGAGTCGGCCACACTGACGCTCAGGCCGTTGGCGGATTCCCAGTAGTTCGGCGTTCCGTCGGTGTCCCCATCATAGACGGTGAAGGTGGCGGCGTTGCTGGTGATGTTGCCGAAGCTGTTGGTCACGCGCACGCGATACTGGCCGGACTGTGTGACCAGCGGACTGTTGATCGTCAGGCCCGCGCTGGTGGCTCCCGCGATGTCCGCGCCGTTGAACTGCCATTGGTAGCTGAAGGGCTGGTCGCCGTTGGCTGACACGCTGATGGTCGCAAAGCTGCTGTTGGTCAGCGTGACGTTGGCGGGATGCGTGGCGATGGAGGGCGGGATCGCGGGGGTGACGACGCGGTAGGTGCGCGTTTCGGTGGTGGTGTCCGTGTAGGTGATGTTCCGCTGTGCGGGCTCGGCAGCGTAGTACTGCAGCGTGATCCATGGGCCGCCGCCGGTTTGATATTGCAGGCCGTAGGCTTTGTAGGACTGCGCGGTGAAGCTCAGGGTGTTGCCGCCGCTCACGGGGGTGACGATGAGGTTGAGGAAGCTCGCGGGATCGAGCGGGTTGGTCCCAGCGGTGAATTCCTGGAGGTTCGTTTTGCCGTCCTCGTCAGGGTCGAGCGCGGCGTCGTTCACGCTGGTGCTCAGGCCGTGGAGTGTCTCCCAGTAGTTCGCGAGTCCGTCGCCGTCGCTGTCGGGGATGGTCAGCGCGGCGTTGCTGCTGGTGACGGTGCCGAGGCTGTTGGTGATCCGCACGCTGTAGTTGCCGGCCTGCGTGAGCAGCGGCAGCGGTAGCACGAGCGACTGGCCTGTCGCCCCGGCGATGTCCGCGCCGTTGAACCGCCACTGGTAGCTGAGCGGCTGCGCGCCCGCGGCCAGCACGCTGAACACCGCCGCGCTCCCGCTCGTGAGCGCAAATGCCGCGGGCTGCTTGAGAATGATCGGCGCGCCCGCCGGATACACGCGGCTGGCGGGCAGGATCGCCCGCGTGATGGGGGGACTGGCGCCGCTCGATTCGTACTCGAGGCTCACCACCGCGCCGAGGCTGGTTTCAAAAAACTCCAGCACGATGTCGTAAAGCTGCCCGCCGTTGAGCGAGACCGATGCGCTGTTGGTGGTGAGCGCGTGGGCGGTCCAGTTATTGATCACGAGCTGCCCGCCGACATACAGCCGCACGCCGGCCGCGGAGGTCGCGTAGAAATTATACGATGCCGTTGACGGCGGCAGGAATTGCGCGCTCCAGCGTACGCTGAACAGATCCGTGCCGATCGCGGGGATCTCGGAGTTCCCGGGGAACAGTGTGTTCGGCCAGCCCGTGCCGTCGTTGAAATTGATCGTCGTGTCCGTGCGCGTTCTGACCGTGTTGTCCGTCACTGTGAGGTGAGTGCTGGCGTTTGTGTCCTTGAAATACTCCCCGCGCCAGCCCGTGCCTGTGACGCTGCCCGTGCCGCTGTTCACCGTGATGCTCGCGGTCGCCGACGTGGTGATGCCGAGCGAGCCGTCAGTCGCCTTCGCGCTGATGCTGTGCGTACCCGCGGTCGCGGTGGTCCACGTAAAGATGAATGGCGCGGTGGTGACCTCGGCGATCTTCGCGGCGCCGTCGAAGAATTCCACTTTTGAAATGTAGCCGTCCGTGTCCACCGCATCCGCCGCGAGCGTGATGGCCGCGGGCAGCGTGAACGTCGTGCCATTGAGCGGCGCGAGCAGCGTGATGGCGGGCGGGGCATTGTACACATTGGTTGCGCCCGGCGAGATGCCGCTCGCGAACCAGTTCGCCGAGTCGTCGGCATTGATGTTCGAGTTCTGTCTTTGGAGCGACGCCCCGGTCCCCGCCGCACCCACCGGCCAGGGGGTGGAGTTGCTGTAGCGCACGCTGTCCACGACGATGTAGGGGATGATCGTCTGGCTGGTTGCGTCCACGTAGGGTGTCCCGGGCTTTTCGAGTTCGATCCGCTCGCCCCCGTTGTCGAGCAGGCCCGGATAGGGCCCGAAAATCTGCACCGCCGCGGGTACCTGGTACTTCGTGCGGAAAGTCGCGGGATCAATCCCGACCACGAGCGCATAACCGCCCGCGGGAATGCTCGAGGCTGCGGGAAAATTGAAGCCGACACCGTCCACTCTCCATGTGTTCGCGGGGTACGCCGGATTCCACAAATTGACCGTCGCACCGCTGATGTTGAGGATCTCGATGAACTCGTCGTAGCCCGCAGGCGGGTTGTACTGGATTTCGTTGATGACCAGCGGGCCGACCACCGGGCCTGAATTTGCGGCGCCGAAGGTGCGCGATATCTGCGCAAGGAAGGACTCGTAGCCGAGGCTGTTCAGGAATCGGCCGAACGACACGTTTTGATCCGCCGCCTGAAACTCGATGCCGTGCGCGTAGCCAGTGAGATTGCCCGCGGCATCGCCGGAGAAAAGATAGAGCTGCCCGCCGTTCTGGCTGAGCGCGAAGCTCGTGCCGCCGCCGGGATTGAACTGCGCCTCGCTGAACGTGGCGTAACCGCCCGCCGCGATCATCGTCCCCGTGGGGATGCGGTATTTTTTCGGAACGGAAACCGAATCGCTGAGCCACCAGTCGCCGATGTCCGCGGCGGAGGCTGATGGATTGAGCAATTCGATCGTGTCGGTGAATGGCGTGGCGGAGTTGGTGAGGACTTCGTTGATGAGGACGCCCGCGATGCTGTCCGCCGGGTCGTCTGCGCCGGGCGAGCCGCCGATGTTTGCGCTCGCGCGCCACGAGAGCGCGTTGCCGGGGTCGGTGTGGGTCGCGGGGGTTCTTGCGACGATGGAGAAGCCCTGCCCGTCCGCGGAGATCGGCCACGGAAGAACGTCGTCGTAATCAAAATCAACCACCGCCCCGTTGAAGCTGTCCACGAGCGTGAGACGTTCACCGCCATCATCCAGCTTGCCGGTATAAATGCCGTTGAGAGTCCGGCCGGGGTAGCGCGCGGTGAATTCCGTGGAGTTGCGCCCGATGACCCAGAACGAACCAGCGGATAGCGTCGCGCCGGGCGGGAATGTGTAGGTGATGCCGGAGGTGAAGGTCAGGCCCGTGAGATTGAGCGTGCCCGCGCTGATGTTCTTGAACTCAACGAATTCGTACTGATCGCCGTCGGTCGCGCCGTTGGGCAGAGGGTTGTACTGCAGTTCCGTGATGACGAGCTTGTCCTTAGCGGCGGGAGGATCGGTGGAGAAAACCGCCTCGGTGACACCGCTCCATTTACTCACGAGCGGTGGATTGCCCCCGCCGGTGAGCGCGCTCCATGTCGGGTGGTATGCCCGCGCCCTCACCCGGGTGGTGGAGTTGATGGTGACGGGCCCGGAATAAACGAAAACATTTCCCGCGCTCGGCACCGCGCCCCCGGAAGGGCGGGGATCCGTGCCATCAAGGGTGTAGTAGGCCGTCGTGCCGGCGGGTTTGGTCATCGTGAGGGTGAAGCCCGGCGAGATGGTGCCGCCATTGCTGCTGAAGGTCACCGCGCCAACCCACTGCGAGTCGAAGAAATTTGCGCGTTGCTGGAGGTAGTCCTTGAGGCGCTGCACTTCGGCGGCCTGGTTGGCCGGATAGTACGTGCTCGTGAACGGACTTGTCCAATCGCGCTTGGACATGTTCCAGCGGGCCAGATCCCGCGTCACGGCCTCCGCGGTGATCTCTGCATTCAGCGTATCGAGCAGCGCGTTGACAGACGCGGGCGAGAACTGCCCGCGCCGGAGATCCACCCAGCGGTCAATGTATCGCTGATAAAAATCCGGGTCGGAAAAAAGCCTGTTAAACCACCAGTAATTGAAGAAATCCGTGCCGCCGCCGCTTGACCAGACAGCCGGGTTCACATCGCGCCCATCCGTGGAAGAAAGCCCGCGATCCACGTCCCACACAGGGCCAAAGACGATCTTCCCCTCCTGGTCCTTGTGCAGGTATGCGCTGAGCCGGAGCGCATCCACGTTGAACGTCCATGTGTTCAGGAGGTGATGATCAACTGCCAGCGGCACATCAATCCACGCCGCATAGCCGGTCGTCGGATTCGTGTAGGTGGCGCTGTAGAGCGCGGTGTTGGCGGAATTGAGGTAGCTGGTGAGGTACTGCTCCTGGGGGTCGCGTTGCGGCACCTTGATGGCAATCTCCTTTGGATAGTAATAGGCGAAACCCTGCCCCGCCGCGCCGAAACCGCTGTCGCCCGGGTCCAGACGGTCCACTTTGAATATGTAGCCGCCCGTTTTGCCCACGGCGTCATTGTCGTACGTGTCGAGCTTCGCGATATTCACGCGGTCTTTTCCCCGGCGGACCTTCTCCATCACATTGTAAACGCCGAAATAGTCGCCGCTGCCGGAGCCAGTGAAATTGAGCGCGCCACCGTTGGTCTCCACAAAAACCTCCGCCATGCGCGTTCGCATCGCCACGCTCCCGATGTTGTTGCTCAGCGCGTAAAAGAACGGGTTGTGCATGAGGGAGCGGTCGAAATGGAACGGTGCGTGGAAGACCCAGTCGGCACCCTCGGGCATGCCGAGCAGCACGATGTCCCGGTCCGAATCCTCGCGCCCTTTGCGGGCCTCGAGATTGAAGTTTGTCTTCTCGTTACCGAGCGTCGAGGATCCGCGGCGATCCACCACGGAGCGCGTGGCCAGCGTCGGGAGATTCGAAAGTCGCGCCCGCCCATCGGTCGCCGAAGGCTCCCACACCCACATGAACGAGGCCTGGTCGCTATTGTCTGGAAAAGTCCCAAGCCCGAAGTTCGACACCACGATGATCGGCGCGGCGGTGTTGAAGTTCGACGTGGTTCCATCCAGCAGCAGGTAACCCTCCGTCTCCGTCTCGCCCGGCAGTTTCCCGGTTTCAAAAACACGCGCGCGCAGCAGTGTCGTCGCCGTGATGGGAATCTGCGCGCCCGCAGTGTACGCCGTTGAAGTCGAGATGGGGACGCTCCCGTTCGTCGTGTAGCGGATGACCGCGCCCGCCACCGGCGTCTCTTGCGAAAGCGCCACATTCAGCGACCCGGTGAACGCGCGACTGCCCGCCGAGTAAAGCACGTGCCCGGCGACCCCCGTGCCCGTGTAGTTGTTCGACTCGCCCGGCGTGGGCGATGTGTAATTGCCCGTCAGCGTCAGCTCCGCCTTCTCCCTCCCGTGGCTCACATCCGCCGCCAGCGCGGGATACGATGGAAAACTGCTCTCGGTTCCATTGTCAGGCCGCAGCAGACTGAGCGAACCACCCGTGCCGCTGAGCGTGAAATTCGTGTGCAGCGGGCTCGTCACCACCGTCCGGTTTTTCCCGGAGGCGAAAATCACGATGTAATCGTCCGGCAGGATCTCGACAGCCGGCAGCGTCCACTGGGTTCCTCCATGCACCAGCTTGTATCCCGAGAGGGAGGCCTTGTTCGCGGTGTCAGTATTCCACAGCTCGATCCACGGCTGAAAGGTCCCGTCCTCGTCCTTCAGCCCTTCCGTATTCACCGGCAGGATCTCGGTGATCGAGAAGGCCGCGAACGCGCCGAATGGAAGCGCAGCCAGAGCCATGATGAGGGCGGCAGTCCGGAGACTCATTTTGAGGATGCGATGGAGGGCGGAAATGAATGGGTAGTCTGAAGCCATAGGAATCCATCCGGATAAAATCGGATGGATTGTGAGGGGACAGAACACCACACATCCGCAATTCCGCAAGGTGTTTGATGATGCTGCATCACAGCAGATGGCTTCCAGGCGGGCGCATCCTCCACCCGCGGCCCACGAGCCCCCACCCATTTCAGCCGAAGACCGGGCGCTACTTCGCCACCGGCTTGAAGAGCAGCACGTGCCCGAATTTCCCGGCCTCCAAATGCAGCACGCCCTTCGCATCAGGCGGGAGCGGCTGCGCGGCGAGGATCTCCTTCCCCTTTCCGCTCGCGCTCACTTTCCCATCCCGCACCGTGATGATGACGCGCCCTCCGGCCACCGCATCCGGCAGGCCGAGGCCGGACGCCAGCGCCGACAACGCGAGCGAGCCGCTCACATCCGCGCACAGCATGAAATTTCCCGCGGGCAGTTCCACCGCCTTGCGCTCCGTGATGTAATCCGTCGTCATCGCCTCCGGCAGCAGCGGCACGACGTGCTTGGGATTCAACTCCGGGTCGGGCGCAAGTTCCTGGATTCGCATGTTGCGGAATTCCACCGGCGCGCCCTCGCTCTCGAAACTCATGTAACCCTTGCGCGGTGAGGCGCGGAACAGCGACGACGCCAGCGACCCGTTCACCTCGTTTTGAATCACCCCATCCACGCAAGTGATGCGGATGCGGTTCCACTCCCCGGTCTTGCTGCCGTTGAAAGCGACCGGCATCGAGCGGTGCCCGCATTGGTGCGACACCCCGAAGCGCGGATCGGGGATCGCCTGGGAAATCGAACCCGGCATCGTGAACGTATCCCCGTGGCTCGTGTACCAGGAACCATTGCCGAGATTGCACACCTGCACCTCATGCCCCTCGTTCGGATACGGCCCGCCCGGCTTTGGAAACGCACTGTGGCAGATGATCAGCCCCGAGTTCCCACTCGTCCCGTTGCCCCCGTTTGCACTCGGTGCCTCGGTGAGATGCCGGAACTCGTACTCGAGGATGAAATTTTCGTACGCCTTCATCGAGCGGATCAGCCCCGTCGGCCCGCGCGCGATGTGGAGCACATACTCACCCGCGCGCTCCGGATTTGGCGAAGTCGTGATCAGCGGCGACTTGATCGCCATGCTCATCCCCGTCCATTTGCTCTCGAGCGCCCCGGCAAAAAGCTGCTCCCACTTCCCCACCGGCGGTTTCGGCGGGGGAAACTTCCCATCCACCGGCTGATCGGCGCCCTCCACGACCGATGCGGAAAAAATTGTGGCGATACCCAGGATGAGGCGCGTGTGCAGTGTCATGCGGGCGGGTGTAGCCGCATCCCATACCATCTTCCAGAAATAATGAGACCCGTCCCTCGCCAGGGCTGCGCCTCATGAATCCTTCCGACCCGAAGTGATGGCCAAAACGCCACGCACAGATTTCCAACGTTGACTTGGGCTGGCGGGTGGAATGCCTTTGGTGTTCTCTTTCCAATCGTTCCCGTGCATGCGCGAATCGAATGGAAGCCAGCCAAACCTCAACCCAACAATCGCCGGACCAACAATGAAACTCGGAATCATCAACAGCGCCTTCGACCAGGCAGGCGTGGACACCGCCTCTGGTCTCAAACACATCGCCCGCATCGGCTTCGATTGCGTGGATATTTTCACCGAGGCGATGACCATTTCCAGACAGGAAAAACTCCTCATCGCCCGCACCTGCGCCAAAGAAAAACTGCCGATCATCTCCGTGGTCGTCGTCGCCACCGGGCTGATTGATTTCAACGCGCCCGTGCGCGGATTCCACGTCGCGCGGTGCAAAAAATTCGTGGACCTCGCCGCGGAGTTTGGCGCGAAGAACATCCTGCTCGTGCTCGGCGAATACATCTGGCAGCGCGAAGTCATTCCGCCCGCCGCCCAATGGCAATGGGCCATCGAAACCTGCCGGGAGATCGGCGACTACGCCGACAAAAAGAAAGTGGACATCGCGCTCGAACTTGAGCCCTTCCGCCTCAGCCTCCTGAACAACGTGGATGAAATGGTGCGCTTCGTGAACGACTGCAAGCATCCGCGCGTCCGTGCGAACATTGACGTAAGCCACCTGGTGCTTTCCGACACCAGCCCGCTGGATTTGAAAAAACTCAAGGGCAAGGCCATCCACGTCCATCTCAGCGACTGCGACGGCAAGGTCCATGGCGATCTCCCTCCCGGCCGCGGCATCGTGAAGTTCGGCCCCTACCTGCAGGCCATCAAGGAACTGAAAATTGACGGCGCCGTTTCCATCGAACTCGAATACGCGCCCGACCCGAAGCGCATCGTCGAATGGGTCGAGGAAGCCTACACGCAGACCGAACGCATCATGCAGATCGCCGGCCTGCGAGGGTGAGCCGAAGCTCGTGGCGGGGACCGGTGCGGTTCATCGCTGCGGGGGAACCGGAACTTCTGTCAGACTGCGCCACGCCTCCATCGTCGGGGCGAGAATCGAACGGGCGTCACCGGGGATGCCGTAGCCTTGGAATCCGACGGGGCCTGTGAATCCGATTTCGGCGAGCTTTCGCAGCACCGGCCCGTTGTCGAACGTGCCCTTGCCGAGCGGTCGGATCAGGCGGCCCCAGTCCGCTTTTTTCACACCCGCGTCCGCGCCATTGATGGTCACGGTGAAGAGCACAGGTTTCGCAGTCTCCAACAGTCCCGGGATTTCGTTTTCATCGCCCATCGCCAGGCAGTGGCAGAGATTGAATGTGACGCCGAACGCCGGGTGCTTGACCAGCAACGCCAGCCGGGTGGCATCGCCAAAGCGGGCCGTCCACTCGCCGACATGCGGATAGACGGCGATGCGCAGGCCGTTGGCGGCGGCCGTGTCGGCCAGCTTGCGCAGGGCATCCACGAGCGGTTCGTCACCCGTCAGTTTGTCGAAGGCCGGGCCTTTTCCGCCAAGGTGCAGCCAGACAATTGTCCCGTGGCCCTTCAAAGTTTCCATGAGCTTGGTGAGGTGCGGTGAGTGGTTGAGCTTGCCATCCGGCGTCACCGACGCGGCGCAGTAGATGGTGAACATCTTCAAGCCGCGTTTCTCAACCTGGAGCAAGGTGGACGCGACCTGCTCCGCCGGTGCTTCGGTCCACGCGATGCCGGCGAAGCCGAGTTCCTTGACCAGATCGAGTTGTTGTTCCGGCGTCAGCCCGGCGCGGCGGAACGCCGTGTCCATGGCATAGAAGGGATGCGCCACGCGCGGCGCGGCCGGCTCCGCAGCAACAACGGGGGCGATCAATAGGGCGCTGAGCAAAGCGATTTTGGTGAGTATGTTTGTGTGTTTCATAAATGGGGTGCAGGAACATGGATCAGTCCGGCGACTACAGACCACCGCGCACCGGGGGTTGTGTTCATTTGGATAGCCATTGCACAGGGTGATTCGCCTTGATGGCTGCTTCGAACTCCGCTTCTGCCGCCGCCCGCATCCGTTGTCGCTCCGCCCGTTCGAGTTCAGCGGCCACAGCTTCAAATGGGCGAAGCACAGCCGGTTTCAAGGCCATGTATCGAACGAGAAATACACCCTCAGCCCGTGAAATGACGGCGCTGACTTCCCCTGGCTCCTTCAGTGGGAAGGCGATTTCTGCCACCGCCTTGCTCCATGCGTCCATGCCGCCTTCGCGCTCCAGCCACCCCACCACACCGCCTTTGTAGCGGCTGGCGGCGTGTTCGGAATGGTCCACGCTGAGCACTGAGAAGCCCTGTTCCGGATGAGCCTTGAGGTCGTCATTCTTCAAGAACCACTCCCGTGCCGAAGCCAGTTTTTCCTCATATTGTTTTCCTCTCTCGGGATTCCCGCCGGGGTTGAGCCAGAGCACGGCGACCTGGCGTTTTTCATTGGATCGAAAACGGGCAACGCCAGCCTGGTACAACTCGCGCAATCGCGGCTCGGGGATTGGAGCGGTGATTTCTTTCAGACGGGGGGCGAGCATTTTCTCCCTGAGTCGCGAGGAGAGGACACGGGCCATTTCCGCGCGGACCAATGGATCGCGATCGAGATTTGCAGCGAGAGCAGCCTGGGCGAACTGCGCACGGGAGACCAGATCATCGAGCGCCTTCTTTTTTGCCGCTCCATCGCCCGGGCTGGCGTGTCTTTCCTCCAGCTCACGGGTGAGGTCCGCTTTGTAAACGACGATCGTCCCGACGCGGAATAGTGCGCCTTCTTCATGCCCCGCGGGGATTGCTTTGTCATTCGCAGTCTTTGGACTGCACGCCGGCAGAAGCGCGAGGAAACCAAGCACAGCGACACGAGCGGCAGCCTTGGCCCGGAGAAAATAAATAAACGGCAGCGCCAAGGAGACTCCGCTCCGGCAGAGAGGGTTCGGAGTCCGGGCCTGCCTTTTCTTTGGTTTGCTGTTGTCGTTCACAGTGCTCGTAGGCGTGCAGGCTTGCGAGTGTTCGGACTTGTTCCAAGTATAAACACGAACCGAGGCGGAGGTCTGATCGCGGGGTGAGTGGTCGGGTGCCCGGAGTGGCGGGCGCAAGCGCGGCCGAAATTCCGGATGCGAGCGTCTTGCTTTTCAGCCGGGATGGTCTGCTTGATTTCGATGGTGGGCACAATGCGCTTGACGATTTTTGCCGCGAGCGTTCAGCATTCCGACGCCGCGTTGAGCGCGTAATTCCCTTTGAAAATCCCATCCAACATTCCCACTCAGTCCGCAAGCACGCCTGGAGATGCCGTGCATCCCGAAGTTCCCACGACCGCCCGCACACCACGACATCTGGCCAGATCCTCACTGGACGATCTTGCGCCCTTGAAGGTTCTCCCGCCCGCCCAGGTGGTGCGAAGCTACGCGCCCCGGAGACGGAAGCCCGCCACCAACGCCCTCGCGGGGGTGTTGGTCATGGATGGGCATCCGATGGTTGAGGATGGATCGGCATCCTGCTGGGCGGGGAAGCGGATCTCGTGTCGAAGGGACATGCGCCAGAACTGGATGGAACCATTTCGTTGGTTTCGCGAAGCCGTCCGAGCCTCGTGATGCTTGAGATCGCGGATGATGTCACCCATGGGCTGGAGGTCGTGCGCGCGCTCAAGGCAAAATTTCCGGAGCTTCGCATTCTCGTCTTTTCCAGTTGCGACGAGGTCAGGCATGCGCCTGAAGCAATCCTTGCGGGGGCGCACGGCTTCGTCCGGAAGTCGGCCAATGGGCCTGAGTTGTTGCTGGCTGTCCGGCAGGTGCTTTCCGGCGGGGTGTATCTCAGCGGCGCGATGATACGCCATCTCGCGCAAGACCTCGAGAAGACCGGGAAGCTGCACCTCGACCGGGAGACGGGCGAGCGGTATGCGGTGGGTGCGGCCGGGCAGAGGATTCCATTCGGTCCGGATGAGGCATTCGTGGAGCAAAAGCGAATTTCCGCGAACATCGGTGAACAACGGCGGGCGGCGGATGAGGCCGCGGCGGCAGTGGCGGAAATGAAAGCCGCGGGCCGTCCGGTGCTGGAAGGCTGGACGGCGGCGCAAAAGAGGACGGAATCGCTGCGGAAGCAACTCGAAATTGCGGAGAAGGCGGCTGCGAACCCGCAATATGCCAACGAGCCCGGCATCCAGGAGCGGCACGCGAAGCTGGCGGCGGAATGGGCGAAGGAGGAACCGGGCTACACCGGCGCGGCGCAGGCGGCGAAAGAGCATGCGGCTGCGGTGGAGTCCGCGGAAAAAACGGTGCGGGCGCAGCAGAAGAAAACACGCGCCCTGTCGGCTGATCTTGACCGTCTGAAAAATGCGAAGTGGCTGCCGGCTGGGGTGGCAAAGCCTGTTGCACACGCTGCGGAGGATCGGGTGGAGGAATTGCAGGCGGATTTCACGGCGAAGAAGGCGGAGGCGGCGAAAGTGAGGAGCGCGGTCATAGGCACGATCGAGCAACCCGGCATCGGGAATGAAACCGTGACCGCGGCGAAGAAGGCGCTCGAAGTAGCAACTGCGCCGGTGAAGGAGGCGGCGGCGAAGCTCGTGGCGATGAAGACGCGCCTCACCGTGGCGGAGAAGGCGGCGGCGGA
>CAMAUI010000081.1 GCA_945861385.1 Prosthecobacter debontii
CCTTACGGGTCGCTCTTCGAGAAGCTCTGCGGGCTGGTCTTCGCCGGCACACCTTACGCATGGACGCCGATTGGCAGCGCCCAGTACATTGACCAGGCGAAGATCGAGGAGTTCCGCGACTTCTGGAAACTCTACTACGTGCCGAACAACGCCACGCTCGCGATCGCCGGTGACATTGACATCGAGGCCACACGGAAACTCGTCGCCGATTACTTCGGCCCCATCCCGAAAGGCGCCGCGCCACCGCGGCCTGATGTGAAGCTGCCGGAGTTCACTGCACCGAAAACTCTCGTCGTCGAGGAACGCAAAACCCCCCTTCCCGCCTCGCTCCACGCGTGGCCCGGCTGCGAGCAGACTCATGCCGACGCCTGCGCGCTCGACCTGCTCGCGAACATCCTCGCCAGCGGACGCAGTTCGCGCCTTTACCGCCGCCTCGTGGACAAGGAGCAGGTCGCGCTCGCCGCGGAGGCTTTCCCGGTGCTGTTTGAAAAGGCGGGCGTCGTCGGCGTCTTTGCCACCGGCCAGCGCGGCGTGACGCTTGAACAGCTCGACAGGCTCATCACCGAGGAGGTGGAAAAAGTGAAAGCCGACGGTGTCACCGACGTGGAATTCCAGAAGGCGCTGAATCAAAAGGAAACCGAGATCGCCAACAGCAACGGCTCGATGATGAACCGCGCAAAGAACCTCGCGAACGCGCGGCTTTTTTTTGGCGACACCGCCGAGGTGAACAAGGAACTGGATCGCTACCTCGTCGTGAAGCGCGAGGATCTCCAGCGAGTTGCGAAAAAGTATTTCGTCCCGGAAAAAGCCCGCGTCATCCACTACCCCGTCCCCGCCGCACCCGCGCTGGACAAGCCCGTTGCCCCGCCTGACGACGGATCGCCGAAGGAACAAAGCGCCGACGATCTGCGGAAACGAAAACGCGCATCCGCTCCAATCGCCCCGAAGCCAAAAGCCACCAAATAATTCACCACCATGCTCCGCACACTTTTCCTCGCCACCCTCGCACTTGCGCCGCTCGCCCGCGCCGACATTGATCGCACGAAGAAGCCCCAGCCTGGGCCCGCTCCCGAGGCCGCATTTCCTGACGCCACCACACACGAACTGCCGAGCGGACTGAAAGTATTCGTGATTGAAGACGACCGGAAACCGACCATTTCCCTGCGTCTCTCGATCAAGGCCGGAAGCGCACTCGATGGCAGCAAGCCGGGCCTCGCAGACCTCACCGCCGCGCTCCTGAACCGCGGCACCGCCAGCCTCGATTCCACCGCATTCGCACAAGCAGTGGATTCGCTCGGAGCGAAACTCGAGGCCTCCGCCGGCCCGGATTCCACAAGCCTCTCCATCTCCGGCCTCACAAAGTCCACTGACAGGCTCCTCGAGCTTTTCGCCGACGCCGCGCTGCGCCCGGCATTTCCGCAGGAACAGTTCGCGAAGGAGCAGAAGCGCACGCTCTCCACGCTGATCGCGGCGAAGAAGGAACCCGGCAGCCTGGCGGGGTTGCTGATGAACAAAGTGCTTTTTGGCGCGCATCCCTACGGCGCAACCACCACCCCGGAAAGCGTCATGAGCATCACGCGCGACGACCTCGTGAAATTCCACGGCGATTGGTTTGCGCCCAACACCGCCAGCATCGCGGTGGTCGGCGACGTAAAGGCCGCGGAAATCATCGCAAAGATCGGGAAGACCTTCGCCACATGGGAGGCGAAGAAGGTCCCTGTGATAAAAAAGGAGGCCCCGCAGCCGCTCAAAGGCGTTACCATCCACCTCCTCGACCTCAGCCCGAGCGTGCAGAGCAACATCATCGTCACCCATCTCGCTCCGCCGCGAAAATACCCGGATCTTCCGGAGGTGAACGTCGTGAACTCCACCCTCGGCGGCGGCTTCAGCGGCCGGCTTTTCCAGAACCTTCGCGAGACGCATGGATACACGTACGGCAGCAGTTCCGCCTTCGGCTACAACGCCGAGGCCGGTTATTTCCAAGCGACCGCACAGACGCGGAACGAAGTCACCGCGCCCGCGATCAAGCAAATCCTCGCCGAGATGAACCGCATCCGCACCGAGCCCGTCGGCGAGGACGAACTCGCCCTCCAGCGCCAGTACAACGTCGGCAACTACCTCCTCAGCCTCGAAAACGCCGCGCGCGTCGCGTCGCGCGTGCAGGACATCTGGCTCTACGATCTCGCTCCGGATTTCTACAAAAGCTACGCCAGACGCATGGCCACCGTGACCCCGGAAGCCGCGCTCTCGCTGGCACGAAAATACATCAGCACCGAAAACATCGCGATCGTCGTGGTTGGCGAAGCGAAGCAGATCCGCCCCGATCTCGAGAAGCTCGGCAAAGTCATCCTTTACGACACCGATCTCAACGTCGTGAAGCCGTAGCCCGCGCCACAGGCCACCGCCCCGCACACACCGATTCGAGTGCGTCGGATCGTCACTCGGCGGTCTTCTCCGGCGCCTTGTATCCTTTGCAGTAATCCGCCGACTCCTCCACCGGGCGCTTCCTCTGCAAGTCCACATCGTTCGCACTGGTGCCGGCACCCCACGAGAATAGCCGCTGGAAAAATGGGAGCAGCCTGCTCGTCCTAATCTGGTCCAGGAAGTAGATCTCGTGCTCCTTTTCCTTCATCCCCATCTCGTAAAGCATCTCGTCATGCTCCTCGATGCCCAGCGAGTGGAAGCGGCGCAGCATCACGAAATACTCGCACACATTCCCGCTCTCCAGTTTTCCCGCGAAAAAAAACGGCATGAACCTCCCGATCACATGGCAGCTCGCGGAAATGATCCTTCCAATGAGGTAATACCGGATCTCGTAACGTCGCGAAACGGGCACCCCGTACCGCTGCATCAGCCCCAGGACGTTTTCGCGATGCCTCCACTCGTCCTCTTCGATTTGCTTCACCGCGATCTTTGCCGCCGGATCCCTGAGCGAGTTTGCATGGCCGATGTAGGCAAACGCCGCCGCCCGCTCAGCCGAGTACGCCTTCTGCAAAAGTTTCTCGAGGACTGGATCGGCAAGCTTCATGACGTGTAAATTGGAGCGCCCTCATGGAGTGGAGCAGGTCGCGCAACATCAGTCACCACCGAAGGGCCGGGCTGAGCCCTCGAACTTCCGCTCGCGCATCGCGTTCACGTTGCGTAGTTCACCCGCATGCAACCGCGACCACTCCGCACGACTGTCATCGGCAGCCACCCGTTCCCAGCCTGGCTCGAACACGCGTGTCAGCACCTGGAATCGTTTGGCAGGGACGATATCGCCGAGATGCAGGACGACGCTGTCCTCGCCGCGGTGAATGACCAGCTCGCCGCCGGGCTCGATGTCATCACGGACGGCGAGCAGACGCGGTTTGATTTCAACCTCTCTTTTTACGGCTTCATCGAAGGCATCGAACTCGAAGGCGCGCAGCCCCGCCGTTGGGGGCCTCCCGCGCACGATCAGCGCGGAAAGCATCCGATCACCGGCGAACTCCGCGCCCCGCGCGGACTTGGGGCGGTGGAGGAATACGAGCGGTTGAAACGGGTGGCTCGATCCGCGATCGGCACGCGGCAGGCGGCAGTCACACTGAAGGCTTCCGTCCCCGGCCCATACACGCTCTCGGGTCGGCTGGTGCCGAATGCACAATATCCCGATCGCTATGCGATCACCGAGGCGCTGCTGCCGGTCGTGCGCGCCGAAATCGAGGCGCTGGTCGCGGCGGGCTGCGCCGAGGTCTCGGTGGACGAGCCGAGCATGAGTTGCTACGCGCACCGTGAATATCCGCGGCGGTTCGTGGACATCTTCAATCGCACCGTGGAGCCCGCGGTGGGGAAGTGCCGGCTCTCCACGCATCTGTGCTTCGGGAATTTCAAGGGCCGCGCGGTCGGGCTGCGGAAATACGCGCCAATGTTCCCGGCGTTCCTCGATTTCGCGGCGGACGAAATCCACGTCGAGATGGCCAGCCGCGAGTTTGCCGAGATCGCGATCATCGGCGAAATCGCGAAGCGCCGCGATGTGGCCGTGGGCATCGTGGATGTAAAAAGCTACTACATCGAAACGCCTGCCGACATCGCCGGGCGCGTGGAGCTTTGCCTCCAGCACGCACCCGCGGAACGGCTCGCGTTCGCGCCCGACTGCGGTCTCTCGCAGACCGCGCGCTGGGCCGCGAAGCAGAAGCTCGTGAACATGGCGGCTGGCGTCCGCTCTGTGCGCGAACGGCGCGGGCTTGCCTGAATCCCCGCGCAATGCCAGCCCCAACTCAATTACCCGCTGTTCGCTCGCAGTGGACGGAGCTTCTCGAAGGCGGCGGTGAATTCGAGTCGTGCCTGCTCGCACATGTCCGCGAACGGCGCTGGTTTGGCGGCAAAGCGCGTCGCATCCGTTCGCTTGCTGTGCAGTCGTGGTTTCCCGTGCCGGGCAGCTTGGAGTGTGCGGGCATCCTGCTTTTGAAAGTCGAATACGAGAGCGCCGCATCAGAGCATTACCAGTTGCCCGTCGCATTGGTTCCCGCTGCGGAGGCTCCCGCGCTGCCCCCGCAGTTTGTCATCGCGAGGCTTCGCATCGAGGACCGGGCGGAGGAATGCGTGCTCTTCGATGCTGCTGCGAGCGCCGGATTTGCAAACGCCCTGCTCGGCGGAATTGCCGCCGGGGAGACGTGGAGCGGGGAAGACGGGGCGCTCACGATGTTTGCAACGCCTGCGCTCGGGCGGATGGGTGATGCGCCCCTGCTTCCGCGCGTCTCGGGCGCGGAGCACAGCAACACAGCGATCCTTTTTGGGGACAAGCTCATCCTGAAATTTTTTCGCCGCATCGAGCCGGGGGTGCATCCGGACCTGGAGATCGGGCGCTTCCTTTCCGCGCGCGGTTTCGCGCACACGCCTGCGCTCGCCGGTGGATTGCTGCACACTGGAAAGGACGGCGTGCAAACCAGCCTCGGCATTCTCTCGCAGTTTGTTGCCGGATCCATAGATGCCTGGCAGTTCACGATGTCCGCCCTGGATGTGTTTTTCAGCAGGGCCGACAAATTGCCGCCGAGCCCGCAGGCATCGCAGTTCGAGGATGCGGTGGGTGGAATACCCGGATCGGTCATTCATTCGATGGGCGATTATGCCGAGTCGGCACGATTGCTTGGCGAACGGACCGCTGCGTTGCACCGCTGCCTCGCATCGGGGTGCGAGGATCGTGATTTTTCGCCGCAGGCTGTTTCTGCGGAGGGACAGCGTGTCTGCTTCGATGTGATGCGTTCCCAGACCGCCGCGTCTTTCCGCTCGCTGCGTGATGCGATGGAAACTCTGCCTGCGGAAATGCGCCAGGACGCGGCGCGGGTGTTGGAGAGGGAGGATCAGGTTCTCGCCAGCTTCGCAGCCGCCGCATCGCAGCCGCCGGATGGCTGGGACATCCGCGTTCACGGAGACTATCATCTGGGGCAGGTGTTGTGGACTGGGCGGGACTTTCTCATCATTGATTTCGAGGGGGAGCCCGCGCGTCCGCTTGCGGAGCGACGCGCAAAGCAATCCCCGCTGAAGGATGTCGCCGGGATGCTTCGTTCCTTCGACTACGCCGCCCAGGCTGCGTTGCTGAAGAGTGCGGGGGGCATGGAGTCGCACGCGGATTACTGGTCGCACTGGGCTGGTGTGATCTTTCTCGCCGCTTACATCGAGGGCGCGAAAGACTGCGGCTTTCTGCCTTCCTCCGCGGCAGCATTCTCCGCGGCGTTGCGCGCCCAGCTTGTCGCCAAGGCTGGCTACGAGCTTCTTTACGAACTCAACAATCGTCCCCGCTGGGCGCGCATTCCGTTGCGCGGCATCCTGCGCCTTGCGTCATGGTAGCCGCCTCGACGCCGCCCACGGTCCGCGGTATTCCGCGCCGATGATCGTTCCTTTTGCCAAAGACGAGGCCTTCCTCGCTGATGTCGCGCGTCCCGCGGAGTCCGCGGATGAACTGCGCGTGTGGTGGCTGGGGCAAAGCGGTTTCCTCGTCCGACATGGCGGCGGTCTGCTACTTCTCGATCCCTACCTCTCCGATTCGCTGACGGTCAAATACGCAGGGACGGACAAACCGCATACGCGCATGACGCAACGTGTCGTGGATCCCGCGCGCCTCCGCGGGATCAGCGTCGTCACCTCATCGCACAACCACACCGATCATCTCGACGCGGAAACGCTCAAGCCGGTTTTCGCCGCAAACCAGGGCGTGCAATTTGTGATCCCTGGGGCAAACCGAGCGTTTGTCGCGGAAAGGCTCGGCTGCGAGGAAGGCTGGCCGGTCGGCATGGACGATGGGAGCACCGTAGTCGTCGCGGGCTGGCAGATCACCGGAATTGCCTCGGCGCACAACGAACTCAGAACCGATGCCGAAGGCCACCACCATTTTCTTGGTTACGTGATCCGACGCGGTCCTTGGGCGTTGTACCACAGCGGCGACACGGTGCTGTATCCCGGCCTGGCAGAAAGGCTCGTGGAGCACGGGGTGGATGTGGCGTTTCTGCCGATCAACGGCAACCGGCCTGAGCGTCGTGTGGCCGGGAATCTCGACGGACGCGAGGCCGCGCAACTCGCTTTGGAGATTGGGGCGCGATGGGTGGTGCCGCACCATTTCGAGATGTTTGAGTTCAACACCGCAGACCCCGGCGAGCTGTTCATCCCTGAGTGCAAGAGGCTCTCGCAACCCTTCCGTGTGCTGTGCGCGGGTGAGGGATGGAGCGTGCCCCGTTGATTGTGCCAAGCGGGTTCGCGCGGCTACTTCGCCAGGCCAAGGTTTCGAACGACGGAGGTCGTCGCGTGCGCTTTGTTCAGGGTGTAGAAGTGGAGCCCTGGCACCCCGAAGTCGAGCAGGGCACGGCACTGTTGCGTAGCGTATTCGATCCCGTAATCGGCCACGGCTGCGTCGTCGTCGCCGAGTTCATCGAGGCGGCGGGTGAAAGGCGCGGGAAGGCGGGCGCCGCACATGTCGGTGAACTTTTTTGTCTGGCGCGCGGAGAGCACGGGAAAAATGCCGGGGATGAGGGGGACGGTGACGCCAAGCTCTTTCGTCATGTGGTCTGCGAAACGGAAGTAATCGTCATTGTCGAAGAACAACTGTGTGATGACGAAGTCGGCGCCGGCGTCAATTTTTTCGCGGAGGTGCTGCCAGTCCACGAGCTTGCCGGCGGCCTGCGCCATGTGCCCCTCGGGGAAGCCGGCTGTGCCGATGGAAAGGCCGCCGAGCTCGCCCAGGAAGGTGACGAGCTGGCGGGAATATTGGAAGCCGCCCTCGGTCGCGACCCAGGGGCCGGTGCCGCCGGGTGGATCGCCGCGGAGGGCGAGGAAATTTTTGATCCCGAGGGAGCGGGCTTGGAGAACCACTTCGCGAAGCTGATCGCGCGTGGAGCCGACGCACGTGAGGTGCATCATCGCGGTGAGGCCGTGCTCGCGCTGGATGGCGTCGACGATGGACAGCGTTTTTTCGCGAGTGCTGCCGCCTGCCCCATAGGTGACTGAGCAGTAGTCCGGTTTAAGCGACATGAGGGCCGGCATGGTTTTGCCCAGGAGCGCGCGGTCGCCATCGTCGGTTTTCGGCGGAAAGAATTCGAACGAGATCGCAGGGCGTCGTGCTGCCTGGCAGGCTTTGTGGATGTCGCGGATGAGTTCGATCATGCGTTGTGGTGACGCTTGGCAGAATGAGGGGCGCGAGGCAAGCGACGTGCAGCCTGGACGCGGAAAAAGGCAGTTGTCAAAGGCGGGGGCGCCGCCGCTGGTCTATTCTTCCGGTGCCTGTATTGGCGCTGGCTTGGGGATCGGTCCGAAGGCATCCAGCTTCATGCGCAGGATCTGCCGCATGGGAAGGCGCAGCGACTTGCCGGTGCCATCGGGCACGGTGGCCGTGAGCGTCATTCGTTGCTCGATCTCGAGTTCGCGGGTGAAATCAATCGCCGGGTCGTAGTAGATCACCCCCTGGAGCCTGCCCTGTTCGAGCTTCATTTTCATCTGCTGCACGACGGTTTGATTTTCCTCCGGTGACCCGCTCTTTTTGGTCGTATCGAGCAGAATCTCCGCGGAGGCGCGGACCTCGGCGCATTTTACGCCGTTGTGTTCGACCATGGTGGTGAAGGTGTAGCGGCCTTTGATGTTGAGTTTTCCAATGCCAGGCAGGTTCATCTCTTGCTCGAACGGCCAGCCTTCGCCGACCCTGATCGAGCGCCGCTCAGGCGATCGCAAGACGGACTGCTGGAGCATCCGCTTCACGGACTCTTCGTTGAACATCTCGCGAAACATGCTCGCTCCGAGTGGATCAGCCCCCGAGAGCGTGTCCAGGGTTTCGTCGAGGTTCTCCACGCGGGCGACTTCATCATCGGAGTTGAACACGACCTTGAAGCTTTTCCCGACGACCTTTCCGAACATTGCCAGCGGCCCGCTGTTGGCAGCATCGGGATTTTGCGAGTCGAAGCTGAATTTCTCCCCCTGCGAGTTCATGCTGACTGCTGCGCGGTCGTATTTCACGGTGACGCGCTTGCTTTTGAGATCCTCGTGCTGAGTCACGACCGCATCCATGCCGACGGACATGCTCATTTCCTGATCCATGCGCTGGGTCCCGAGGTCGAGGTCCAGTTGCTGGGTCATGGACGTCGTCTGGTGGTAGCGATGGCCGGGGGTGTAACGCTGCTTGAAAATGACCCCCTCCTTCTCTGCTCCGCGGGCGGTGAGAAGCAGCAGGCATGGAAAGATGAGAAGCCTGAGAAGGTGCATGGCGCGCACAAGCAACCATTCCCCAGGTGCATTTGCGAGAGAAACCTTGCGCCTCGGGGTGGCACTGCAAAGAGGCAACACCGTCAACATGCGGCCCTGATTTCAAGCCCACGGGTGTGGCGGCGTGGGCGAAGAAATGTCGCTCTTGTGAACGGTTGTTGCTTGAAGATCGAAAAAACACCCTTTTTCTCCGAGCCGAACTGACTATAAACAGCCCAATGGCACGCGCTTCCAATCTCACTATGTGCAGCTTCTGCGGGAAATCCCACGCGGAGGTTCGCAAACTCATCGCCGGTCCGGGCGTTTATATCTGCGACTCGTGCATCAATGTCTGCAAAGGAATCCTCGACAAGGAACTCACCGAGGAAGCGCGCAGGCACAGCACGCAGCTCCGTGTGCCGAAGCCCGCGGAAATCCGCCGGCAGCTCGACAACTACGTCATCGGCCAGGAGGCCGCGAAGAAGACTCTCAGCGTGGCCGTCCACAATCACTACAAGCGCATTCTCCACAACCAGAGCATTGGCAGCGAGGCGACTGTCGGCCTTGATCCGCTTTCGGAGGTGGAAATTGACAAGAGCAACATCCTTCTCATCGGGCCCACAGGGAGCGGCAAGACCCTCATCGCGCGTACGCTCGCGCGCATTCTCGATGTCCCGTTTTGCATCGCGGATGCGACGACGCTCACCGAGGCCGGCTACGTGGGAGAGGACGTCGAGAACATCATCCTCCGCCTGCTCCAGGCTGCCGACTACGATGTGAAGCGCGCGGAACGCGGCATCGTTTACATTGATGAGATTGATAAAATCGGACGCAAGACCGAGAACGTCTCCATCACCCGTGATGTGAGTGGTGAAGGCGTGCAGCAGGCGCTTTTGAAGATCCTCGAGGGCAGCACGTGCAACGTCCCGCCGCAGGGTGGGCGCAAGCACCCGCATCAGGAATACATCCAGGTCAGCACCGAAAAAATCCTCTTTATCTGCGGTGGTGCATTCGTCGGTCTCGACAAAATCATCGAGCGCCGCCGCGGAAAAAAAATCCTCGGATTTGGGTCGCCGGTGAAAAGCCAGGAGGACGTCAAGGAGGCCGAGGTTCACCCGAGCGAGATCCTGCGTTTCTGCGAGCCGGAGGACTTGCTCCGTTTTGGGATGATCCCGGAATTCATCGGCCGTCTCCCCGTGACGACGGCGCTGGATCCGCTGACCGAGGACGAGCTTGTCTCCATTCTCACCGAGCCGAAGAATGCCCTCGTGAAGCAGTATCAGAAGCTCCTCTCGATGGAGGGCGTCGGCCTCAGCGTCACCAAGGACGCGCTCCGCGCATTTGCCGAGGCCGCAGTCAAGCGCGGCACCGGGGCGCGGGCGCTGCGCTCGCTTTTCGAGCGGGTCATGTGCGATGTGATGTATGAAATTCCCAGCCGCGATGACATTGCGGATGTCACAGTCAATCGCGCCGTGGTAGAGGGGAAAAAATCCCCCGTCATCCGCAAGAAGCAGGACAAGGAAGCGGCGTAGATTTCGTGCGACCTGCGGTGGGGCTGCCCGCAAAGTGGCCAGAGCCGCCGAAAGTCACCTTGCCGACGGGAACACGTCGTTCAAAACGACATTGGGTGCGTGTGAGGAATCGGGAGGATTTTTGATGGAAGTTGCTCACATCACCCGATCCGGGGATGGCCATGCCGCAATCGGCGTTCGACTTTTCTCCGCCCGCCGATTCAGCTTCGCACTATGCCATCCGCCGAATTCTTGCTGATTGATAACAGCAATTCCTTCACGAAGTTCGCGCTTTCTTCCCGCGATGAAATAGGGCCTGTGCGGAAGGTGCGCACGTCCGGGCTCGATGCGGCCGCGCTGCGCGGGGTCCTGCGTGGGTGGAAATTTGCGCGGGTGGTGATGTGCAGCGTCGTGCCGCTGAAGGGTGCGCTGATCGCACGGTGCCTCGACGGAATCCCGCTGCACTCCGTGGGCCACCGCAGCCGGCTCGGCGTTGGGATTGACTACCCGAAGCCGCGCAGCATCGGCGCGGACCGGCTTGCGAACGCGGCGAGCGCCGCAGCATTTTATGGCGCGCCGTGCGTGGTCGTGGATTTCGGGACGGCGGTGACTTTCGACATCCTGAGCCCGGCGAAAAAATACATCGGCGGAGTAATCGCTCCCGGACTGGAGGCGATGACGGACTATTTGCACACGCGGACGGCGCTGCTTCCGCGAATCGCGCTGCTGGAACCGCCCGGCGCGATCGGGAAGACTACGCGCCACGCGATGCTTGCCGGAGCGGTGTATGGCTACCGGGGGCTGGTGCGGCAGATTCTGGTGGAAATCCGCGCCGGCCTTGGAGTGAAGCGGTTGAAAGTGGTGGCGACGGGCGGCTACGCGGAGTTGATCGCGGCTGGCGTTCCGGAGATCGAGACGATCCATGCGAACCTGACCATCGAGGGGCTTCGGCTGATCGGAGGTCTGAATTTTTCCGGATAGCGACGGCAGAAAAAGCACCTTCCTCAACCGGGGTTGGGCATGCTAGTGCTCCCAGCCATGAATATCCATCGTCTGCTCTCCACTATCTTGTCGCTGGTGCTACTGTTGTCACTGAACACAGCTTATTCCCAGGAAAAGGTGGACGCTGGGCCCGCGCCGAAGCCGGAGGAAGAGGCAGCCGCAGCCGATTTGATCAAGCGAGGTGCGCTGGTGCAGCCGATCGCTGCAAATTTAAACTGGCGGTATGTGAGCTTCCGTGGCCTTGAGAAACCGGATGCCGCTGCTTTCGCGCTGATCGCAAAGCTGCCCGCAACGATCGAACTGGATTTGGCGGGGATGGAACTGGGTGCGGCGGATCTGGCCGCAGTGGCGGGATTGAAGGCGCTGGTGAAGTTGAATCTTTCTTCGAGCAAAGTGGATGATGCGGGGCTGGCGCATTTGAAGGGGCTCCAGAAGCTGGAATCGCTGAATCTTTTTAACACGAGCGTGACGGATGCAGGACTTGCGGCGCTGCATGGATTGAAGTCGCTCAAACGGATTTACCTTTATAACACGAAGGTGACTGACGCGGGTGCGGATGCGCTCGCCAAGGCATTGCCGGCGTTGAAAATTGACCGGGGCTGGGACAAGGCGTTGCCGCCCGCTGCGCCGAAGCCGGAGGAGAAAAAACCCGAGCCACCGAAGCCGCCAGCCGCCGCGCCGAAGCCGGAGGAGAAAAAACCCGAGCCGCCGAAGCAGTAGGCAGGAGCCGAGGAATCAGGGGCTGAAACTGGCCTCCATGCTGGCGACTCGGAGCGCCGGATCACCGAAGGATCGAGATGCTGAGGCCCTCCGCCCTGCCCGGGGAGAATTTTCTGGAAAACTCCGTGCATGCTCTGCCATGCGGTGAAAGCCGCGGAGGCCGGGCAGCCCTGCTTTTCTAATTTTTCTTGTTGTCCTGTTTCACAGGCGCATTTTTCTTCTTATCCGGCTTCACGGGCGCACTTACCGGCGGGGTCACTGCTTCGACTGGCTTTCGCACAGGCTTGGTCTCGGTCGCAGGCTTTTCCCCGGGAAGCGAGACAGGAGGGGTTGCAACTTTCTCGGGTGGTTGCGGCGGTGCGATCAAGACGTTCACCTTCGCGTTTTTCTTGAGGTCATCAATCACGACGTTGATCGCAGCGGCTTTCTTTTCACGACCGAGGAAATCAACAATCTTTGGCTTCACGCCGTCGAAGGGCTGCTTCTCCGCTGGCTTGTGGTCGGTGACCTTGATGACGTGGTAGCCGAACTGTGAGCGGACGGGCTCGGATGAAACCTCGCCTTTTTTCAGCTTGTAGGCTGCCGCCGCGAACTCCTCGACCATCTTTCCGTCACGCGGGAAAAAATTCAGGTCTCCGCCCTGAGTCTTGGAGCCTGGATCCTCGCTCAGTTCACCGGCGAGCTTGGAAAAATCCTCCGTCTTCGCGCGGACGATGGCGCCTTCCGCCTTCTTCATCGCCGCGGTTATCTGCGCTGGCGTCGCTTGTTTATCGGCGAGGAAAAGGATGTGGCTCGCACGGACAAGTTCCGGTTGCTCGAAATGCTGGGGGTTCTTGTCATAGAAATCCTTTGCGTCCTTGTCGCTGGGGATTGGAAATTTGCCCTCGATCTTGCCATCCAGCCACGTGCGCTTTTTGGTGCGCTCGCGGATGTCGCCTTTGAGTTTTTCGAGCGTCAGTCCCGCCTGCGTGACTTGTTTTGCGAAATCCTCGTCGGTGCCGGGGAAGGTCTTGCGGATTTTGGCAAATTCCGAATCCACGTCCGCGTCCGCGACCTTGATCTCTGAACTCGCCTTCGTGACGAGCTTATCAGCGACGAGGTCATCAATCATGTTGCGCACAAGCATCTCACGCTGGGCGGCCGGGATCGCGTTTGGGGGCATTCCGCGCTGTGCCATCATCTGCGAGATTGCAGCATTCACTTCCGAGCGTTTGATGGGATCGCCATCCACAGTTGCCACCACCTCGTCCTCGGCAGCTTTTGCGGGCGCGGGAGGCGTCGTGGCCTTGGGATCCGCGCCCTCTGGTGCGGGTTCCGCCGCGATGGCGAGTGTTGCGGTTGCGATGCTGAAGATGAGGGGTTGGACGATTTTGATTTTCATAAAAGGGTGCGGACGCTGGCACGACTCTCCGCGGCTGGCGAGGGGTATTTCTGGAAAGTGAAGATGGGGAATTCAGTACAAAAAATTGCGGCCCCCCGGTATCGATGACACCAGAAGGCCGCTGTTCCCCCCAGAACACTTTGAGTTCTTTCAAACTCTGGCGGCACCATAACCGCATCATTGAAGGCGGCAACAACTATTTCAGTTTTTTTTATGATTCGGAGAAATTTCTACTTTTTCACCGATTGATGAGAGGTCCTTCTTAAACGATTGAATCCACATTTGCGCTCCGATGACGATGACCAGAGTCGCGAAGATTCTCGTGAGCGTCACGTCCTGCAGTTTTTTCAGGAGGTCGGCTGCGAACCAGCCGACAACCGCTCCCGCGAGGCCGGACGGCAGGGCGACCCTCCAGTCAATCAGGCCGTTGGTGTGGTTTTTTGCGCTGGTTGCCAGTGCTGTGAGGATGATCGCCGCGAGCGATGTGGCAACGGCGAGCCGCTGTTCCATTTTCAAAATCAAAACAAATGCAGGCACCATGATGATGCCGCCGCCAACACCGCACAGGGCGGCGACGACTCCCCCGACAGCCCCAATCAACAATGCAATGAGTGAATTCATGCGTGCTTCATCGCGGAGGCAGGGCGGAAGCGAAAGGCAAAACGGCACCCGAACCCAGCGCCGCGGCCCTGTTTGTCCGCGCTGGGGATCGGGTGGCTATTGCTGCTCTGCGATGAGTTGCCGCTCTGCTTCAAACCAGTCGGAGAGCGAGTCGCCAGGGATGCACGCTGCTGCTCGTTGCTCGCTGATGAAATATGCCCGCAGCGCAATGAGTTCCGTGGTGATTTCGGTGCGTGGCTTCGCGGATTTTTCCGCCGGTTGCCTGCGTCTCCCCGATGCTGGGACGGACACGGCGACCTTGCGCTTTGGTGTGGTTGTGGCGGTTTTGGCGGCCTTCGCAAGCCGCCCTTCGGTCTTTGTGATTTTTGTTCCCATTGGCTTTCCTTTCTGTGTGTTTATCCTCGCAAGTCGGGTGTGCTAACGCGACATGGAGGACGTGGGTGGATATGCCCGAAATGGACTCGATGGGAAAGTTAAAATCGCATGCAGATTGGGAGGCGGCATTCCGTGTGTGGGGGCAGCATGCAATCTATTCGCGCGTCGGTGGAAGTTCGACGATTTCGAACCAGTATTTCTCCAGCGTCTGGAGGATGTCCACGAGCGCCTCGAATGTGACCGGCTTTACGATGTAGCTGTTCACGCCCAAGTCGTAGCTGCGATAGACATCCTCGTCGTCCTTCGAGGTGGTGAGTACAACGACAGGGATCGTCCGCAGTTCCGCATCCTGCTTGAGTTCCTTCAGCACGGTGCGGCCGTCTTTTCGCGGCATGTTCAGATCGAGGAGGATCAGGCCGGGGCGCGGCGCATCTGCAGGCTCGGCGAATTTTCCCGTGCGGCGGAGGTATTCGAGGAGTTCCTCTCCGTTTTCGACGAAGCGGATGTCGTTGATGAGACGGGCTTCCTTCAGTGCGTCGGCGGTGAGGAGGCGATCGTCGGGATCGTCGTCGGCCATCAGGATCGTGATTGGTTTAGTCTCTGCGCTCATAGCTTGGTAGTTGTTTGACCGGGAGGGTGACGATGAAGGCGGCACCTTTTCCCTCGCTGCCTTCTGCCGTGATTTTGCCGTGATGGCGATCCGTAATTTTCCGACAGACGGTGAGGCCGATTCCGCTGCCCTCGTATTCGGTGCGGGCGTGCAGGCGCTTGAAAGGGCTGAAGATCTGCTCGGCAAACTGCTGGTCGAAGCCAAGGCCATTGTCCGCCACGCGGATTTCACAGATTTTTGTACCGGGGGGGATTTGCTGGAGTTCGCCGTTGAGGTTGTCGGAGGTGCGGGCGGTGATCGTGATTTCCGGCGAAGTGCCGGGGTGCTGGAATTTCAGCGCGTTGGTGGTCAGGTTTTGGAAGAGCTGCCGCATCTGCGTCGCGTCGGCCTCGATGGTGGGAAGCCCTGATGCGGTTATCCGTGCGCGGGAAGCGGCGATTTTTACCTCAAGGTCGCTCAGCACCCCGCGGACGACATCATCGAGGGAACATCTTTCAAATGGCTGCGCCCTGGTGGTCACGCGGGAGAGCTTGAGGAGATCCTGGATGAGTGTCTGCATCCGGTTCGCGGCATCGAGCATGCGGTTCAGGTAGTCGCGACCGGCCTCGCTCAGCTCCCCGGCATTGCGCGAGCGGAGGCGGTCGCCAAACGCCTGGATCTTGCGAAGCGGTTCCTGCAAGTCGTGCGAGGCCACGCTGGCGAAGTTTTGAAGTTCCTCGTTCGATTTTTGGAGGGCGCTGGCAAAGTGCCGGAGCCTCTGCTCGTCCGCATGCCGCCGGGTGATGTCGGCGCTCACGCCGACAAGGCCGATGATCTTTCCCTCCGCATCCCGAAGCGGAACCTTGGTGGTTTCGAGCCAGATCTCCGTGCCGTCTCTCGTCCGCGCCGGCTCCTCGACATTGAGCATTGTTTTTCCCCCGGAGATGACCGCTGCGTCGTCGGCGGTGAATCGCGCGGCAAGTTCCGCGGGAAAAAGGTCGCTGTTTTTCAGCCCGATCACATCGCTCTCGCTCCGCACACCGAGCTGCCTGCGGTGCGCGGCGTTGTCGCGCGTGTAGCGCCCGTGCGGATCCATCACGAAGATCAAATCCGGGATCGTATCCATGATGCTTCTCAAGAGGTTCCGCTCGACTTCGAGCGTCTGCTCCGCCTGGCGGCGGACGGCGATGTCGCGGAGGATGAAAAGGCATGCGACCAGCAGGGCGATGTAAGTGAGCGAAGTGCCGCCGACGACCAGGGAAGTGTTCACGCGCCCGATGGTGTCGAGCGCCTCGCCGAGTTCGCGGAGGTGAGTGCGCTCAAACTGGTCGAAGTCGTTCAGTTCGTCGCGCACCCCGCCGAAGATCTCCTCCATTTCACCGCGGATAGTGGCGTCGGTAAAAATGAGCGCCGCCGCACCGACGCCGCCCTCCCTCCTGCGCTCGATGGCGCGGCCATGCGCGGCGAATGCACGGCTCGCGAGCGACTGGATGCGGTCGAGGCGGAACTGCTGCTCCAGAATTTCCTCGGTGGCTTTTCGCAGTGCACGGATTTCCTCGATGATGAACGACTGGCCGTGGCCGTAGGGAATCAGGAGCGCGTCGTCGCCCGAGAGCATGTAGCCGCGCACGCCGCTTTCCATTTCCAGAAAATAGCGGTGAAGCCGTTCGCTGCGTTCCAGCATCTCGCGCACTTCGTTCGCCTCCGCCACGGTGCCGAGGAGCCGCCTCGTGCTGACGAAACTGATCAGCGCAATGAGCGCGAGCATCACGAGCGTGAAAGCCACCCCGAGGACGACCTTTCGCGAGATCGAAAGGTTGTTCGCTGTTGGCTGTGGATCTGGCATGAGTGGAGTGGCGGAGGGAGTGGGATTCGAACCCACGAGCCCTTGCGGGCTGCCGGTTTTCAAGACCAGTGCATTCGACCGCTCTGCCATCCCTCCGGATTTTCAAGGCGGCGTGTTGGCGGGATTTAAATAGCCGACCAGCCGGACTTGTCACGCCAGCATCCTGTGAATTTGCGCACCCGTGGGCCGATCATTCCGCCGGCACCGGGAAATGTCCGAAGAAGATGCCTGCGATGTAAGACCATCTTTCAGAAATAAAGAGACCGTCGGAGTCGGGCGGTGGTCTCGGGTAGGGTGGGCGTCCCGCCCGCCGGTTCGGGCGTCTCGCCTGAACGAACTTCCCGGACTGGGCGACAGGCCGCGACGCAAGATGCGGCGCTCGCCCCGGCTGTGCCTCATCACTTCCGAAACATGGTATCAGAGGCTCGCGAGAAACCTCCGCACGTCCCCCGCGATGGCCGGGTCCCGGAGCGCGAACTCGATGTTCGTTTTCACAAAGCCGGACTTGTCCCCGATGTCGTGCCGCCGCCCGCCGAAGCGCCAGCCGAAGACCGGCTCCTCCTCCGCGAGCCGTGCAAGCGCGTCGGTGATTTGAATTTCCCCGTTCCTCCCCGGCGGCATGCCCGCGAGCAGCGCGAAGACCCGGGGGGAAAGCACGTAGCGGCTCGCGACTGCGAGGCGGCCCGGCGCTTCCTCGGGCTTCGGCTTTTCCACCAGCGTCCTCGCCCGGATGAGCCCCGGCGCGATTTCATCGCCGGCGATGATCCCGTACTGGCTCACGCGGTCGGGCGGAACCTCCTCCACCGCGATCGCACTGCCGCCATGCCGCTCCCACACTTCGCAGAGCTGCCTCGTCACCGGCGGCGCCCCTGCCGCCGGCTCCACGATCGTATCTCCCATCAGCAGCGCGAACGGCTCATCGCCCACATGCTCGCGCGCATGCAGCACCGCGTCCCCGAGCCCGCGCATTTCGTGCTGCCAGACAAAATGAATCTTCGCCATCCGGCTCACGGCCTGGCACGCCGCGAGCGCATCGGCCCTGCCTTTCCCGGCGAGTTCCTCCTCCAGCTCGCGGTGGGGAGCGAAGTACTCCTCGATCGCCCGCTTGCTCCGCCCGATCACGATCAGCACATCCGTGATCCCGCTCGCGACCGCCTCCTCCACCACATACTGGATCACCGGCCTGTCGAGGACCGGCAGCATTTCCTTCGGCACCGCCTTGCTGATGGGCAGGAAACGCGTGCCGAAACCTGCGGCGGGAATGACGGCCTTGCGGACAGTTTTCATAAAATGGGTGAATCCGGTTGCGACGGCAGAATCTGCGGGATGCAAACCGTCACCCCCAGCGGCGCCATCGCCTCGCGCAGCCTGGCGAGCATCGCGGCGTCCTCGTATGTCCCCACGATGGCACCCCCGCTGCCGGTGAATTTCGCCGAGCATCCAGCCCGGCGCGCGGCCCCGACCATCTCGACATGGCCGGGGGCCATCCTGTCGCCGTAGATTTTCCGGCGCAGATCGAAGTTCGCATCCAGCAGCGGCGCGATCTCCCTCCCCTTCCCGGCCACCAGCAAATCCCGCGTCTTCTGCGCAAGCTCCGCCCATTGCTCCATCGCGCGATGCACCTCCCCGTCGCCCGCGTGCCATCGTTTGCGGATATCATTGTGCGGCACCTCCGTGCCCTCGCCGAACCGCGTCGCGAACGCCACATAGAGCGGCGGCAACAAGTCCGGGGCGATCGGCTCATACCTGCCATGCCCTGCGGCATCCATCTGCGCCCTGTCGAAATCCATGAACACGCAGCCCTCGTACACCTGGATCACACGATCCTGCAACCCGGCGGGGATCCCGAGTTCCTCCGTCTCCACCTCGAGAATGAGGTTTGGCATCCGCGGTTTCTCGAGCTGCTCCTCCGTGACGCCGTAAAATTTCATCAGCGCCCGCAGGCACGCCGTGATGATCGCGCTCGACCCCGCCATCCCCACCCGCGCCGGGATCGTGCTGTGATACTCCAGCCGGAAGCAGCGCGAGTGCAGTTTGATCCCCCGCTCCTCGCACGCCTGGAAAAACCGCTTCACCGTCGCCTTCAGCAGCCGCAGCCCGCCATAATAGCCGTGCAGCTTCACATCGCCGACCAATTCCCCGATGCTCTCGAACCGCGAATGATCCCGCTCACTCGGCACGATCTCGATTTTCTCCGCCTCCACCAGCTCGATGCGCGCGGAGAAATTACGGATGATAAAGCTGATCGTCTTCCCAAAATATCCATCCGAGGGATTTCCCACGAGCCCTGCGCGGGCAAATGCTTCGGTGCGGATGGCCAATGATGACATGCGGTGCGGAAAGTGAACGTGATGAAGCCCCGCGATGGCCGCTGCGTCAATGTCATGCTTGCCCGCCGCCAGCCCCCTATTCCCCGCGTCGTGATGTCGCCGTTCATCGCGCCGGGATTATCGCCAGCCTGCGCGGCTCCCAGCGAGGCCATGTTGCCGAAAGGCCATCACCACGATGGTGGTCACGCCGCCACTGGCGTCCACCGTCTGTGCTCCCGGCTCCCGTCACTGCCCGCCATCACGCGTTGAAGCCCCCCCGGCCCTCCCGCCTCACACCACCCCTCTGAACCACCGGACTGGTTCAACCGTGATGACACCGCGGCTTCGCGCGGATGCCATCAGAAAGGTTTAGGCGTTTCCGGTCGCATTGGAGTTTGCGTTCATGTGTCGTAATGAAACCTCATCTGCGCCAGTAGAATGCCGCCCTCAACCGTGCGATAGACGAGGCGATGTTCTGAGTCGATGCGACGCGACCAGTAGCCACGAAAAGCGTGCTTGAGAGGTTCTGGCTTGCCGATGCCGGAGTGTGGGCTCCGGATAATGTCCTTCAGAAGCAGGTTGATGCGCGACACCATCTTTGGGTCGGTAGCCTGCCAGAAAGTGTAATCCTCCCAAGCCTGCGGTGCGAAGGTGAGATTCACGCGCTGAGGTCGATGTCGCGCACGACTCCTTCGGCGCTTTCGAGGGCGTGGATGGCTTCGAGCAGTCGCTTGGCGTTGGCGGGGCTGCGCATGAGGTAAGCGGTCTCCTCCAAGGACTCGAAATCCTCCAGCGAAAGCATGACCACCGACTGGTCGCGGTTGCGGGTGATGATAACCGGCGTGTGGTCGGTGCAAACTCTGTCCATCGTGGAGGCGAGGTTCTCACGAGCGGCGGTGTAGCTGATTGCGTTCATGCTGGACGTGATACTGTCCAGAAAGGCTTTCGTCAAGATGCGGTTTCACGAGACGCGAGGAAACGCCTAGAACGGCCTCCATAAACCATGCAGCGCGCCGCAAACCACCCGCCCGCCACCACCCGGCGCCGCCGCCATGCAGCGCCGCGCCCCCGCCTGCACGCGGGCCGAAAAACAAGCGCCCAAGGGCATCCGCGAAGCACCTCACAACGCGTCCGCCGCCGAAAAACCATCACCGCGCCGCCGATCCAACCACGCAGAGCGGCGATGCGACGCCAAACGCCAGCGCCCGCAAGCCCGCAAAAGCATCACCGTGAGACAACGGGCAAAAGCAATTTACAGGACCGCCGCCACCCCCGGACGCAAGCACCCTAGCCC
>CAMAUI010000082.1 GCA_945861385.1 Prosthecobacter debontii
CTGCCCACGCGCAACCGAATCCTCGCCGTCCCTCAACAAGTCAGCTCCGCCGGAACCGGGCTAATGTAGTGCAGAAAAGTCGACTTCGCCGCCCGGGAATCCGCATGAATGCGCAATCAGCCCCCGCGAACTGCGGAACTTGGGTTAACCGATCGGTTGTAAATTCGAGTCCTACTCTCGGAGCCATCTTGAAGACCGGGGCTTCCGGTCTGGTGATCAAAAATTTCCGCACTTCACCATGAACGAGCTGCCGGGGAAAGACGCGCGGTGCCAGTGAGGGGCGTCCTTCAATGCGACCTGAACCCCCGCTTTCCCCGCTCCCGAAGTCCCGAACAGGCTCTGGTCTTTCAGCCGGGAAATCCACCGCGCCCCACATAAAACCGCTGCGAAAAGTTACCGCAAATGAAGCTTGGCAAAGCGGAGCGGATGACGATTCTCGCGAACAATGCTTGAGCGCATGAAGCCCGCCGCAACCAGATCCTGTCCCACGAAATCTCCCGCGCGGATCAGCGTCACCTCCACACTTCATCCTCCTTTCACTCTTCCGCCCCCCTCACTCCCCGACGCCCGTCCCCATTCGGACCGTTTCCGGTATGGCGGACGCGAAAGCAATTTCCTTGCAGTTATGTTGATGGCGCGACGCCGTCAACGGCATGGGAGAAGCGCAAGCTCCCCGTCCAAACCGCATCGTTCCGGCCAGGGTTTCTGATGATTCGCTTGATTCTCTGCGGGGTGCTGGCGGTGCTGGCAACGCGGGCGGCGGCCGAATCGCTCGAATGGTCAGTGCTGCCCGCCTTGCCGGATAAACACGGTTTCGCCGCGCCGTTCGCGGGCGTGTCGGGCGACGCGCTCATCGTCGCGGGCGGTGCGAATTTTCCAGACGGCTATCCGTGGGACGGCGGGAAGAAGATTTTTCACGACCGCATCTTTGTCCTGAACGCACCGGACGGTGGCTGGCAGGTGAGCGAAACGCGGCTGCCTGCGCCCGTGGGTTACGGCGTCTCGATCACGCTTCCGGCGCGGAATTCGGTGCTGTGCATCGGCGGCAACGATGCCACCGGGGCGCGCGCCGACGTTTTTGAAATCGTGCAGACGGGCGGGCAGGTCTCGCTCCGCCGCGAACTGCCTCCTTTGCCCAGCCCCGCCACGATGGCGTGCGGCGCGCTCATCGGGAATGTCGTCTATGTGGCGGGTGGCGAATCCGGCGGCACCACGCACCGCCGGTTTCTGCGACTCGACGTGTCCGCGAAAGCCCCGGCGTGGGAGGAACTGCCGTGGCCCGAGGCTGCGCCTGGACGGATGCTCGCGGTGGCGGGAGCGCGCGAGGGGCGGTTCTACATGTTCTCGGGTTGCGACCTGGGTTCCTCGCATCCCGACCGGCGCACTTATTTGCAGGACGCGTGGGCTTTCATGCCGGGGACGAAAACGTGGAAGCGTCTCGCCGATCTGCCGCACCAGGCCGCCGCCGCGCCCAGTCCCGCGCTGGCGGTCGGCGCAGCACACCTGCTCGTGCTGGGCGGATCGAGCCGTCCCTTCGTGGAAGCCCAGCGCGCTGCGCGTCCCGCACTCGACGGCGCGGGCGTGGAGCACCCCGGATTTCCCAATGCCATTCTCGCGTATCACGTGCTCACCGACACGTGGACGACCTGCGGCGAGGTGCCGCGTCCAGCGCCCGTCACCACGCCCACGGTGGAGTGGCGGAAACGCACGATTGTGCCGACGGGCGAGATTCATCCGGGCATCCGCTCGCCGCAGATTCTCGTCGGCGTGGTGAAGTCAGCGGGGAAGGATTTCGGCCTGTGGAACTGGTTGGTCGTCGCGGTGTATCTGGGCGGCATGGTCTGGGTGGGCGCGTATTTTTCGCGGCGCGAGCAAAGCACGGACAATTTTTTCCGCGGCGGCCAGCGCATCCCCTGGTGGGCGGCGGGCCTGAGCATTTTTGCCACGATGCTCAGCTCGATCACCTTCATGGCCATCCCCGCGAGATCCTACTCCTCCGATGCCTCGTGGTACCTCGGGCAATTGATGATCCTCATCGTCGTGCCGCTGGTGGTGTTCTTCTACCTGCCCTATTACCGCAGGCTCAATGTCACCAGCGCCTACGAATATCTGGAGCAGCGCTTCAACCTCGCCACACGCCTCGTCGCCAGCCTTTCGTTCATCCTCTTTCACATCGGGCGCACCGCCGTGGTCATCTACCTCCCCGCGCTCGCGCTGGAGCAGGTCAGTTCCATCGACGTGATGACCAGCATCCTCGTCATCGGCGTGATTTGCATCATCTACACCGTCATGGGCGGCATCGAGGCGGTGATCTGGACGGATGCGGTGCAGGCGGTGGTGCTGATGGGTGGCGCGCTGCTCTGCCTGTGGCTGGTTTTTAGCCGCGTGGATGGCGGCGTGATGGCCGTGTGGCAGACCGCGCAGACCGACGCAAAACTTTTCCAAAGCCTCACCACGGACCTGAGTTTCCGGCCGGACACCACGTCGTGGATCGTGGTGGCGCTGGCGTTCCTGTTCAACTCGCTCGTGCCCTACACCAGCGGCCAGGACGTGGTGCAGCGCTACGTCACCACGCCCACGGAAAATGCGGCCCGGCGCTCGCTGTGGCTGACCATGTGGCTGGCGGTGTTCTGCTCGGCGGTGTTCTTCGCCCTCGGCGTGGCGCTGTATGCCTTTTACAAAAATAATCCCGCGCTGCTCGATCCCGGCCTGGTCAATAACGATGGCATCCTTCCGTTCTTCATCATGCAGCAAATTCCCGTGGGTCTTGCCGGGTTCGTCATCGCCGCCATCTTCGCCGCCGCGCAATCCACCATGTCCAGCAGCCTGAACAGCGTGGCCACGGCCTACGTCACCGACTTCCACGCCCGGGTCGTGCGCCCCGGCAATCCCGACCGCGCGAACCTGCAAGTGGCGCGGATCATCGTCGTGGCCATTGGTGTCGCCGGTGTGGTGCTGGCGTGCGTCATGGCGCGGTCGGATATTCAATCCATGTTCGCCGCGTTCAATTCGCTCATCGGCCTGACCGCGGGACCGCTGGGCGGGCTGTTTGCGCTCGGCATCTTCAATCCCCGCGCCAACGGTCGCGGTGCGCTGCTTGGCGCGTTGTGCGGCTTCGTCGCGGTGGCGGGATTGCATTTCAGCAACGCGCCGGTCTTCGGCGTGCTCTACGCGCTGATCGGCTTCATGACGTGTTTCCTGGCCGGCTCGGTCTTGAGCTTTCTGTTTCCGCGTGACGTCCCAAAACGAATTTGAACCAGCCCGGACATGAATGCGACGACCCCTGATTCCAAAAAGATGATCGAACGCCTGCAAGTGCTGCAGGCGGCTGAAACCTGGTGTGCGCGCCTGCTGGCAGGCTGGCTGCCGGGCATCGCCAACTGGGAGGCCAAGCACGAGGCCGGTTTGCAGCTCTGGCAGAATCTCCAGACCGCGCGCGATCTGCGCGGACGGCTCTGGGAATTGCGCGTGCCCAGGCCGGATCGTTTCGAGCAAAGCAATATGCTGGAAACCGTGATCCGCCGCCTCGCCTCCGCGCAGCACGACTTCGAATTCATCGCCGGTCTGCATCTCGGATTCAAACGCGCGCTCGTCCGGGCTTACCGCGATTACGAGCAGCACACCCACGCGACCTGGGACGCGCCAAGCATTCCCGTGGTTCGGGCCGCGCGTGTCCAGGCGGAGGCGCAGATCGCGTGGGCGGAAAAGTTTTTGCAGCAGGAGGCACAAGCGCCGGAGCAGCAACGGCTGGCGACGCGCTGGCGGGAGTTTACAGAGGAACTGGTCTGCGCGAGCGGATTATTCGGCACGACGGCCGCACCGTTGCCGGAGCTGCCGCCCGCGTATGCCTGTCTGCTGCCCATCGCCAACGCCCGCCGCGATGCGCGCTTCAAGACGCAGTTGCAAGGTTTCGAGCGGCCGAGCACGACCGACGTCGAGGCGCACACGCAATGGCAGTTTCTCAATTACACCATGGAGATGCAGGCGGCGGAGACTCTGGGATCGGTGCTGTGGGAAACGGAGGGGATGGAATGGGAGTTCTACTTTGATGCGGGGCGGCACTGTTACGATGAGTGCCGCCATTGCAAGATGGGCGAAGAACGCTTGAACGAACTCGGCCACCGGTTGCACGAGTTTCCGCAGTTCATCGGCAACTACGCGTGGCGGCAGCTTTACGATCCGATGCGCCGTTACGGGATGCTCACCTGGATCATCGAGCAGGATGCCTTCGCGCTGAAACACGAGACCTACAAAGATTATGTTGCCCGGGGCGACGCGCGTTCCGCCGAGGCCGTGCTCTACGACATCATCGACGAGACGCTGCACGTGCGCTGGGGAACGAAGTGGCTCCCGGAATTGCTCAAGGCGCGCGGCGAGGCAAAGACCGTGGATGAAGTGGTGGCCGAATGCCGCCAGGCCGTGGTCGAAAACTCACTCGCCCCCGCCCAGCGCGCCTACGCCAGGAAGTAATACCGTCTCTTAAGACCAAGGGAGGCATCAGGCAGAGGCAGAAGGGAGAAGCGGGAAAAGGAAATCAAGGCGATGAAGTCCGCGGGCTGGATCCGGGAGAATTTGCTCAATGGCAGAGTGCCGACCAGTCGGGATTAACCGATCGGTTGTAGGTTCGAGTCCTACTCTCGGAGCCATGTGGAAGATCGAGCCTCCCGCGTCGGTGATGAAAAATCAGCGCAGTTCGCCAGAACCCGGCTGCGGGGAAGTCCTCCGCGATGTTGATGCATCCGTCAGCAGCGATCGCCACAGCCCGATGCAACCCAAAGAAACACGTCCCCGCGAGGCTCTTGCTCTCTCGTGAATCCACACCTCATTTTCGCTTCGCTCGCCCTTGGCATCTCCACCACTTTCGCCGCACCCGGCGATGCGACACAATTTCGCGGCCCGAACCGCGACGGCGTGTTTGCCGAGACAGGCCTTTTGAAAAACTGGCCCGCGGAAGGCCCGAAGCTCGCCTGGAAAATTGGGAAGGTCGGGAAAGGGATGGCCAGCGTCTCGGTGGTGGGCGGTGTCATCTACACGACCTCCGGCCGCAGCGGAGGACAGTTCATCGTCGCGATTGACGCAGCCACGCAGGCGGAAAAATGGGCGGCGAAAATTTCGGATCGCGGCGGTGATCCTCGCAGCACTCCCACCGTGGATGGCGCGCTCGCCTTCGCCGTGAGCAGCGATGGCACCCTCGCCTGCGTCAGGACCAGCGATGGCTCCGTCGCGTGGACGAAGAATTTTTCCACAGACTTCGGCGGCGCGCCGAAGCCGACGTGGGAATTCAGCGAATCCCCGCTCGTGGACGGCGACAAACTCATCGTCATCCCCGGCAGCGCCACCGCCGTCATGGCCGCGCTCGACAAGAAAACCGGCGCCACCATTTGGAAATGCGCCGCCGACCTTGCAGGCAAGGGCCACGGCGGCGCGGGCTACACCGGCGCGGTCATCAGCAACGCAGCCGGCATCCGCCAGTACGTGACGCTCGTCGGCAAGGGCGCCATCGGCGTGGACGCAAAATCCGGCGCGCTGCTCTGGCACTACAATCGCGTCGCCAACGGCACCGCCGTCATCCCCACCCCGCTAGTCTGGGACGATTTCGTTTTTGTCTCCAGCGGCTACGGCACCGGCGCCGCACTGCTGAAAATCGAAAAGGACAGCGCTCCCGCCTCCCCCAGCGCCGCCGCACCGAAAGTGGACGCCGCGAAAGTCGCCGAACTGACGAAACAACTGGCCGCATTGAGCACAGAAATCGAAACCCGCCGCGCGGCGCGCGGCAAATTCGAGAAGGATACCAAAGACTACGAGGCTGCCGACAAGCGCGTGCAGGAATTGAAACCCGAGCAGTCCCGGATCGAATCCGCGCTCAACTCCGCGCGCGGGACAAAGGACGGCGACCCCGCGCCGGCAAAAATCGCCGGCTCACCCATCGTCGCCACCGAGCAATACTGGCTGAATGCCGGCGTTTTTCAAAACCACCACGGCGGCATGCTCCGCATCGGCGATCACATCTACGCCGGCAAAGGCCACAACAACGGCTTCCCCATCTGCCTCGAATGGAAGACGGGCAAAGTCGTGTGGGAAAAAGAGCGCGGCCCCGGCAAGGAAAGCGCCGCGATCGTCAGCGCCGATGGCAACCTGTACTTCCGCTACCAGGACGGCATCATGGCCCTCATCGAGGCAACCCCCGCCGCCTACACGGAAAAAGGAACCTTCAAGCTCGCCACCGTGGACGGCCCGAGCTGGCCGCATCCCACCATCGCCGGCGGCAGGCTCTACATCCGCGACCAAAACACCCTCATGTGTTACGACCTCCGGTAGCGCCTGGCCGGCGATCAGTTGCGGTGGGCTTGCCCCGGTTTGATGGACACCTTGGGGGAGCGGCGCGGTATTCATTGGTTTAGTTGAGTTGGTTCTCGAAGTCCACAGGTGAAGTAGCCTGCAAAAAGGGTGAGCTGCCGAAGGCTGTGGATGTGACGGTGGACGAGGACGACTCGCAGTTACGCGCTTGCGCCGCGCGGTGACGCCCGGTTGCATCCGCGCGATGAAGACGCTCCTTGTCTCTCTCGCCCTCGCAGTGCCCGCGCTCGCGGAGACGATCACCGCCGATGTCGTCGTGTACGGCGGGACGGCGGGCGGCGTGTCGGCAGCCTGCACGGCGGCGCGGCTCGGCAAGACGGTCGCGCTGGCGGAATTCGGCAGGCACATCGGCGGGCTCACGAGCGGCGGGCTGGGCTACACGGACATCGGGAACAAGGCGGCCATCGGCGGCTTCTCGCGCGATTTCTACAAGCGCCTCGGCAAAGTGTACGGCAGGGCCGAGGCGTGGACTTTCGCGCCCTCCGCGGCGGAGAAGGAACTGCGCGCACTGCTCGCGGAGCACAAGGTGCCCGTGCGTTTTTCGCAGCGGCTTGCGGGCGTGAAAAAGGACGGCGCTCGCATTGCGGAAATCGTGATGGAGGACGGCACGGTCTATCGCGGGAAGATGTTCATTGATGCCAGCTACGAGGGCGACCTCATGGCGAAGGCGGGCGTGCAATACATGGTCGGGCGCGAGGCGAATGAGCGGTTCGGCGAGACGCTCAACGGCCCGCGCGCGCAAACGCCGAAGCACCAGTTCATCGTGCCGGTGGATCCCTACGTGAAGCGCGGAGACGCGACGAGCGGGGTGCTGCCGTTCATTGACAGCAAGCCCATCGGCGCGCCGGGCGCGGCGGATGCGAGCGTGCAGGCGTATAATTTCCGCCTCTGCCTCACGAAAAAGGCGGACAACAAAATGCCCATCGAGCCGCCGCCGGGATACGAGCCGGCGCGCTATGAGCTGCTCGGGCGCTACTTCGAGGCGCTCGCGGCGGCGGGGAAAAAGGCGTCGCTCGGCATGTTCCTGAAGCTCGACATGGTCACGCCCGACAAAACGGACATCAACAACAACGGCGCGTTCTCGACCGACTACATCGGCATGAACCACAGCTACCCCGACGCGAGCTACGCCCAGCGCGAGCGCATTTGGCAGGAGCACCTGCGTTACATCCAGGGCCTGCTCGTCTTTTTGAAAACAGACCCGCGCGTGCCGGAGGGCGTACGGCGCGACATGGCGGAGTGGGGACTTTGCAAGGACGAGTTCACCGACACGGGTGGATGGCCGCATCAAATGTACGTCCGCGAGGCGCGGCGGATGGTCGGCGAACTCGTCACGAGCGAGCGCGTGTGCCGCCAGCTCGACAAACCGGAGGACGCCGTCGGCCTCGGCGCCTACAACATGGATTCGCACAACTGCCGCCGCATCATCCGCGACGGCAAAGTGGAGAACGAAGGCGACGTGCAAGCGGGCGTGAAGCCGTACCCGGTGAGCTACCGCAGCATCATCCCGAAGGCGGCGGAGTGCGAAAACCTCCTCGTCCCCGTGTGCCTCAGCGCGACGCACATCGCTTACGGCAGCATCCGCATGGAGCCCGTTTTCATGATCCTCGGCCAGAGCGCGGCCACGGCGGCGGCGATGGCGATTGATGCGAAATCGCCCGTGCAAAACGTGCCCTATGCGAAGCTCCGCGAGCAGCTCCTCAAAGACGGCCAGGTGCTCGCATGGCACCCCGCGCTGCCCGGCCAGAGCGGAGGCAATCCCGGCGCGGAGCCCGCAGTAAAGCTGCAGGGCATCCTGCTCGACGATTCGCAGGCGGAGAAAACCGGCGAGTGGCTGCCCGGCTCGCTGAGCCCGCGCATCGGCGCCGGCTACCTGCACGACAACAACGCGAACAAAGGCGCGATGAGCGTGAAATGGATCGCGAGCATCGCCGAGGCTGCCGACTACGAGATCGTCCTCCACTTTCCCCCGGGCAACAACCGCGCGACCAATGTCCCAGTGATCGTGGACATCCCCGGCGCACAGCCCGCAAAGTCGAGCGTGAACATGCAGGCGAAAGAGGGCGCCAGATCGCTTGGTCGCCACTCGCTGAAGACCGGCGCAAAAGTCGGCATCACCGTCTCAAACACCGGCACGGACGGCCATGTGATCGTGGACGGCGTGCAAATCCTGAAGGTGAAATGATTTCGCCCTGCGTCGCGGTAAAAGCGGTGCTCACTCGCCCGGCAGGACTCAATCACATCCATACTAATCTCCCCTTCCCAAGCGAATTGACATGTCGCATGAAGCAACCCAAATACACATCACTGATTTTGATGTTCGTTGCTCTCCTGCCAGCCTCCACAGCCATCGGGCAGGGACAAGCAGACTATCAAATCATTCAAGGCAACTTCACCTGGCACCAAGCGAAAGCCGATGCGGAGGCGAGGGGCGGACGGTTGGCGGTGCTGAATACGCAAGCGAAGATCAATGAGGCCAATGCGTTTCTCCAAGGACAAGCATCACGGCAATGGCTCTGGATCGGCCTGACCGATGAGGTTGCTGAGGGGCAGTGGAAGTGGATCAATGGAGATCAAGTGTCAGCAAATAATTGGGATCAAGGTGAACCAAATAGTCTGAGCGGTGAACACTACGCTGCAATTTTTCCGCCCCCGAGGATAACTTGGAATGATGCAGGCGGCCAAAATCAAAACGCATATCTCCTCGAAGTCCCCAAAAAAGGTCCAGTGCCCAACTCCAGAGAGACGCCCGAGGAGGCGTTCGAGAGAGTCCTGGGCCAACAAGCCCGCCGGATCGCAGAGGATCCGCAAGATGCCACCCTTTTCGCCGGCAGGCTGCTGGACCTCACCAAAAAGATTCCAGAGTCGCCGGATTTGGCCACCCTGCTTTGCCGCAAGGCGTTCGACTTCGCCATCAGAGGCAAGGCTGGCACGGAGACCGCCTTGGCCTCCCTCGTGGCGCTGGAGAAGCTGGACGCAACGGCTCTGAGCGAGATCGCGGAGAAAGCCCAGAAGGTTGTTGAACTGTTGCAGCGGAGCGGGACGGCCGAGGAGAAGAAGCAGGCATCGGTGTTTCTGCTGGCACGGTTGTCGGCGGCGGGGGACGCCAATCTGGCGGCCGGGAAGCCGGGCCTGGCAGCGGCAGAGTTCCGCAAGGCGGCGCAGCTAGCGCAAGACCTCGGCGATCCTAAAGCCGCGGAACTGCTTGCCAAGACCAAGGTCGCCATCGCCTCCGACAGCGTCGCAAAAAATGGCGATAAACCCGCCAGCGCAGGCATGATCTTCAAGAGCTGGGACCTCGCCACCGACTTCCCCACGGGCAACGAAACCAATGCCGGAAAGCCCACGGTCAAGGCGACCGTGGGGCCTTGGTCCTTCGGTTGGGCGGAGGCGAACAAGCCGGGTGTCTTTACGCCCTACGACAACACAGTCTTCAAGCCAGGCGAAGCCGTGAGCATGGACAAAAAAGCAGCCCCGCCTGCGGTGTGGAGGAACTTGGCCCAGTCGGTCCGCTACGGCGTGCAGCCTGGGGAGGTGTCGCTTCACGGTGGGCAGAATCAGGAGATGTCCATCGCCCGCTGGACCAGCCCGGTGACCGGCAAGGTCCATGTCGCCGGGGCCTTTGGTGCCGGTCACAGCGGGACGGTTGACGTGTTCATCGTGAAGGTGTCCCGTGGCGAGAGAAAGGTGCTCTTCAAAAAAGACGCCACGGCGACAACCGAGCCGTTCGATCTGGTGGTGCCGACGTGGGCCGGTGACAAGCTGGACTTCATCGTGGGGACAGCGGGAGATTACGGCGCCGATAACACGCCACTGAACGTCCGGATCAGTGCGTCTCGCTGACAGCCCGCCGAAATAGAAGGTGCAGTAACGAAAGAATGCCTGGCAAAGCGGAGCGGATGTTCATTCTCGCGAAAAACGCCTGAGCGCATGATCCCCGCCGCAACCGAGTCTCACCCGTGGAAATCCGGCGTGCGGCGGAGCGTGGAACTGCCCATTCGTCCCGGCGGAACGCCTCATACAGATCTTCGCGCGTCAGCAGATTCCCTACACGCAAGACTTGGCGAAGAAGCAGTTCGCGATTGTTTACAAAGGACTGGTCGCGCCATCTTCCGGGGAAGTTCCAACATCGGGTGCTCACCGAATAAACTATTGCGGTCCTGCTTCTCACCACGCCGAAACGAGCCGCGACATCAGCCGGCCTGTCTTCATCCAGTGCCCTCAGCAAACAATACGCTCACTCGCCCGGGAGCACCCGCAAGTCGCCCTCCTGCGACTTCGCGTCCAACTTCACCAGCCCGCGTCTTTCAGCCTCGCGCAACATCGCGCTGAATGAGCGGAAGCCGTGCGCACGCTCGTCGAACCCGGGATTGCGGCGCTTCATCGTGAGCTTGATGTGCCCGGCGAGGAGCACCGTGTCCGCGCCGCGTTCACCGCGCAGGACGTCAAGCGTGCGGGTCATTTCCTCCATCGCCTTTTCCACGGAAAGTGCGGGGGATTTCGGGTCGGCGGGCTTTCCGCCGGGACGCGCCGGAGCGTTCGCTGGGGCGGGCTTTTCCGAGATGTGCGACGGGGCTTTCACCGGGGCGGTTTTCGGGGCGGCAGGAGCAGTCCCTCTCCCGGACGGCGCCCTCATCGGGGCGGCTTTCCGCTTCTCCATCTCCGCACGCACGAGGTCATCGTAGTAGATGAACTCGTCGCAGTTGTGGATGAACAAGTCCGACGTGGACTGCTTCACGCCGACGCCGATGACCTTCTTCGCGTTCTCGCGCAGCTTGCTCACGAGCGGCGAGAAATCCGAATCGCCGCTGACGATGATGAACGTGTCCACGTGATCGTTGCGGTAGCAGAGGTCGAGCGCATCCACGACCATGCGGATGTCCGCGGAGTTCTTGCCGGACTGGCTCAAGTGCGGGATCTCCACGAGTTCGAACGCCTCCGAGTGAAGCGGGCGCTTGAAGTCCTTGTAGTTGGTGAAGTCGCAATAGGCTTTCTTCACCACGATGCTCCCCTTCGCGAGCAGGCGCTCGAGCACCTTCCTCACATCGAACATCGGAAAATCCGCCCGCTTTGCGCCGAGCACCATGTTTTCGAGGTCGAGAAAGACCGCCATCGTCTCGCTTGCGTCGTGGGAATTCATGCGGGCGCGACACTACACAGCCGGCCGCGCGCGGACAGCGGAAAGAGCGCGCGCTTGCACCGCATTGGCCCGCCAGCTTTCCTCGCGGCCTTCGATTTTTCAAAATGAGCAACGACCTATTCAACGCAGTCCGCAGTTTCACCACAGGCACCGGCAAACAGGGGCGGTTCTTCTCGCTGCCGGCACTCGGCGAAAAGCTGGGAGTCCAGCTCGGGCGGCTGCCGGTCTCGATCCGCATCGTGCTCGAGAGCGTGCTGCGTAATTGCGACGGAAAAAAGGTGAGCGAGCAGAATGTGCACGACCTCGCGGCGTGGAAGCCGGTCGAGGCCCGCACGGCGGAGATCCCGTTCGTGGTGGCGCGGATTGTTTTGCAGGATTTCACCGGTGTGCCGCTGCTCGTGGATCTCGCGGCGATGCGCTCGGCGGTGGCGCGGCTGGGGAAGAATCCGAAGATCATCGAGCCGCTCGTGCCGGTGGATCTCGTGGTGGATCATTCGGTGCAGGTGGATTTCGCGGGCAGCCGCGAGGCGATGGCGAAGAACCTGGAGCTGGAGTTTACTCGCAACCGGGAGCGGTATCAGTTTCTCAAATGGGGGATGCAGGCGTTCGACACGTTCAAGGTCGTGCCGCCGGGCATCGGCATCGTGCATCAGGTGAACCTCGAATACCTCGCGAAGGGCGTGCTCAGCGCGGGTGACGTGCATTTTCCCGACACGCTCGTCGGAACGGACAGCCACACGACGATGATCAACGGCATTGGCATTGTCGGCTGGGGCGTCGGCGGAATCGAGGCGGAGGCGGGGATGCTCGGGCAGCCGGTTTATTTTCTCACGCCGGATGTCGTGGGCGTTCATCTCACGGGCGCGCTCCGCGAGGGCGTCACCGCGACGGACCTCGCGCTGACGGTCACGCAGCTTTTGCGAAAGGCAAAGGTCGTCGGGAAATTCGTGGAGTTCTTCGGGCCCGGCGCGAAGGCGCTGCCCGTCGTGGATCGCGCGACCATCGCCAACATGGCACCCGAGTACGGCGCGACGATGGGGTTCTTCCCGGTGGACGAGGAATGTGTGAACTACCTGCGCGCCACGGGCCGCAGCGAGGAGCACTGCAAGACCTACGAGAGCTACTACCGCGCGCAGGGTTTGTGGGGCATCCCGCAGGCGGGCGAGGTGGACTACTCGCAAGTCGTCGAACTGGACCTCGCAGCCGTCGCGCCGAGCGTCGCCGGGCCGAAGCGTCCGCAGGATCGCATCGAGCTGCCGAACTTGCGGCGCGAATTTTTCAACTCCTTGCAACGCGGCGTGGCCGAGAATGGCTTTGGAAAAACGCGCGCGGAATTTTCCAAGGGCACGCGCGTCGAAATGGCGTCGAAGAAAAAGGCGAACGTCAGCACCGGCAGCGTGCTTATCGCGGCAATCACGAGCTGCACGAACACGAGCAACCCGAGCGTGATGCTCGCCGCCGGCCTGCTCGCAAAAAAGGCCGTTGAACGCGGGCTGAAAGTGAACCCCGCTGTGAAGGCATCGCTCGCGCCCGGCTCGCGGGTCGTGACCGACTACCTGAAAAAAACGGGGCTTCAAAAATACCTCGATAAACTCGGCTTCCAGACCGTCGGCTACGGCTGCACGACGTGCATCGGCAACAGCGGCCCGCTCGACCCCGCCATCGAGGACGCCGTGGTGAGGAACGACCTCGTCACCGCGAGCGTGCTGAGCGGCAACCGCAACTTCGAGGCGCGAGTGCATCAGAACATCAAGGCGAACTTCCTCATGTCACCGCCGCTCGTCGTCGCGTTCGCGCTCGCCGGCACGGTGAGCAAGGACCTGAGCTGCGAGCCGCTCGGCACGGACAAGGAAGGCGCGCCCGTCTTCCTCGCCGACCTCTGGCCCACGCTCGCCGAAGTGCGCGACGCCATGCAGAGCGCGCTGAAACCGGAGGTATTCCGCAAACTCTACAAGAACTTCGCCGCGCAGAATCCGAAGTGGAACGAAATCCCCGCGAGCACCGGCGACGTTTACGCGTGGGATGAAAAGAGCACTTACATCCAGGAGCCGCCGTTCTTCACGAGCTTCGGGATGCAGCCCGGAACCATCTCGGAAATCCGCGCTGCGCGCGCGCTCGGCATTTTCGGCGACAGCGTGACGACCGATCACATTTCGCCCGCCGGCGCGATCAAGAAGGCATCTCCCGCCGGGCGCTTCCTTGTCGAAAGCGGCGTCGAGTTTGCGGACTTCAACAGCTACGGCAGCCGCCGCGGCAACGACCGCATCATGACACGCGGCACGTTCGCGAATGTGCGGATCAAAAACCTCATGCTCGGCGGCGAGGAAGGCGGCAACACCATCGCGCCCGACGGCACGAAAACCTCGATCTACGACGCAGCCGAGGCATTTCAGAAAAATGGCACGCCGCTCGTGGTCATCGCCGGGCAGGAATACGGCACCGGCAGCTCGCGCGACTGGGCCGCGAAAGGCACGAACCTCCTCGGCGTCAAGGCGGTCGTCGCGCAGAGCTTCGAGCGCATCCATCGCAGCAATCTCGTGGGCATGGGCGTGCTCCCGCTGCAATTCGCCGAAGGCACGACCGCGCAAACGCTCGGCCTCGACGGCAGCGAGACGTTCGACATCCTCGGCCTCTCCCCTGCCCTGCGCCCGCAGCAAGACCTCACCCTCCGCATCACGCGCCGCGACGGCAGCACGCAGGATGTCACTGTCCGCTGCCGGATAGATACGCCCATCGAGATTGATTACTACCAGCACGGCGGGATCCTGCCATTCGTGCTGCGGCAGCTCGTTGCGAAAGCGTGATGCCTCCTCGTATTTGGAGTCGTCGTTTTCGATTTGATTTCGCCACGCCCCCGCCGACCGCACGCGACACTTCCCAACACCAATAATTTGCGGCACATTGGCCGCATGGAAAACACAGAGAAGACACTCCTCCGCGACTGCGACGCGATCCGCATCCCGAGCGGTGAAGCGTTCACCCTGCCCCAAGGCGCGCGAGTGATGGTCACACAGGCGCTCGGCGGGAGCTTCACCGTGGCGCTGCTCGATGGCTATGGCGGGCTCGCGCGCATCACGGATGCAAATGCGGACGCCCTCGGCGTCGCGGCAGCAGCGCCGGTCAACGTACCGGCGGACACCGGGACGAAAGTGGACGAGAAGGCCGTGTGGGAGCAGCTCAAGACCTGCTACGACCCGGAGATCCCGGTGAACATCGTGGATCTCGGCCTCGTGTATGACTGCCACGTCGAGCAGCAGGAAAACGCCCCCGCGAAGGTGCAGGTAAAAATGACGCTCACCGCGCCAGGGTGCGGCATGGGCCCCACGATCGCGGCGGAGGCCCGTGCAAAGATCGAGACGCTTCCCGGCGTCGGCGAGGCATCCGTGGACCTCGTGTGGGATCCGCCCTGGAACCAGGCGATGATCTCCGAGGCCGGGAAAATGAAACTCGGCCTGATCTGACCCATGCGCCTGTTTGCACTGGTCTGTTGCGCGATTGCCGCGTTCTACACCTTCACTGCCATCCACGCCATGTACACCGGCGTGGTTTCGCCGCTGCGTGGCGACACCGCGGCGGAGCACCGGCGGGATGATCCGAACGCTTCCTTTCAAAAACTCCTCGTTGCACGCTGGCTGCTGGCGGGCGGCTTTCTCGCGGTTGGCGGGGTGATGCACGTTTTTGCCGGCCGTTTTGAAAAATTGCAGCGCGATGCAAAATAGCGCACCCCGCGAGCTGTGGTTCATCCGCCACGGCGAGAGCGTCGCAAATGCGGGCGGCGTGACGGTGGAGGCATCCAGCTATTCATTGACTGAACTCGGCCACCGCCAGTCCGCACTCCTCTCGGATGCGCTGCGGGACGGGCCGGAGCTGATCATTCACTCAACCTACCGCCGCGCGAAGGAAACCGCAGCGCCCGCGATGCGGCGCTTCGCGCACGTGTCGGCGGAGGAATGGCCCGTCCAGGAAGTGCAGTACCTCGACCCGGCGAAATGCGTGGGCACCACACAGGACGAACGGCGCGACATGTCGCAGGAATACTGGCAGGCCTGCGACCCGCACTTTGCGGCGCCGGGAGCCGAGTCGTTTGCCGGGTTCATCGCGCGAGTGCAGGCGGCTCTGGATGCACTGGCGCGCCGCGAAGAACGCCTGGTGTTTGTTTTCAGCCACGGCCACTTCATGAGCGCCATCGCGTGGTTGCTGCTCTCGCAGCCAGCCCGGATTGATTCGGCGGCGATGCGGCGCTTTTACCAGTTCATCCATGCCTGCGTGGTGCCGAACTGCGCGGTGCTGCCGCTTTTCCTGCATCCATGCGGCCGGCAGTCGCTCGGCGGTCTCTGGGTGCCGGAGGGCATGGAGTCCGATGGAGCGCATGCGGCCGTGAGCGGTCTCGCAGGCGCGTGAATGCAGCCGGACGCCGGGGCGATGCGCCCGGTGTTCATCGTTTTTTTCGCCGTTCTGGCTGCGGCCGCCGCCGGGATGGGGCTGTATTTTTGCGAAGCAAAGACGGGGGCCGGCACCCACCATCGCGAAGACGCACACACGCTCGCCGATATGACCATGGAACTTCAGGACGGCGGGGTGAGGGTGACTGGCTGACAGGCGTGGCGGGAAAGCTCGCCAAAAAGGCGGAAAATCAGGAGTGCGCTGGCCCGATTCCTGCTCTCGCAAGTTCGCTCAGAATTGCTCCGCACATGTTCAAACCACCGTCAACTGCGCCTGCGAACGCACCAATGGCCGATGATGCCGCTTCCTCGCACCCGCAACCACTGGATGCCAGCAAGGCATTTGGCAGGCGTGCCGCGAAATCGTTCGGACCCCGGCTGATCCGGCAGAAACTCTCCCGGACCACGCTCATTGTCATGGGGATCACCCTGCTCGTGGCTGCATGCGTGATTTTGATTTCCGACATGATCGGCACTGCCCTCCAGACGAGGGATTCACTCGCCTCGTCGGCGAGGGTGCTCGCGGGAAATCTGAGCGCGCCGGTAAAGCTCAAGGATGCCAGCGGCATCGCCATGATGCTGGAAGCGCAACTGCAGAGCGACAGCGTCAGCAGCGTGGCGATTTTTCAGCCGGACGGCACCCGCCTCGCCACTCGAGACAAACGCCCGTCTGACACGCTTCCAGCGCAAATGGTGGATCCCACTTTTTCGGGAGTGCCGCAGAGTTTCGACCACACCGACCACTATGAGCCGATCGCGGCGGATGGGGTGCGAATCGGCACGCTGCTACTCCGCAACGGCGACTCTCTCATCAACATGCGGCTGCCGGGTTCGCTGCCCGCCTGCATCGTGGTTTTCGTGGCCGGTCTCATCGGAGCGCGCTCCCTCTCGCGCCGTTACCACGCCATGGTGTCGGAGCCTCTGGTCGCGCTTGCCGGAACCGCGCGCCAGATCACTACGGAGCGTGATTTTAAAAAGCGGGCGCAAAAATGCTTCGACGATGAAACCGGAGCCGTTGCGGAAGCATTGAATGATGTGTGCCAGGAGGTGGAAAGCCGGGGGGTGAAGCTTCTTGAGCAGCGCGCTGAGTTCAGGGCGGAACTCGACCGGGTGCATGCCGAGCTTGAAGAAGCGCGAAAGGAGCTAAGGATGGAACTCGCGCGGGCACACTCGGAACTCGAAAAGAATGTTGTCGCGCGCACCACCGACCTTCAGAAGCAGGTCGCGGACAGGAAGCGGGCGGAGGAAGAGATGAAGGATTCCGAGATGCGCTACCGGAGCCTTTTCGAGAACAATCCGGTGCCGATGTTCGTCGTCCATCTCGAGACATTGCGGTTCGTGGCTGTGAACTACGCGGCCGTGGGGCACTACGGATATTCGATGAATGAGTTCCTCCAGTTTTCCCTCTGCGACCTCACACGCGGGACAGACCCGAAGGCGGTGATGCGGACATTCCGGAGCAAGGAAAAGTCCTTCAACGCGGGCGAGTGGAAGCACGCGAAAAAGGACGGCGCGCTCATTGATGTGCAGCTCACGGCGCACGCAATCATCTTTGGCGGGCAGATCGCGAAGATCGTCCTTGCAAACGACGTCACCGAACGGAACCGCGCCCAGCGCGAACTCGAGGATCTTCACAAGAAGCTGCTCATTGCATCCCGGCAGGCCGGGCAGGCGGAGGTGGCGACAGGCGTTCTCCATAATGTCGGCAACGTGCTCAACAGCGTGAACGTGTCGGTCTCCGTCCTCGAGAACAGCGTGAAAACCACGAAGGCCTCCGGCATTCGAAAAGTGGCGGAGCTGCTGGTGGCAAATCGCGCCGATCTGCCCGCATTTTTCAGCGAGGGAGGAAAGGGCCGGATGCTCCCGGACTACCTCGCGAAGCTCGCGGATCAAATTGATGCCGAGCGCGCGGGATGCATGGAGGAATTCGCGCAGCTCACCGGCAACGTCGCGCACATCAAGGAAATCGTCACGATGCAGCAAGGCTACGCCAAGGTGGCGGGCTTCGTGGACGTCCGCCCGCCCGCCACGCTCATCGAGGAGGCCCTGCGAATGACGGCCGGCGAGTTGGGAGACTCCGGCCTGCAGACGATCGTCGAGTGCCCGGACAGTGTCCCGCATGTCAGTGCCGACCCCCACAAGGTGCTGCAGATTCTTGTAAATCTGCTCTCAAACGCCCGGCACGCCGTGGAGACACTGCCCCCGGGGGAGCGCCAGATCATCATCCGCGCCTCCTACAGCGGCGGCCCGCGCGCCTCGATCACCGTGCAAGACAACGGATGTGGAATCCCGGAGGAAAACCTCACCAGAATTTTCAACCACGGCTTTACCACAAAGCCCAATGGGCACGGATTCGGATTGCATGCCGCGGCCAATGCGGCAAAGGAAATGAATGGCTCACTCACAGGCACCAGCACGGGATCGAACGCAGGCGCGACTTTCACGCTCGAAATCCCCGTCCAGGTTCCCGCTGCAAACCAACCCGCATCGAGGCGCGCAGCATGAACATTAACCGCAGAATCCTCCTCATAGACGACAACCACGCAATTCACGCGGACTTTCGGAAGATCCTCGCCCCGAGCAGCGGCGTCAGTCCCGGACTGACGGACATGGAGGATGAACTGTTTGGGGAGTCCACCCAGCCCGTACAGTCCGATGCGTTCGATCTTTCATCCGCCTTCCAGGGCGAGGATGGCTTCACGCTTGCAAGCCAGGCGCAGGCCCAGGGACAGCCGTTCGCGCTGGCGTTCGTGGATGTCCGCATGCCACCCGGCTGGGATGGCGTGGAGACGACCTTGCGGATCTGGGAGGTGGCTCCGGACATGCAGATCGTGATCTGCACCGCCTACTCCGACTATTCATGGGAGCAGGTCGCCGAGAAGCTCGGGAAGTCCGACCATTTCCTGATTCTCCGCAAGCCTTTCGATCCAGTGGAAGTGCAGCAACTCGCGCACAACCTCACGGCCAGGTGGTCCAAGGAAAACGCGAAGGCAACCGCAGCGTAGCAGCCCGCCCCCGGCGCGGGGATCGAACGGAGCACGCTTCGAGCGGTCACATTGCATCAACTTCCGCTGCCTGATGTCCGTGCTGCTCCATTCCATGTCTCCGCCCGCCTTCGCCAGCGATTCGCAACAGCGGTTGACCGTCCCCCTGACCACCGCTACACCACGCCGCGTGCCGCGCCCATCCATACTCCTTCTTCTCTGCATCCTGACTGCCGGCACGCTGCCGGCGCAGAATCAGGTCAACCCACCGGCAATCCCAAAGCCCGCGCCAGCACCACCGCCAAGGCAAGTCCCGCAACCTCCAAACGCCGGGGCACCCGACACCACCGTGACGCGCGCACCAGCGCCACCCATCCCGCCCGTGGTTGCCCCGATTCCCGCGGTGTCGCCAGCCGTTCCCGCTGCCAACCGTCCAAGGACAGGCGGCGAACAGACGACTGTCCTCATGTTTCAAAATTCCGACATCGCCGAGGTCATTCGCTCCTACGAGAAATGGACTGGCCGCCGTGTGATCTACAACGCCCAGCTCATCGGCCCGGTGAAAATCGAGATTTCCGAACCACTCCCCTACTCCGAGGCCGCGAAGATCGTCGAGATGGTGCTGCTCATGAACGGATTCGCCCTCACCCCTGCCGAGCCCGGCCCCGGCGAGGATCCGAAGAACCCGAAGATCTGGAAAATCACCGGCATCGGCGGGAATCCGAAGCAGGCAGGCATCCCATTCATCGAGCGCGAGGAATCGTTGCCGGAGGGCGAGCAGGTGGTGATGTTCCTCTTCAAGTTGAAATGGGCCGACCCCACCGAACTTTCAGCCACGATCTCCCAAGGCATCCTCGCACCAGCTCAGGCTGGCTACACTTCAGTCATCCCGCTTCCGAAGTCCAACTCGCTGCTCGTCACGGAAAACACCGCACTCATCCGCACATTGATCCGCATCGTCCGCGCGATTGATGTCGAGCCGGCGGAGGTCGTGAGCAAATTCATCACCCTGCAGAACGCACAGGCGGAGGACATCGTGGCAAACCTCGAAAAACTTTTCGAGAAAACCCAGCAGCCCTCCGGTGGCGGAGCGGCACAGCCACGCGTCCAAAGGGTGGTCACCAACGCGCAGGGCCAGCCCGTCCCACCAGCCGGCAACGCTGCCATCGGCGGCAGCCAGGAGGGCAGTGTTTCCATCGAGATCAACGGCGGAAACAGTGCCGCATTCGGCCCGACCGAGGACAACATCATCATCGGAAAAGTCAGGATCACCCCCGACAAGCGCACCAACCGCATCCACGTCGTCTCACGCCCGGTGAACATGAAGCTGATCACCCAGCTCATCCAGGAATACGACGCCGATGTGAAGCT
>CAMAUI010000083.1 GCA_945861385.1 Prosthecobacter debontii
GCCGTTCTAATTCCCGCCGAGGAGGGTGGCTTCGTTGCCCTCAATCCCGAAACCGGAACCACGACACAGGGCGAAAGCGTGCCCGAAGCTTTGGCCAATCTGCGGGAGGCGACCGAACTCTACCTCGAAGAGTTTCCTTTGGAGAGCAGTGGTCAGCCACTCGTAACGACATTCGAGGTCGCCGCCCATGCCTAAGTTACCTCGCGGCGTTTCTGGCGCTGCGGCGGTCAAGGCTCTGGAGCGACTCGGATTCGTGGCAGTGCGGCAGCGCGGCAGCCACATCGTCATGCGTCGCGGAGCATCTGGCTGTCTCGTTCCCAACCACCGCGAGATCAAGACTGGCACGCTCGCGGGTGTCCTGCGACAGGCAGGCGTTTCGGTCGAGGAGTTCTCTGCGGAGCTTTAAGGAACCGCTGATTTAATCCACGAAATACACGAAATGGCCATGAGCGCGAGCTGGCTGCCTCTGTGCATCGGCTTTGTTTTTAGTGTCTTTCGTGTGTTTCGTGGACTCACTGCGATTTATTCAGCGGTTCCTTAACCAAACGTCACCTAAACCATTCTGATGGCATCCGAGCTTGTCCCGGTGTCATTACGGTTGTCGCGTGAAGCCATGCGCAGCAGCACCGACTGCCGCTGTTCCTACTCTCGCCGGGCATCAGGCCGGGGCGGCCATCATTTGGGTCGCTGCTGCGAAGCGCGTGCAGGCGTCCAGTCCGCCCATGAGCGTTCACAGCACGCTGCCGCTCGCAGTCCGCGGGTTACTTGGCTTTTTCCCAGGCCTCTTGTGCGGTCTTCAACTGGGCGGCATCCGCGCCCAGCGCCTGGAGGACGCCGGTGGCCATGAGCTTGTCGCCCTCTTTGGCCATGTGGACGCCGTCGCTGGTGAGGACTTTCTGGCCGGGTTTGTTCTCGGCTTTGATGCGCTCATGGAAGAGTGCGTTCAGATCGCCAAGGGGGAGCTTCTTTTCCTTCGCCAGCGTCCGCAGGTAGTCGTTGTAAGGGGCGAGCCTGGCATTTTCGGCGTTGTCGAGTTTCTCATTGATGACGGTGGCGGTAAGGATGACGGCCTTGATGCCCGCGGCTTCCGCTTTGTCCACGATGGCGGCGATGTTTTTCTTGTAAGTCCCCCTCGCGGCGCCCCCGGCCCCATAGTCACCGGCGGTCAGCGCGGCATCATCGAGGGCGACGCCGTTTTTCCCGTGCCACACGTCGTTGACGCCGCAGCTCAGCGTCATCCACTGGGGTTTCTTGGAAATGACATCGCGGTCGAGGCGTCCGAGCATGTCGTTGGATTTGTGGCCGCTGATGCCTGCGGGCACTGGCTCGGCTTTGACGCCGAGGGCGTCGAGACCGGAGATCACGAGGCGGACGTAGCCTTTCGGGTTGCCCCAGCCGGCCTGGGTGATGGAGTCGCCGAGGAAGGCGATTTTGTCCCCGGACTTCACCGCGAGCTCGGCGGTGGCGGTCTGGAGGAAGGCGAAGGCTGAGAGGGCGGCGGCGGCGATTGGACGAAGAGAGAATGGTGTCATGCGTTGCTTCTCCGCGAGACTCGCGCGGCGGGGCAAGCGTTATTGTTGTTCTGTCGGTGACGGTGGAAAACCGGAATTCCCGCCGGAACAAAACAGAACCCATCGTGCTTCTCAGCCATTCCCCCGCGGAGCAAGGAGGACGATCGCCGCAGGGAACTGCCCGGCCGTGGCATCCGGGCCGCCAATGATGACATCAGCGCGGAAAACTTCCTTTGTTGGGGAGGGCATCCGGCCACGCGCGGGAAGCGATCAATTGCCCATCATCTCCGCGAGCAGCGGGGCCATCCTGTCGCCCCAGATCTCGTAGCCTTTCGGCGTCAGATGCACCGCGTCGCTCAGGATGCCGTCGAGGATATTCCCGTCCTTGTCGAGCAGGTGTCTGCCCACATCGAGGAAGCGGATCATTTTCCCGTCGTCGAGCTTGGCGATGATCGGGTTGGCCGCGTCCGTTCTGGCGCGGTTCGGGTCGCGTTTTGGGAAAATGCCGAGCAGCAGGATTTTCGTCTGCGGGAGCATCGTCCTCAGCTTGGTCACAACAGCCGTCACGCCGACGGCGATTTCCTCGCCGGTGTTGAAGCCGGAGTTGTTGGTGCCGATGAGGAGCACGATGACCTTGGGGTTGGTGCCTTTGAGTTCGCCCTGTTCGAGACGCCACAGGACGTTCTCGGTCCTGTCTCCGCCAATGCCGAAACCCGCTGCGTTGTACTTGCCGAAGTACTTCGCGAACAAATTCCCAGGCCACATGTCCGTGATGGAATCGCCGAGCAGGCACAGGTCAAATTTCCTGTTCTTTGTCTGGTCCATGTAGGCCGCGTGTTTGCGCCCGAACCAGCGCACACCGCCGGGCACGGGCTTGGTCGGGTCATTCGCGGACTTTGGCGCGGGTGCGGCGGGCGAGGGGGCTTTCGCGTCCGCCTGCCCGGAGGCCACGGGGAGAGCTGGAAAAAGTGCGGTGGCTATCACGGCGAGGAGAGCGCGACGCAGTGACGGTGTGAAACGCAGAGTGGTTGGATTCATCGCTCTCTTTTCGCCGGTGTGACGCATGGGGCAATCCCTTTCTCACTTCGCCGCCGGCAGATACTTCGCCATGTCCCGCGCCGCGATCACGGTGCAGCCCTGCTCCTTGAGATGGGTCATGTATTTTTCAAAAATTGCGGGGTCGGTGTTCACCCACGGATGTTGCGCGTCAGGGACGCCGTGAAATGTCAGCACGGCGACCTTGCCGTCCTTCGCCTGGGCCACCGCGGCGACGAAGTGCTCGAATTTCGACCCCGGCTTGGAATCGAACGCCTGCGGCATCAGGAGCGGCTCGTCCTTTGCCAGATCGAATGCCTGCGTCCCGCCCGCCCTGGCAAACTTGTATCCGCGCGCCCGGAGGACTTTCACCGCCGCGTCGCTCGTCGCGTAGCCCGGATAGCAGAAGCTCACCGGCCGCGGAATGCCGCGTTCCTCGCATTGCTTCTCGATATACTCCACGTCGGCATCAATCTGCGCGGGACTCTGCCCGTTGACGCCCGCGTGCTTGCGCGTGTGGTTGCCGATCTCGAAGCCCGCATCGTGCAGCCCCTTGATCTGCTCCCACGTCATGTACTGCTTTTTGTTCGTGGCAAAATCAAAGCCCTCGGTGATGAAGAACGTCGCTCCAAAACCGAGCTTCTTCAGCAGCGGGCCGACGAACGTGGCATGGCTCGCGACGGAATCGTCGAAGGTGAGCACGACCACCTTGTCGGGGACTTTCGCCGGCGAATCCGCCGCAATGGCGGGCGTCATCGCGCCGGCCGCGAGCAAGCCCGCGGCGGTTGCCGATGGGCACAGCCGCGCAAAGGCTGAGGCAATGCGGAAAAGAAGGCTGCGTCTGCGCGCGGTGGTGGTGTGTTGGATGGTGTTCATCAATCAGGTTCGCTGTTCTGTCCGGATTAAGGGCGGGCTTTTCCCCGTTGTCAGCCACCAACACAGAAGCATGCGAGGGCGCTCGTGGCGTGGCTGGGATCCCAGCCGGGGTGTGCGAATCCGTTATTGCGCGCTTTTTCCCGCTCCATAAGATGTTCTCGACTTTCCACCCGCCACCATTTGCGGTGCGCGGCTTGCTCTGACCGAAGAACCGATTTTTCTCATGCCCACCGTTTCAAAAACCATGGACGCCGCTGCCAAGCAGGACTACGCGCAAGCCCCGATCAATGCCTCCCTCAAGGCCGGGCAAAAAATCAGGCTGCTCACCGAGATGATCCGCATCCGCCGGTTCGAGACGGAATCGCTCCGGCAGTATCAGTCGAAGAAAATGGGCGGCTTCCTCCATCTTTATAATGGGCAGGAGTCCGTCGCCGTCGGTTGCGTATCGCTCATGGGCGACGACGACCACGTCATCACCGCCTACCGCGACCACGGCCACGCGCTCGCTGTGGGAATGACGATGAACGAATGCATGGCCGAGCTGTACGGCAAGGCCACCGGCTGCTCGAAGGGCAAGGGCGGCTCGATGCACTTCTTCGCGCCGGACAAAAATTTTTGGGGCGGCCACGGCATCGTCGGCGGGCAGACGCCCCTCGGCCTCGGCCTCGCCTACGCACTGAAATTCAAGGGCATCAAGGGCGCGGCGATGTGCTTCCTCGGCGACGGCGCGGTGAATCAGGGCTGCTTCTACGAGAGCCTGAACATGGCCTCCCTTTTCGACATCCCCGTCATCTACATCATCGAGAACAACGGCTACTCCATGGGCACCAGCCTCGCCCGGAGCTCGGCATTCAAGAGCTGCCTCGCGGAACGCGCCGAGGGTTTTGACATCGCCTGGGCCAAGTGCGACGGCACGGACATCTACGAAGTCCGCGCCAGCGTGCAGACCGCCCTCGATCGCGCGCGCAACGAGAGCAAGCCCACCGTTTTGGAAATCTCCACCTACCGCTACTACGGCCACAGCGTGGCGGACGCGAAGCACAACTCCGAGGACGGCTACCGCTGCAAGGACGAGATCACGCATTACAAGACCAACCATGACCCGATCGAGGTATTCAAACGCCGGCTGATCGAGGAAGGCACGCTCACCGGGGAGCAGGTGGAGCAGATCGAGGACGCCGCAAAGGCCGAGGCAGAGGCCTCGGCGGAATTCGCCGATCAGAGCCCGTGGCCGGGCGACGACAGCATCCAGGAGGATGTGTACTTTGAAGTGGACCGCCAGACCGAGGCGGGGAGGACGGGGAGGCATTTTTTCAACGACTGATGAAGATCGAAATTGATCGAGAGAACGATGGGCGATGGATCGCGGAAGTCCCGGCGGTTCCGGGCGCGCTTGCCTACGGTGCGACACGAGACGAGGCGATTGCCCGGGTCGAGGCGCTTGTTCTCCGTGTACTCGCAGACCGCGTGGAAAATGGTGAGCCGGTTGGCGAACTTGACGACGTATTCACCGTGCCCGCATGAGCCAATGAGGAGCGACGAAAGCAAAAACAGTCCTGCGCGCACTGCTGAAAGCCGGATGGATCATCAAACGCGAAGCCGGCGGTTTCCACAAGATCCTGAGCCGTTCAGGCTGGCCGGACTACGTGTTCGCGTTTCACAATGGCGCTGAAATCGGCCCGGTAATGCTCAAACGAATCGCCAAACACACCGGTCTGGAACCCAAGGATCTCTAACCACAATTTTCCTCAACACCCATGCCACTCATCGAATACCGCGACGCACTCAACCAGGCCTTTGACGAAGAAATGGCCCGCGACGAAAACGTCGTCCTCATCGGCGAAGAGGTCGCCGAGTACGACGGCGCCTACAAAGTCACCCGCGGCCTCTGGAAAAAATGGGGAAGCAAGCGCGTGATGGACACGCCCATCTCCGAGAGCGCCTTCATCGGCATGGGCGTCGGCGCCAGCATGCTCGGCATCCGGCCCGTCATGGAACTCATGTTCTGGAGCTTCGCCGCCGTCGCGTGGGACCAGATCATCAACAACGCCGCGCAAGTCCGCTACATGAGCGGCGGCCTCATCAACTGCCCCATCGTCGTCCGCGGCCCCGCGAATGGCGGCACCAACGTCGGCGCCACCCACTCGCACAACCACGAGAACTTCCTCGCCAACGTCCCCGGCCTCAAAGTCGTCTGCCCCGCCACCGCCTACGACGCGAAGGGCCTCATGAAGACCGCCATCCGCGACAACGACCCCGTGATGTTCCTGGAAAACACCCTGCTCTACGGCGAAAAGGGCGAAGTCCCCGAGGGCGAATACACGATCCCGCTCGGCAAAGCGGACATCAAGCGCGAGGGCGCGGACATTTCCCTCATCGCCCACGGGCGCGCCACGCTCACCGCACTGCACGCCGCCGAGTTGCTCGCCGCCGAGCACAACATCAGCGCCGAGGTCATTGACCTCCGCAGCATCCGCCCGCTCGACGAAGACGCCATCCTGGACAGCGTCCGCAAAACGCATCGCGCCATCTACATCGAAGAGACCAAGCCCTTCTGCGGCGTCGGCGCGCAGATCGTCTCCTTGATCCAGGAAAAGGCGTTCGACGAACTCGACGCGCCCGTCCTCCGCATCAGTTCGATTGACGCCCCCGCGATCTACTCGCCCGAGCTGGAGAAAAAACAGCTCCCGCGCCCGATTGACGTCATCAACAAAGTGCTGGGCATCTGCTAGGGTAGTTTCCATCTGCACCGCCCCGATGCTTGGTGTCTCGAAACGCTCGTTGGAAAACTGGGAGCAGGAGCGCGTGATGCTGAAGATCATCGGCGCTGCGAAGCCGTCGGCGAAACCGCAGCGGCGGCGGAAGCGAAAGGGCTGAACATGGAGCCGGCGGACGAATCAACGCTCTGCTCATCGTGTCCTTGGAACACGCAATCGCTCAGGTTCGCCATCACCGTCGCCCGCTCGCAATAACGCCAGCCAGCCGACGGGTGTGTTTCCATTTCCGCGTGATTTGTGTTCGCCCCATACAGAGGAATCGGGAGGCAGGCGGTTGCGGATTATTTTTTCGGGCGGGCGGTGAACTGCTCGTGTTTGCAGTCGTGGCAATGCTTGCGAAATCAACTTCCAATGCGCTTGCCCAATGGCTGCGCGAAATGTTTCCTCGCCGCCCGTCTTACCACCTTATGGAAAAAGTCATCATCCTTGGCACCGGCTGCGCCGGGCTCACCGCTGCGATTTACGCGGCACGCGCAAACCTTTCACCGCTGGTCCTCGAGGGGCACGAGCCGGGCGGGCAGCTCTCGACCACGACGCTGGTGGAAAATTTCCCTGGCTTCAAAGATGGCGTGATGGGGCCGGAACTCATCATGAACATGAAGGCGCAGGCGGAGCGGTTTGGGGCGCGCTTTGAATACAGTGAATGCACGGGGCTGAAGCGTGGCGACGGTTTCCTGGACATCGAGGCCGGTGGAAAATGGATCGGGACGCGCACGCTGATCGTGGCCAGCGGCGCGAGCGCAAAGTGGCTCGGCATCGAGCGCGAACGCGAGCTTCGCGGACACGGGCTGACGTCGTGCGCGACGTGCGACGGGGCATTTTACAGGAATGTGCCGGTCTGCGTGGTGGGTGGTGGCGACTCCGCCTGCGAGGAGGCGACGTTTCTCACGCGCTTCGCGTCGAAAGTGTACCTCATCCACCGCCGCGAGGGGCTGCGGGCGTCGAAAGTGATGGCGAAGCGCGCACTGGAGAACGCAAAGATCGAGCCCGTGTGGAACTCCGCGGTGAGCGAGTATCTCACTGACACCGAGGGTGAGATGCGCGCGGTAAAGGTGAAAAATCTTGTGAGCGGCGCCGAGGCTGAGATCGAGGTGAAGTGCGTCTTTGTGGCCATCGGCCACACGCCGAACACCGCACCGTTCAAGGGCGTGCTCGACATGGACGAGAACGGCTACCTGCTCCAGCAAGGCGGCACGACGGCGACGAATGTCCCCGGCGTTTTTGCCGCAGGCGACGTGAGCGATCATCGCTACCGCCAGGCGGTCACCGCGAGCGGCCAGGGTTGCGCGGCAGCCCTCGATGCCGAGCGTCATCTCGCTGACATGGGCGCCGCATGATGCAGCCGTGCCGCGCGCCGGGCGGAGGGGTGTGATGAAAGTCTGCGACATCACGCAGTTTTGGTCGCCGGTCAGCGGCGGCGTGCGCCGTTACGTGTCGGAAAAAATCCGGCATTTGCGCGCTCGCGGCGGGCGTCATGTCCTCATCGTGCCCGGTGAGCGGGATGAAGTTTGCGGTGACGACAGCGCCCGCATTTACACGATCGCGAGCCCGATGGTATCGGAAGTCACGGGCTATCGCGTGATGCTCCGGCTCGGTGAAATCGGGAGGATTCTTTCCGCGGAACAGCCCGGCATCGTGGAGAGCGGCGACCCGTATCAAGTCGGCTGGAGGGTCGCGCGGGAAGGCGCGCGGCTCGGGATTCCGGCGGTGGCTTTTTACCATTCGCATTTTGTGGAATCGGAGTTGCGTCCGGCCGGCGAGAGGATTTCCCCACTGCTCGGCGGCTGGCTGGCGAAGCTCGGTGCGGATTACACCCGCTCGCTTTACAACAAATTCGCGCGCACGCTCGTCCCATCACCGGAACTTGCGGCGGTGCTCTCCGGCTGGGGCGTGGAAAATGTGGCGGAGGTGGACCTCGGCGTGGATGTGAATTTGTTCCGCCCGGACGACGAGCCAAAGGCCACGATCCGGCGGCGGCTTGATTTGCCGGAAAATGCATGCGTGCTGCTCTCGGTGGGGCGGCTCGCGATGGAGAAAGGGACGCGCGAGCTGTGCGAGGCGTTCGCGATGCTGGCGGCGCGGCGGCCGGGTGAATTTCATCTCGTGGTCAGCGGTGAAGGCCTTCAGGCGCATCGCGTGGCAAGCCTGGCCGCGGTCACCGGCGCAGTGACGCACCGGGAATTTATCAGCGATCCCTCCACGCTGCGCGACCTCTACCGCGCGGCGGACTTGTTCGTGCATCCGGGAGTGTGTGAGACCTTCGGCCTCGTGACGCTGGAAGCGCAGGCGTGCGGTGTCCCGGTCGTGGGTTTTTCCGGGACGGCGATGGACCGGATCGTCTGCCACGACCGGTCATTCTGGGCGCGCGAGCACACGCCGGCGGCGCTGGCGGACGCCATCGAGAATGCGTGCCTGCGCGATCTCCGTGCAATGGGCGCCGCAGCGGCCGTCCGCGTTGCCGCCCGGTTCGCGTGGGAGCATGTCTTCAATGCGCAATTTGACCTTTACGCGGAAGTCATGCAGAACATGCCCCGTTCATGAGCGCCGAGCGCAAAGCAGAGATCCGCAGCTACCAGCCATCCGACCGCGACGCGATCCGGCACCTTTGCTGTGAGACGGGGTTTCTGGGCAATCCGATTGATCCGGTATTCGAGGACCGGGAAATTTTTGCCGACTACCTCACGAGCTATTACACGGACATCGAACCGGAGTCGGCATTCGTGGTCGTTCAGGGCGGCGAGGTGAGGGGCTACCTGCTCGGCTCGCGACGTCCATTCCGCCAGCAGGTCTATAATCTGTGGAGCAACCTGCGGCTCATGGTGAAGGGCGTTCTGCGGTACCGGCGCTACAATGAGGCATCGAAAAAGTTCGTCCGCTGGATACTCATGCAGGCGTGGCGGGAGGTGCCGGCCACACCGCGGCGAGTGGCGCATTTTCACTTCAATGTGATGCCCGAAGCGCGCCAGCTTGCCACGGCCCGCGCGCTCACGGCTGCTTATTTCGACCACCTGCGCGCACACGGCGAGAAGCAGGTTTACGGGCAGGTGGTCGTGTTCGAGGACCGGCGCGGTGCGGCGATGTTTGAGCGATACGGCTTCAAGGTGTTGAACAGGTGCGAAATCACCAAGTACCGCGATCTGCATCCCGAGAAAGTCTATCTCTGCACCGTTCTCAAGGATCTCGCCTGAGGGCTCGAGAACTATGGTTGCTCCGCAACCGCTTCGTTTCGCTTCAAGACCAGCGAGATCATCTGGAGAAGTTCGTCACTTGGCACCGGCTTGAAAACTGCCAGGCCGTCGGCATGCCCGAGAAAATTGAGCACTCTGGGATCCCCGGACTGGCCCGTCACGAAAAGGAACCGGCTGCAGAGGTGCGGCTTCACCTTTTGCACGGCGAGGTAAAACATGTCCCCAGGCATCGTCGGCATCATCATGTCGCAGATGATCACGTCGAAATCCATCGCCATGACTTCACGGAGGCCGGCAACCCCGTTGACGGCGGTGGTGACCACGTAATTGCGATCCTCAATGAGGGCCTTGAGCGTTTCGAGCAGGGTGACGTCGTCGTCGAGGAGGAGGATGCTTTTGATCTCGAGGTCGCCTGCGTTGAGTTTTGTGGGTTCCAAGCTGGTCGCTGTCATTTCGGACATGCAAAAGCACAACTCGTGCTTGAGTCCATCGCCTGGCCGGATATTTCTCCACTGCCCGATACGGGAGAGGCCAGCATAGCTCAGTTGGTAGAGCAGTTGATTTGTAATCATCAGGTCGCCGGTTCAAATCCGGCTGCTGGCTCTGTTTTTCGGCGGCCCCCCACAGCCCGCACCGTGACCGGAGTGGCCAGGGAGTGGGCCCGGCGGGATTCGAACCCGCAACCAAGGGATTATGAGTCCCCTGCTCTAACCATTGAGCTACAGGCCCATTCGACTCGGCCGGGATCTTCACCCGGCCGCGCGAGGCAGCCAGTTTCCACGGAGGCCTGCCGAAAACCAGCGAAACTGTGATGCCCCATCAATCTCCATGCAACCCTTCGCGGGTCACTTCGTGGCGAGGATGGATAGTTCGTGAATGCTCCAGAAAATCCCGTTTGCGGAATCTGTCTGGGTGATGCGGATGAATTTTGCGGGCGCCGGGGCGAAGGTGATCTCGGTGATGGCCCCGGTGCCTTTTCCCGCGGCTACGGGCGCGCTCCACGCGGTGCCATCGGGTGAGAGCTGGACCGTGTAGCCGCGCGGGTAGTCGTTGATGGAGCCGCCGCAGTCCATGGCGATGCCGGCGACTTTCGTCTCGGCGGGCAATTCAACCTGGAACCACTGGCCCGGTGCCTGATTCGCATTGGTGTTCCAGCGCGTCGAGTCCTTGCGATCTATCGCTGCACTGCCAGTGCCTGCGTTGAGGCTGGCAGTGACCTTCCAATTTTGTGTGCTGCCGAGGGACGCGGGCAGGGCCTCGATGAGTTCCTTCTCGGTCCACGGTTGCGCGCGTGCGCCGACGCGGAGGCGCTTGACATCGTCTGCCGTGAGGAAGGAGCCACGATTGCCGAAGCTGTTGCGGACGTAGCTGCTCACCGAAGCGATCCAGTCGTCGGAGTTCGTGTTCATCGCGAGCATCTGGGCTTCGTAGGTCTTGCCGGCGATCGGCCCGGTGAGCCCGCTGAGGAGAACCATCGCGGAGCCGTCGCGGTGGCTGGTGACGATTTTCGATCCTCCCAGCGGCGGCGCGAGTTTGGCGCCGGGCAGGCCGCCTTGCTGTGCCATGCCCTTGCCGTCCGAGCCGTGGCAGGCGAAGCAGAGTTCCTTGTAAATGGTTTCGCCCTTTTTGAGCATGGCGAGTTCCGCCGCGTTGTATGGGCTGGCCACAGGGGTTTTGCTCGGCGGCGCGAGTGCCCTGGCGATTTGCTTCACACCTTCGCTGGTGCTGGCAGTGATGGCCTCGCCAGTGAGCTTCGGCCAGTCGGGGAGGTTCATGCGCTTGGCAGTGCCAACGGCCTGGATGACGACGTTTGGATCGGGATCCTTGAGGAGCGCGAAGATGTCCGCGGTGATCGAAGTGTCACCGGCCTTCAGCACCGACTCCGCGGCACGGAGGGCGTTTTCGCGGACGCGCGGGTGCTTGTCCGCCAGCATGGCGCGCGCGGTCGCGGCATCGAGCGCACCGAGGCCCTCGAGCGCCCACATCGCGTGAGCGCGGCCGTGTTCGCTTGCATCGCCCCTGGCCACCTTCGTGAGCGCGGGGACGACGCTCTTGTCCTGCCGGACAACGATCAAACGCTGCGCCATCTCGCGCCACCAGCCATTCGGATGGGATAGGTGCGGGACGAGTTGCGCGGCAGTCGCCCCCAGCATGCGGGGCTGCGGCCCGGGCTTGAAATCCTTGTGTACAAGCCGCCACACGCGGCCATGGCCGATGTTCTTGTCGAGACCCCACCGCTGAATCTGCGGGCGCAAATACGAGCCGCGTCCTGTCCACGCACCTTCCTGGATGATTCCGCGGTACACGTCGCAAATGTACAGGCACCCGTCCGGCCCGGTCTTCATGTCCACAGGCCGGAAGTTTGCATCCGTGCTCCGGATGAACTCCGACTGTGCGTGGGGATTCGAGAGTGTGGTGATGCCGTCCTTGACCACCACGATGCCGCGCCGGATGAGCCGGCCGACGGGCTCGGGGAGAAAGGCATTGCCGCGCAGTTCGACGGGAAGGCGGTCGCCGCGGAAAATTTCCTGCCCGCATGATGCGGTGAAATGATTCAGCGTGCCATCCGCGCGATGCCGGCCCTTGCCGCCCTGCACGTCGAAAAGGCCGATCGCGGGCCACACAGTCATCCAATCCGAAGGCCACTGGTTGCCCACATTCACGGCGCCATAGGCGATGTGCGTCTGAAAATTCAAGAACCCTCTCTCGCCGCCGGCATTGCTGTACCAAGGTTTGCCCCACTCGTCCTGCGCGAGGCCCCACTGCCCGCCATTGGATGCAGTCGGCTCCTTGAGTGTCTTGCCATCGGGCGCCCAGCGGAGGCGGTACGAATTGTAGGTCGTATAGATCCAGTTATCCATCGCCCACATCAGCCCGCTGGGCTGGTGCTCCATGTTTCCACCTCGTCCACCACCCGTGTACCACGGCCGCTTGTCGTCCGCCACGCCATCGCCATCCTTGTCACTCCACGCGACGATGTCGTTCGTGTTGGTCACGCCGATGAGCACTTCATCCAGCAGCGGCAGCACCATGCGCGGCAGCAGCAGGTTGTCCGCAAAAACGGTGTGCTTGTCATAGACGCCATCGCCCTTCGTGGATTCGTGGCGCGACACGCGGGACTTCGGCTCGTGCTCGCCGGTGGCATCAATGTCCTGCATGTACGTCCGCATCTCGACGACATAGAGCCTCCCGTTTCCATCAAACGCCATCGCCATGGGCTCCTTGATGTCCGGCTCGCTGAGCACGAGCTGGAGACTGTAGCCATCGGGAAGCTGGATGGTCTTGAGTTCCTCCGCGGGCGACAGCGGGGCGTGGTGTTTCTCCACGACTGGCGCGGCTTTGTCCTGCGCAATGGCGCAGGCGGAGAGAATCGAGAGAACGGTTGGAGTGATAATTCGTGACATGTGCTTCGAGGGAATGCGCGAAACCGCCGCGGCTTTGGGAAAAAATCACCCTGCGCTGCAATTGCGGGCGATCCGGCAGAGCGCGAGCGGGGAAGCCGCGTGCTCCCTGTCGCATCCCCGGCCCCCGCACAGGGCCAGGTTTCCAAGCTGGAGCCGACGCAATTGCAACGACGACGGCCAGGAGGAGGATCATCCAAACGATCCGCAGCCCAAACGGGGTCAGGGCAGCGAAAAGTAATCCGCGCCCTGGTAGCGGCCGTCGGCGAGCTTTGCGATTTGCATGAGCACGTCGTTCGCGAGCGTGCTGGCGCCGAAGCGGAACAAATCGGGCGTCATCCATGCATCACCGAGCGTCTCGTTGAGCATGACGAGATACGCCAGCGATTCCTTCGCTGTGCGGATTCCGCCCGCGGGTTTCATCCCCACGCGGCGGCCTGTCTCGAAAAAATAATCGCGGATCGCCTCCAGCATCACGAGCGTCACCGGCAGCGTCGCGGCGGGCTGCACCTTGCCGGTGCTGGTCTTGATGAAGTCCGCGCCTGCGCGCATCGCGAGGTCGCTGGCGGCGCGGACGTTGTCGTAGGTTTGAAGTTCCCCGGTTTCCAAAATCACCTTCAGGTGCGAGTGGCCGCATGCCTCCTTCACCGCGAGGATCTCGTCCGAGACCCGCGCATGCTCGCCGGCGAGAAACGCGCCGCGGTCAATGACCATGTCTATCTCATCGGCACCCTCCTGCACGGCCATGCGCGTGTCGTGGAGTTTCACGCGAAGCGGCATCGCGCCGCTCGGGAATGCGGTCGCCACGGAGGCGACTTTCACGCCGCTCCCGGCCACGCACGCTTTTGCAGCGCGCACGAGGTTTGGATAAACGCAGACTGCGGCGCAGGAGGGCACGGCGTGCCGCGGTTCGGCGGGCTGGATCGCCTTTCTGCAAAGCCACGCGACTTTTCCCGGCGTGTCTTTTCCCTCGAGCGTCGTGAGGTCCATCATCGAGACGACCAGTTTCAGGCCCGCGAGCTTGGCAGCGGCCTTGATGCTCCGCTTTGTGAACGCCGCGGCGCGCTCGCCAGCCATGACCTGGTCAATCGCGACCATGATCAGTTCAGCCGCACAAAATCCCGGAGGAACTGGCACCAGATGAAAAGAAGCCCGCGCCATGTGTAGCGGATCGCGCCGTCCGGGGCCTTTGCGAGGATGCCGGCCGTGAGGTTGTGCTGGATCTGCGCGCGCTGCTCGGCCTGCAACTGCTCGGCAAGCTGTTCCGGGTCGGATTCGCGAAGCTCGGCGGCGGAGATGTCCATTCTCTCGAGATACTCGCGGTGGCTGTCGAGGAGCTGGATGAATGTCTTGTCCCCGCTCTCGCGGTTCGTCCGCCATTCCGGGGCGAGCTTGAGGTTGAGCGAGAACGGGTAGTTCCACGTCGTCCAGATCGCCCCGTCCGTGCCGCGCGAGATGAGGCGCAGGTAGTAGAATGCAAAGTTCTGCTGCTCGACGAGGCAGATCACCGCCTGCGTGCGCTCGTCCACCTTGTGAAAAATGCGGAAGAACTGTTGCGCCTCGTCCCATTCCCGCCCGAGGTCGTCGAGATGGGCGAATCCCTCGCCCTCGATCTCCCCGGTGAGATCCTCGAGAGCCGGGAAAAATTCCCGGTGCGGCGCCGCTTTGTGCCGCAGCGTCTTCTCCACGGGCATGGCGATTTTCCGCACGCGCGTGATCAGTTCGTACCACGGCCAGAAGAGCCAGAAGCTCACGAAAATAAATCCCATGGGCAGCCAGTCGGTGACCTTCCAGCCGATTAAAAACGATGTGGCCAGGAAGCCGAGCACCCCCAGCTTGCGCAGCAGGATGCTCCCGGTCGAACGCAGCGCGAAGCTCAGCACGAGCACGCCGAGGATGAGGAGTGCGTCCGATGAGGTCATGGCGTGATGCCGTGCTTCCCGAGGAATACGACGAGTTCGTCCGTGCCGAAATCCGGCAGCATTTTGCCATCGGGCATCAGCAGCGTCGGGGTTTTGCCCTGGCCGGAAAAACGAATCATTTCGTCGTAGTCCATGCGGTTCGCCTCCACGTCCACCAGCTCATACTTGTAGGCGTGCGCATCGAGCCACTCGCGGGCGGCCACGCACCACGGGCACCAGGTTTTCACGTAGAGCTTCATTCTTTTTTTTCGCCTTCGGCATTCGCGCGCCAGCGGGCGCTGTAGGCGTTGATGTAGGTCTTCACGTTTGCCCGGTAGTTCGCAAGCGCGGCAGGCAGTTCCTTTTCAGGGACGACCCGCGCTGTTTTCGCGGGCACCATGAACTGGGCGCCGGCAAGCTGGAGGATCACCATCGTGTGCGCTTCCTTGTAGGCCACCACGGGGAAGCAGTCGCCCTTGTCCATCTGCCAGCGCACCCCGTCTGTGAGATGCACGGCCTGCGCCTCGGTGAGCATCGCGTACATGATGACGCGATCCGCGGCACCCGCGGGCAGCATTGCGGCCAGGACGGCCATCATTGCGAGGATCACTTTCATGGCCCGCGGAATCTGCCCGGAAGCAGCCTGCCCGTCAACGCACCGCATAATTCTTCCTTCTCAGCCCCCGCTTCCCGCGGCTCAATCCCGGCGCATGTCCACCGCCTCAATCCCGACCGGAGTCACCGTCATCGAACACCCGCTCGTCCGCGCAAAACTTACCCGCATGCGCGATGCCCGCACGCAGCCCCTGGAGTTCCGCGCGTGCCTCGCGGAACTCGCCACGCTTCTCGTCTTCGAGGCGACCCGCGACCTGGAGACTCGTCCCGACCGCATCCGCACACCGCTCGCGGATCACGAGGGCGCGGCACTCACCCGCCCGGTCATCGTGGCCCCGATCCTCCGCGCCGGGCTCGGCATGGCGGAGGGCATTCTCCGCATCCTCGGCGATGCGAGCACCGCCCACATCGGCATGAAACGGGACGAACACACCCACCTGCCCGCGTGCTACTACTTCAACGCCCCCGCCCACCTGGCCGAGGCGGAGGTTCTCGTCGTTGATCCCATGCTCGCCACCGGCCACAGCGCCAGCGGGGCGATCGCCAGGCTCAAGGCCGCCGGGGCGAAACGAATCCGCTTCATCTGCTGCCTGAGCTGCCCCGAGGGCCTCGCGCACCTGCGGGCCGAACACCCCGGCGTGCATATTTTCACCGCCGCGGTGGATGACGGCCTGAACGAAAAGGCTTACATCCTCCCCGGCCTCGGCGATGCCGGCGACCGGTATTTCGGCACGCTGTAAAATCCGCTGCGCCGCGCGGGCGGCTCACTTCGCGGACTCGCGGATGAGTTCGACGGTCGTCGCCCAGTCTATGCACTGGTCGGTGATGGATTTTCCGTATTCCAGGGAGTCCTTGCCGTCATCCAGCGACTGCGCGCCGGCGACGAGATTGCTCTCGAGCATCGCGCCGATGATGCCGCGTTCCCCGGCGGCGCGCTGGCTGAGGATGGCCCGGAATGTCCCGGGCATTTGCGCGGCTTTCTTGCCGCAATTGCCGTGGCTGGCGTCAATCATCACGACGTGGGGAAGGCCGTGTTTCTGGAGTTCGGCGAGGGTTTTCTGCACGTGCTCCGGCGTGTGGTTCGGGCCGGTGTCGCCGCCGCGGAGGATGACGTGGCAATCCGGGTTCCCCTCGGTGACGACGACGCTTGCGCGCCCGGTCTCGTGGATGCCGAGGAAAGTCTGGCGGTGCATGGCGGCATTGATGGCATTGATCGCCGGGATGACTGCGCCGCTGGTGGCATTCTTGAATCCGACCGGCATGGAGAGGCCGCTGGCCATCTGCCGGTGCGTCTGGCTCTCGGTGGTGCGGGCGCCGATCGCGGACCAGCAGACGAGGTCGGCGATGTACTGTGGCGTGATCGGGTCGAGCATCTCGGTGGCAGTGGGGAGACCGAGGTCGAGCACGTCGCGGAGAAAAGTGCGCGCAAGGCGCAGGCCGGTGGGGATGTCATTGGTTCCGTCGAGGTGCGGGTCCATGATGAGGCCCTTCCAGCCCAGCGTGGTGCGCGGCTTTTCAAAATAGACGCGCATGACGATGAGGACGCGATCGCGGACTTCGTCCGCAAGCCGGGCAAGGCGCCCGGCGTATTCACGGCCGCCAGCGAGGTCGTGGATGCTGCATGGGCCGACAACGAGAAGGAACCGGGCGTCCTCCCCGCTGAGGATGCGTGCGATGTCCGCACGCGCCCCGGCGACGGTTGCGGCATGCGCTTCGCTGCGCGGGATCTCGGCGATCATTTCGCACGGCGCGGGAAGGGCCGTGTTTGTGATGATGTGGACGTCGGAGACGCGGGTCATGATCGCGCTTCGGTAGATGCAGAGCGGCGCGGCGTCAAAGGGGGAGTTTCCACGGCGGGGATGCCGACTGGACCGGTGAATGGGGGTCACCATGGTCATTGATGGCTCTCAGCCGAGATTTTTGTTTCCTCCCGATGGCCAGTCACCCTTATGCGTTTGTTTCGATGAAGTTCATCCGCACTCTCACAATCACACTGGTCTCGTGGCTCACCGCCATCACGCTGCTGCACGGAGGGCTGAACTTGGACTGGTTCGCGAAGAAGCCGGAGAACCGCCAGTCGCAGACATTTGGTGTCGGGTTTCTCCCGGTGACGTGCCACCTCACTTGCCCGGTCACCCATTTCATCAACAAGAATCTCGGGGAGCGCGACATGTTCCAGCCGATGCGTTTCAGCGGGTTTCCCGAGTTGAAGGAGATGTTTCTCGGCAGGCCGAAGGAGATGCCGGCGACCTTCATCCTCGCACCGATGGCCATCGCGCTGCGCGAGCAGGGCGTGAAGATCAAAATCGTCCACCTCGGCCACCGCGACGGCTCGGCGGTTGTTGTCCACAAGGACTCGGGAATTTTTCAAACGCAGCACTTGCGCGGGAAGACTGTCGCGATCCCTGGGCGCTACGCGAACCAGCGGTTGATCCTTTACCGCGAGTTGAAGAAAGTTGGGATGTCGTTTGCCGACATCAACGTCGTCGAGATGCCGCCACCGGACATGCCCGCGGCGCTGCAATCGCGCTCCGTGGATGCGATCACATCGGGCGAGCCATTCATGGGGCAGACGGAACTCGATGGCTACGGGCGCACGCTCTGGCAGGCGAAGGACGTGTGGCCGGGCTTCATCTCGTGCGTGCTTGCGGTGCAAGAGGACGCGATCCGCGATCATCGCGACGAGATCCAGCGGCTCGTGAATGGCATCGCCGCGAGCGGAAAGTGGATTGACCAGAGCATGGGGCATCGGATGGATGCGGCGCAGTTCGTGGCGAAAAACTACTACAACCAAAACCCGCGTCTGCTCAGCTACGTGCTCGCGAAGCCGCCGGATCGCGTGACGTATTCGCGCCTCGCGCCGCTGCGGGCGGACTTCGAAGAGATTCAGCAGCTCGCGAAGGAAGCCGGGATGTTGCAGGGCACGGTGCGCTTCGAGGACTACGTGGACGACACCTTCGCGCCCGACCCGGCGGCGGTGCAGCCGCAAAAATTCGAGGTGCAGAAATGAGGGCGATCGTTTCAAAAGCGGCGTGTGCGTGGCGCGAGCCTTTGGAGTGCGGGGGCTTGACCCCGCTTTGGCTTTCACCGCGAGGGAGGTGGAATGTCGGATCGTTGTGTGAGGGATACAGCGCCGATGGACGCGCGACCTCGCAAGACGTTCGGGGCGTCCTTGCTCCGCAAAGGAAAAGCGGCGTCAAGCCGCCGCACTCCAAAGGCTCGCGCCACATTCGGGCGCGCTTCGCATGAACCGCCGCGTCCTCCATTTCATCCTGCCGCTCATCACCGCGGCGGTCGCGCTCGGCGCGTGGCACGCGGCGGTGCGCATGTCGGGCAGTGATATTTTTCCCACGCCGCTCGAAGTCCTGCGCGGCCTCGGCGAGCTTGTGCAGCGCGGGCTGCTTTTGAAATACATCGTGGCCTCGCTGTTTCGCGTGAGCTGGGGCTTCGGCCTTGCCGTGCTCGTCGGCGTGCCGCTCGGGCTGGTGCTCGGCTGGTTCCGCCCGGCGTATGCGGCGCTGAATCCGTTCATCCAGATCCTGCGGCCCATCTCGCCCATCGCGTGGATTCCCGTGGCGATCCTGTGGTTCGGCGTGAAGGACACCGCGCCGGTTTTCCTCATCTTTCTCGCCAGCGTTTTCCCCATCACCGTCTCCGCGATGGCCGCCGTGCAAAACATGCAGCAGGTCTATCTGCGCGCCGCGCAGAATTTCGGGCTCAGCGGCTTCCCGCTTTTCCGCCGCGTGATATTCCCCGCCGCGCTGCCGCAGGTCATCACAGGCATCCGCATCGCGCTCGGCGTGGCCTGGCTGGTTGTCGTCGCCGCCGAGATGATCGCGGTGGACAGCGGCCTCGGCTACCTCATCATTGACGCGCGCAACGCCGGCAAACGCTACGACCTCGTCGTTGCCGGCATGGTGATGATCGGCCTCATCGGCCTCCTCCTCGATCTGCTCGTGAGGCGGCTGGAGAAATTCGACGAAGTTCGCTGGGGCTATGGACAACGCTGAACCCACCATCTCCGTCCGCGATTGCTGGATGTCCTTCGGCGACATCCACGTCCTCGAACGCGTGGACATCCAAGTCGCCAGGGGCGAATTCGTCTGCCTCGTCGGGCCGAGCGGCTGCGGAAAAAGCACGATGCTCAACATCGTCGGCGGCTTCCTCCGCGAGACTCGCGGCGAAGTGCGCGTCGAGGGTGCCGCGGTGGACGGCCCCGATCCGGGACGCATTTTCGTTTTCCAGGAGAACGGCGTTTTCCCGTGGCTCACCGTCGAGCAAAACATCGGCTTCGGCCTGCTCTCGCGTCCCACCGCCGAGCGTCGCGAACGCGTGAAGCACTACACCGCGATGGTCGGCCTCACCGGCTTCGAGAAAAGCTACCCCCGCGAGCTGAGCGGCGGCATGCGGCAGCGCGTCGAGATCGCAAGGGCCCTCGCCGCCGACGCCCGCGTGCTCTACATGGATGAACCGTTCGGCGCGCTGGATTTCCTCACGCGGCTGAAAATGCGCGCCGACCTCATCCGCATCTGGCAGGCGGAAAAAAAGACGATCCTCTTCGTCACGCACGACATCGAGGAAGCCGTCCAGCTCGCCGACCGCGTGCTCGTGATGACCAGGCGCCCCGCGACCATCGCCGAGGAAGTCCGCATTGATCTCCCGCGCCCGCGCGACCTCGATGCGCCCGGCTATCTCGCCGCGCGGGACCGCATTTTCAGCATCATGGGGATGGACGCGCGCGGGGGTGCCGCTGGCACATACTGATGAAACGCCGGGATGGACTACGAACCGCGTGGTTGATTTTGTGCCGGAGGCACGACGGAAATTAGCCGGTGGCGTAAGCCACCGGAACAGCCATGGAAACGAA
>CAMAUI010000084.1 GCA_945861385.1 Prosthecobacter debontii
CCTCAAGAGCGACGCGGGCCTTAAATGCGGCTTCGTGCCGCTTCCGTTTTTGTTTCATTTTTTGGTGGTTCGTTGTGTTGTGTTTGAACACGCCTCCCACCGCCATTTTATAGCTTAGCCCCTGGCCCGATTTTCGGGGTCCACCTCAATACATTGGGTGTTGGACGTTGGCCGCCGGAAGGCGGATGTTCCGGGGTGATGAATATTCCCGCGCCCACTCCGCTCGGCACGCGCCCGACTTTCGCACTCGGTGCGCCGTTCGGACACGTCTTCGCCCCGTTGTGGGAGCGGGCATCCCGCGGTGGTGCGTGTCCCGTGGTCATGCACACCCTCGGCCCGGAAATTGAACGCGCCAGGCTCGGGCCGCGCGAATTGCGCGATGCCACATGCGCCTCGCTCGCGAGCATCGGCTTCGATCATCCGTGGGGCATCGGTGGCGTGGTCCGGGAGGCGGACGATGCCGCGCAATTCGCCACCGCCGGTTTTACATGGTTCACATTCGATCTGCGGCATCTCGTGAATCGCCGCGCTCCCCACATGTCGCTGGATGAACTCGACGCCGCAATCGTCGCCCTGGAGGACGCGCGTTGCTTTCCGCCCGACTGGCATGCGGAGTATCTCGACCGCACGTTTGAAACCATCCCTCCGCTCACATTCAGCGACGAGGATCTCGCGCGCGCCGCAGTCGCGTTTGGCCCAGCACTCGCGCACGCGGAGCAGCTCCAGCAGGCAGTCCGCGCATGCTGGGCCGGGCGCGGCGGACTGCCGGACATCGAAATCAGCATCGCCGGCACTCGCTACCCGACGACGCCCGCGGAGACGCTCTTCATCGCCCTTCAATTGCGCGGACGGGGAATCGTCGCATCCACATTTTCCCCCAGCCTTGGCGGAGCCTGGCCGCTCGGTGCGGCGACGAGTTTTTCCACAGAGGAGATTCACGCTGCGATTTCCGCACACCAGTCCGCCTGCACGGCCGGTGGCATTGCAAAAACCGGGATCCATTTCGCGGCGGGGAAGGAATCCGCCCTCGCCGGCCTCGGCGGATTGCATCGGGACGAGCACATGGACGCTTGGCTCGAGGCACTGCGCCTTGCCGCGGCAGATGACCCCCAGCTCTTCCGCGCATGGCTCGCCGCCAGCCGCGATTCCTTCATGCTCGCGCGAGGCGACCAGCCGGTGGAACTCGGCGATGATGACGCTCGCTCCCTGCCGGAGGTCGGCGACGACAGCCTCGCCGCCACCTTCCTCGAAACCCCGCAAGGCCGTCAGTTGCTGCTCGCAACGCTCGATGAAGTCCGGGCTTCGGAGAGCGGCGCGAGGTTGGGTGAGTTCCTGTCTGGCCGGGCGCGGCCATGAAATTCGCTGCCACCACGCGATGGGCGTCTCATACCACTTGCCCCGTCCATTCGGTAGAACCGCATCCACCGAGTGGAGTCCCGACACATCGGGATTGCTGCGACGCCCCCGTCGTCCCGACACATCGGGATTGCCGCGGCACCCTCGCCGCGAGCTTCTCCCGGCGACGAGGCGTCGCCGAAACGGACGGCGGCGAGGGCGCCGCAGCCACGGGAGCGCGCGGCGGATCCCCGGCCCCACACTCGCCCCGGCCGATTCCACCGAAGTTCTCGTGCAATTGGTATCACCTGACATCACCGATGCGTGTGAGGATTTATTTTCTCTCCGCGCGTTTCGGCTGGGGGGCGGGTTTGAAGACCATGGTTTCGAAATTCCTTCCCACACGGATTTCATCAATGCGTGATGGGGACTGGGTCTGCTTGCTGCGGATGAGAAGGCCGAGTTCCGCCGGGATGGCGGCATAGACGAGTTTCCCTGCGAGTCCGCTGCCCGCGCTTGTTTCGTTCGCAGCGTTGAAGTCCGGATTTATCCAGATCACGAATTCGATGTCCCAGTTCCCGAGCTTTGGCTTGTCCAGTGTGATGCGGGTGAGCACATGGACCGGCTTTCCGTCGTCAGGCACTTCGAGGAAGACCTTTGTGTCGTTCAATGAAATGCGCAGTGTCGTGCCGCGATCCTCGACGATGAAGCGGATGAGATTGAATGGATCGGCGGTGTCGAAAGGATTGATCTGCATTTCTCCGTTGGGCGCTGGCGTGCCGTCGCCGTGCTGGATCAGCATGCCGAGATACCAGCGGTCGCCTTTGGAGGGATCCGGGACAAAGAGTGAGAGCGGCCCTGCGCGGCGCGTCCATGTGTGCTCGCCCTTCGATGGTTCGAGGTTGAGCATGCCGCCGGTGGAGGGATGTTTCGGAAACTCGAGTGACTTCGGGTTGATCCTGGCACCCTTGCCCTGCCACGGGCCCCCCCAGCCGACGCCTCCAGCGTGGCCCGTGATGAGGGATCCGCGCGGGTAATCGAAGGCCTCGACGAGGAGGATGGCCGGATCCGTGGATGGCTGGGCAATTTGCGGCGTGGGTGGCGGGGGTTTGACAGGTTTTGGAGGTTGCGGATTTTCCACCTGTGGCGGATTCGGCCCGACGATTTCCGCGGGCTGCCGTGGAGGCAGGGGTGCCGTTACGGAAGTGGGCGCCGGGCGCACCGACTGTGAGCCAGGGGATTCGGGTGTCACTGAATTCCCGGACCCGGGCTTGATGAAGAACCACCATGCAGCACCGATCACCATCGTTGCCAGGAGGCTGATCATGGTGACCATCATGACGCTGGTTTTTTTTGCCTGCTCCGGCGCGGGAGCGATGGATACGCTTGTCTGTCGCGGGGTGGGAACCGGGGCGATGGAGTGGCTGGATTGCGCCGCCGTTGTGATGCCGGATTGCGCGGGCATCACTGTGCTGCGCTGCGCCGGCCGCGGGCGGATCGTCTCCGGAGCCACGAGGGGCGGCGGCGGGTTCAGGGTCGCGAGAATGGTGCCGGCTTCGACTGCGGAGGGGGGACGTTTTGCGAGGTCGAGTGCGAGAAGCGAGCAGATCCACTGGACGAACTTCGGGGCGAGATCGGGGCGGAGTTCCGCGAGCACCTCCGGGCGGGCTTCCTTCCACGCTTGCGGCAATTTTTCGCGTGATGTGGTGGAAACAAGCAGCTTGCCCGTGAGCAGGTAAAACATCACCGCCCCCGCGGAAAACAGGTCGGCCGGGTGCGACTCCGGCGCGCCTTCGAGGCGCTCCGGGGCGAAGAATGGGAGGGAGTCCTCGGGTGTCGCGCTGCGGAATGCTGCGAGGCCCCAGTCGAGCACGAACGTGTAGGGCCTGCCCTCGGGTGACTCGACGAAGATGATGTTCGACGGCTTGAGATCGCCGTGCGGCGTGCGCTGGCGCTCGCCGCTGCGGAGCGAACTGATGAGCTGCGCGGCCACATCCAGGCCCTGCGCCGCGGTGAGTTTTTTTCCGTGGGGGAAATCGGAGCCGTTGATCCCGTTTGCAAACTCATAAACGAGCACCGGCCCGTCGTCGTCGCGATAGGCGTCGAGAAGCTGGCAGACGTGTGAGCCTGTGATTTGCTTGATTCTCGGCGCGGCTTCGAAAAGCGCATCGAGATCGAGCCGGTGATCCACCTCGCCTTCCTGCATGAGCAGTTTCAGCGCGACCTGCCGCAGGCTGGACTTCTCGACGGCACGATAAACGAGCGCGCCGTTGCCAATGGCGATGCGTGTTACGATGTCGTATTGTTGCGTTGTAAGGCCCACGGCTGGGAGTGTTCTATGCAGTCCCACGCAGGGATGCAAATCCTCAGGTCTTCAGCGGTGCCATGCTGGAATGGGGCGCGATGGCGGCGCCTCGTTTCACGGGATTGTCGCGCGGAGGCGGCCGAACAGTCTTCCGTTCGCGGCTTTTTCGGCGGGGACGGTGATGATGATCAGGTCGGTATCGGCGTCCGGGCTGTCTTCGGTGACATCCACCGCGACGCCATCGGTGACGGAATCTCCGGCACCCACGGCCACCTCCGTGGCGGAGAGGAAATTTGCATCAGTGGACCATTGGAAGAAAAGGCTGGTGGCGTCTTTCGAGATCTTTGAGCGATGGAATAAGACTATCAGGTCGCCGGAATTTTCCACGGCGACGGGCAGTGATGCGGCGGAATCCGAGCCGGCATTGGCCGGGTTCGGTTCACCGCCGAGGATAAACTCGAGTAGATTGGCGAGGCCGTCGAGGTCGGGATCGGCATAGGGAGCTTGATGACCGTCAACGAGGCCCTTGGAGGCCGCCCACGCACCGTATGGGGGGAGCGGCGGGTTGATGGTGAATGCGCGAACCTCGCTGATGACGCTCCCCAGCGGCATGTACATGTTGCCATTTACGTTCCATCCGATGCTGATCCATTCGACTTGTGTCGCCGGGCCAGTGCTGCTGCGTGTGTTGACCAGATTACCGTCCACGTAGGTTTTGACGCTTCCGTCGCCGAGGCGCAGGAGGGTCATGGTGTGCAGGCCGTCGAGGCCGACACCATTGGCGATCGGAATTGGCCAGGAAATGTCGTTCCCCTCCTGCTGCCGGGTGATGGCGTTCCCTCGCAGATAGGGGGAACCCCCGTCGGCAATCACGGCAAAGCCGTTTCTCGGGTTGTCGTGCCACAGCGCCAGAAACTCGAATCCGTCCGTGGGAGGCGGCCCATGGGGTGAGTAGTAGGTCATTTCCACCCCGGAGTTCGCGTAAGTGAAACCCACGGGTGCTGCGATGCGGATCATCCCAACCCATGCACCATGGTCCGGGTTGCCGGGGATCGGCTCGCCCAGTTTCATGCCCTCGTTGGTGAGGAAAGTATTCCGGTTTCTCGTCCAGCCGGGATTTTGCGAGCCGGTGAAATCCCAAGTCTGGAGGACATTGCTGTGCGCCACGTAACTGGCGAGGGCCGGCGGGCGGGCTACAAAAGTGACGGCGGCTTTTTGGGTGAGCTCAAGCCCATCGGTGGCATCAGTGGCCGTGAACTCCCCCAAGCCTGGAACATCTGAACTCACCCGGAATGTCGCTGTGCCGTCAGTGTCAGTGATTGCGTTGATGGTCGTGATGGCCGGCGTTCCCGGCCCGGAAGTATGGGCCAGCGTGACGACTTTGCCCGCTACAAGACTACCCCCGCCCTCTCTCAAGGTGACAGTGATGGTGGCCGTCGCAATCCCATCGGCCCATACGTAGGGCAGAACCGCCACAAGCGTTGAGAGATTGATGTCCACCGGAGCCGGCGTTGCGCTTGCCTCCACGGAATTATTGCTTTCGCCCGCACCGGTGATCGCCGACACCACGTAGTAGTAGGTGGTTCCGTTTGAGACTGCGGTGTCCGTGTAAGTCGTGCCCGCCTCCGGGAACACATCCAGATAAGGCCCTCCGCTCGTCGTGGAGCGCTTCACGTTGTAGCCCGTCGCTCCCGGGAATGCGGCCCATGTCAGGACGACTTGTCCGTCGCCCGCCTTCGCGGTCACCGCGTAAGGCCTGGTCAGTGCGCGAGGCTGGGTTGGGAAGAAATGTCCCGTGGCGCCATTGATCGGGTTCAGGGCATTCCAAGCAATGTCACTGCCTTTCTTGAAGCGCGCAGTGATCGCCTGTTCACCGTGCTCTTCATAAAACCCGATGACGATTCGCACCAACTCCATGTCCAGCATCACCGTCCCGGTGACGGTTGTCTGGCCGTGATCGCCGTTGTTGTTCACGATGAGTTCCCCGGCATCCTCGAAATCGCCGTCCCCATTCAAATCGAGATACACCACGCTGCCATCGTCACTGGAAGTCCCGAACGTATATGCGCCGGGCCCGTCCCTCATGACATCGAACCATCCATCCCAGAGGACGGAAAATGTCGAGTTAGCCGTGAGCCCCGGCAGGGAACCGGCGAAGCTGGTGTAGTTGATGTTGTCAAATTGGGTGCTCGTGCCGCTGGGTGGATCCACCGCGAGCAAATTGGCGATGGGGTTCAGGAACGACGCCCCGGAGGTATCGTTGAATGTCTTCACCACCAACCCGGCGCCAACGCTGACCGTCACGGTGTAGATCTTGGTGACGAGCAAATCCGCGGAGGTGACACTGTAGAGCACCGGAAGACTGAAATCGTAAGCAACTCCGGAGACATGATCGCACGTCGCCCCGGGAGGAATCGTGAAGATGGGCGCAAGCGACGCCACATTACTCCCCGGTGGCACGACCCAGGAAATATTGGTTCCCTCGATCACCGCACCCGGGCCGAACGTGAAGATGTCTGCCGGTCCCGGCACATCGTAAGTGAAGGAAACCATCCCCGACCACGTGCCTCCCGCCGGGGCGCTCCCATAGCCGTTGCCAACGAAGACGGTGGCATTGGCCAGATCCACGTTGGCAAGGAAGTCCACACCGGCTCTTTTGATATCGCTCACCGTGCTGATGGGTCCCTCGTATCCGTTGACCCATGGCGCGCGCTGCGCCGAGCCAAAATTCTGATAGGACGCTCCTATTTCCAACAGCCCATCCTGCCCGGGACTGCCCGGCGTTGGATCAATCAAGACCAGCAGTTCCGCCCCCCAGTTGTCGTTGTTCGTGCTTTCCAGCGTCGCATTGATCTCGACCGACCGTAAAATCGAACCGGCGGGCAGCGATCCTGTTGGGATGAAAGTATTCACCGTGCTGCCTGCTATGAAAGTGCCGTTCCCCGTGGGCCCGAGATTCAAAGTCGCCGTGGTGGTCGCCGCTCTCGCGCTCCACGCCATGGCGATGGCGATCACCATCACCGCCATCCGCGAGGCCACGCTGCGGGCGAGTTGTCTGGGGGCAGATTCCGTGTGCGTACGCGCTTTCATGGCTGATCCTGAGTGCCGCCCAGCCTCCGTCATGGTTGTTTCAGCGCAACCTCATTTTTGATTTTTCGCCTCGGAACTGCGGGGTGTCGGCGTGCCCACGCTTCGCAACTCCGGCTGCGTGGTCGCGGATTCAATCGCCTTGATGGCGTCCTCGACCGCGCCGACCCGCCGGTTGTTGAGTTCCCCGGCGGGATATTCCTTTTTCGCGCATTGCTCGTGGAAGGTGGCGATCAGCTCCCTGAGCGCCGGCACCGCTCCGCGGGCGGCGGTTCCAAACTTCACGATCTCCTTCATGATCTCCCCGGTGCGGTTCTCGCTCCCGTGGCCGCCCTGGGTCCTGGCAAAATTTACGCCCGCCTCGATGGCCTCCTTGAAGTTGTATTTCGCCAGCGCCTTGAACCCGCCCATGCGAATCTCGTTGCCGAACATCGTATCCGCCGGTGCCCGGACATTCACGGCCGCGAGGATGTCCGGCGCGAGCGCCACCACGTCCTCGAGCGTCAGCCGCCGGTCGAAAAAACCGCGCAGTTTCGCGCGAGCCATGCCGTCCGCGTTCTGCGAAACCGCCCGGATCGCCGGATAAAGCAGCTTGGGATCGGCGGCCTGGACCGCATCCGCCAGCGGCCCCTCGAACAACGCCGCGGCGAGCTGGCCGTGGGTGAGCTGGATGGGATCGGCCCAGTTGATCGGCACGAGCGGCTCGGCGGTTTCCACGAGCGCCTTGAGGATTTCCGGGATGGCCGGCCTGGCCGCGCCGCCCATTTTTCTGATGGCTTGCGCCGCCTTGAACCGCACCCAGCGATCCGGGTTGGAAAGCTGGCGCACCAAGGCTGGCAGGGCTTCCGCGCTCTTGATGTCACCCAGCGCCTCGCACGCTCCCTGGCTGAGATGCGCGTCCCCGCCCTCCGCCATCGCGATCAGCTGCGGAATCATCGCTTTCCCCTCGGGGCGGGCTGCCAATTCCTCCGCCGCCCAGCCGCGGACCACGGGCGACCAGTCGCCAAACGCCGCCACGAGCTGCTGCGGGCTCTTTTGTTTGCGGTCCAGATCGAAGCGTCCCGACGCGATGGCATCCGCCACATCCTTCCTGCCCAGCCAGCCCGTGGGATTCGCATCCTTGCCGGTGATGCAGAGTTTTTTCAGCGGCATCGAATAAGTGAGGACGTACGAAGCAGTCGGGCTGAGTCCGTAGTAGCTGCTCCTGCCGAAGTAAGTGTTGTCGTCCGTCTTCCCGGCCCCGTATTGCTCGCCGCCATCGTAGGTGAACGACCCATCGCTCCGCCGCACGAGATCGAGATGCCACGAGGCTTCCCGCACAAAAGCCGCCGCCGCCGCCGGCCCGCCCGCGTTGGCCCCGAGCGCGCTCCACAAATAACTGAATCCCTGCCCCGTGTGTCCGCACTCGCGGCTCCGATAGCCGGCGGTCGCCATCTTCGCGAAGAATTGCGCCTCCCTGGTCCGGTTCCCTTGCAGCGCAAAAAACACCGCCGTCATGGAACTCTTGCCGTTGTTTTCATGGTAAGGCCACGGCTCGTGCTCGCCGTAGGGGATGCCTCCCTTGTCCGTGAAGTATCCGAAAAACCCCGACGCCCGCGCGATCGCCGCATCCACCTCCGGATCCTTCACGCCGCATTTTTTCCCCAGCACGATCGCGAGATTTCCGATCAGCCCCGCCTCGTTCACCGGGCCGTAGGGCGGGATGGAGCCATGCAGTTTGCCCTCGGGTGAAGGCGGCGCGATGCCGTGCCCGAAAGTGCCGTACATTCCCTGCCCCTTTGCGAGCGAGAGCGTGTACTCATTGATCGCGGGCAGCACTTCCTTGTCGCCGGTGGCGAGAAAATACTCGCAGAGGAAAAGATTCCGGTATCCCCACTCCCAAACCACCATCCCGTCCCGCAATTGCAGTTTTAGCGTCGCCGGCCCGATCTTCCGCGCCAGCTCCTGCACCTTCGGCAGATACTCGGCGTTTCCTGTCGCCAGCAAGGCGAGGCCGTTGATCGCTCCCCACAGGTTTTCGTGCAGCGGCTCTTTCTCGAGCACCTTGCAGGCTTCCTCGAGAATGCGTTTCGACTTCGGGCAATCGTAAGGCGCCGTCTCGCTGTACGTGCCGATGACCCGGAGCTTGAGCTGCACGTCCTCGGTCTTTCCCGCACGCCAGCGCGTCAGCTTCAGCACGCCGCGGCCGGTTTCCTTCTCGGCTTCCTGGATCGCCGCCGCGATGCTCTTGCGGGCGTCATCGGCGAAAAGTTTTCCGCCCGCACCGAGGATCACGTCATCCACTTTCATCACGCCATCCGCCGGCGATTTTTCCCCGACGTGCGTGACGAGAATCTGCCGGCTCGCCGCCGTCGTCCGCCCTTGCAGGCTGTCGAGGTAGTTCGCCGGCCGCGTGTATATCCACCCGCGCATCCCGGTCGCGCCGAGATTGTAGGTCAGCTTGCGGTCAACCGTGTTTTCCTGCGTCAGGTCCGGCGGCGTCTTCGGAGGTTCCGCCGCAGACGCGGACACCGTGAGCAGGAACGACGCGATGAGGATGCGGGTGACTTTCATGAAAAGATTGCGGAAGGCCGGAGGGGAGCGTCAGCGGCCCACAATGACAAGCGACAACCCCCGGGCATGCCGCCGCGGGTGGCGTTCCACAACCGGCGTGCGCTAATTCTTGAAAACCTTGTCGTCCGGTTTTCCGCCGCTGAGCATGAAGGCGAGGAGGTCTTTCAGTTCCTCCTCGTTGAGCGTGTTGATGAGCCCCGGCGGCATCATCGAGACATCCCACGGCTTGCGGCTCGCGACCTCCGAGGCGGGGACTGTCGTGAGGACATCGGGCGCCAGCGGGCTGCTCATGATGGTGAGCTTGCCCGCCTCTCCCGCGATCACGCGGCCGACGATGATGCTGCCATCCTTCTTCGTGAGCAGTTCGCTGCCGTACTGGTCGCTGATGACTTTGCTCGGCTCCACGATGTTCTCCGCGAGGTCGCGGATCGTGTAGCGGCTGCCCACGCCCGTGAGGTCGGGGCCGATGCTGCCGCCCTCGCCTGCGAAGGGGTGGCACGACGCGCAGAGCGTGGCCGCATACATGGCCTTGCCCTTCGCGAAATCCCGCCCTGTGAGGCCGGTGCCCACGAGCGCGACGATGGTGTCCACGTTGTACGCACGGCCCGGTCCTTTTGGCGGGGCGACGTTCGCGGCGACGGGCGTGGTGCCCGCCTTCTTGCTGAGCGCATCGAGTTCCGCCTTCTCGGTGGGGGGGGCGAAGTTGCCGAGCGCCTCGGTGCGGATGTTGTCCATGAACCGCGGGAAGCTGTTGCCGCCCCTCCACGTTCGTGTGCCGGAGAACCATGTGAAATACGAGCGGCGCAATTCGGGCGTCCAGCCCGCGGTGGCATTGCGAAGCGCGGCGGCGAAGGCGATGGCATGGCGGTTTGGGCGGCTCTTCTGCATCTCGCGCGCGGCGGAGCCGTAGCCCGTGTTGCGATCGAGGAGGGAGGCGGTGGCGATGTCTTCGTCCACGTCTTTCACGGTGGAGAGGAGCGGCACAGCCTTCGCGACGACGGTGGGCGAATCGAGGAAGATGAGAAGCTGAAGGAGTTCGCGATTTTCCTGGGCGCTCTTCGTCGGGAAAAGCGGGTCGAGCTTCGCGGCCACCTGCGCGCAGACATCGGCGGCGGGTTTGCCGAGCCGCGTGAAGCAAAGCTGCCATGCGCGCAGCAGGCCGAGGCGCTGGTCCGCGCCGAGCTTTGCAAAATCCAGCGCGCCCAGGGCGGTGATGATCTGGTTCTGGAGCGCGGCATCCTCGGGAAGCCCCTTGTGGACGGGGCCGGACGAGGAGCCATACGGTGAGGGGGTCTTTGTAGCTGCGGCCGCTTCGCTCCTGCCCACGCGCGCGAGCGCCACAAGGGCCTCGATGGCGGCCTGCGGATCCTTCTCGGCCAGTGCGCGCGCGGCCCAGAGCTTCGCGGGCTGCCGCTCGATGGCGACGCGCGCGGCAAAGCGGACGTAGCGATCCTTGTGCGCCAGGTAAGGCCACGCCTTTTCGATCGCGTCGGGCCCGGTTCCGTTGTCGTGCAATTTTTCGAGCGTGCGGCGCAGCGTGGTCTCGGCGGTGGGCGCGGGTTTCGGAGCCGGGGCGGTGCTTTCCGTGCCGACATACGTCACTCGGTAGAGGGCGCTCTGGCTGCCCCGGCCGCCAATGGTGAAATACATCGCGCCGTCCTTCGGGCTGATCACCGCATTCGTGAGCGGCAGCGGCTTGCCGGCGACAAACTCCTCCTTTTCCGCGCGGTAGCTGGCTCCGTCGGGTGTGAAGTGGATCGCGTACATCGTGCCGTAGGTCCAATCGAGCGCGAAGATCGCCTGTTGATACTTCGCGGGAAATTTCGCACCCGTCCCGGAGCACACGCCCGTCGGCGAGCCCGGCCCGATGTCCAGCGTGGGCGGCAGCATGTCGGGATAAAAGTCGGGCCACTTGCCCGAGCCGCTGCGCCAGCCGCTTTCGCCGCCGCTCACGCAATGGTCAATCCGCGTGGGGCGATACCACGGAGTGCCGATGTCCCATTCCATGTCGGCGTCGAACGTGAAAAGCTCCCCGTCGGCATTGAGCGCGATGCCGAATTGGTTGCGGAAGCCCGCGGAATAAAGCTCGATCGTCTTCCCGTCCGCGTCCGTCTTGCAGATGTATCCGCCCGGCGCGAGGACGCCCTTCGCATGGCCGTTGCCGTCCCAGAGCCGTGGGAGGATGTGGTCCTCAGACCACGCCTTCGCGGCGCGGGAAAGCTCCATGTTTTCGGGCAGCTTTGTATGGTTGCCGCCATTGAAAAAGAGCGATTTCCCGTCCGGGGTGAGGATCACACTGTGCGGCCCATGCTCTCCGCCGCCATCCATTTTCCGAAGGAGTTCCGGCGCGCCGAATCCATCACCGTCCTCCCGCATCCGGTGGAGCCCGCGCGTGCCTTTCTCATTCACGACGGCGTAGAGGCTGTTGAAGGCGTAAAGAAGCCCGTGAGCGCCGGCGATCTGCAATTTCATGTTCTCGACCGTCGCCTCCTCCTGCGAGCCGGGCGCCGGCGGGGTGATCCGGAAAATCCCGCCGCCCTGGTCACCCGCGAGCAGTCTTCCTTTCCCGTCCACCGTCAGTGAAACCCACGAGCCCTGAGTCGGCTTCGGCACGGTGTAAATCAGCTCGGCCTTGAAACCTTTTGCCAGTTGCAGTGCCGCCGGATCCGCCACCGCGCCGCCCCGTGCCGCGGGCTTTGCCCCGCTGGCTCCCAGAGCATCACCCCACGGCTGATCGCCGTGGTTTGCGATCACGACGGCGGGCTTGAAATCGCTGCCGCCAGCGGGCGCGGCGAGCCACTTGCCGTTCGTCTCCACGATGGTCTTCGCGCCGCCGCTCACGATCTCGAGCGTGGCGACCGCCGCGGCGATGCCTTCCGCGTTGCGCGCGTTCAGCACGATGGTGTTCGCTCCTTTTTGCAGGAGTCCCTTCACGTCCGCCTTCGCGGGCTGATCCCAGTTGGCGTTCTTGAGGGCTTCCTTTCCGTTGATGACAGCCGTCGCACCGTTGTCGCACGCAAGGCGCAAGGTCGCCGATGTCACATCGCCCGGCACATTGAACTCGGTCTTGAGCGTGATGTTCTCCCCCGCCTTCGCTTCCTTGGAGAGCCAGATCCACTGCGGAGCGGCGAAGGTTGCGGGGATGGTTGCGCCGATGGCTGCGGCGATGATGGCGGTGAGAAACGAACGATTCATGTGGTTGGAAAAAACCTGCCGGGTGCGGTTTGCTTAGCCGGAACGATGCAGTTGCAGGAGCGCTGCGAAGTGGAACACAGGCTTCCAGCCTGTGCGGACAGTGGGCTTCCAGCCCGCTGACCCATGCACCGAATGGTGCGGACGCCGCACGCATGATGCCTGCCCACCGCACAGGCTGGAAGCCTGTGTTCCGGACAAATCGCGCCGCACCAACTGCATCGTTCCGGCTTAGTGCATTGGACGGCAGGGCGGAAGCAGGACATCCAAATTCACGGAAAGAATCCAGAACTCTTGCATCACCGCGCCGCGTGCGCCTAGCCTGCGGGGCATGAAAATTCTCGTCACCGGCGGTGCCGGTTTCATCGGCTCGCACTTCGCCGGGCGCTGTGTGAAAGCGGGGCACGGTGTCGAGGTGGTGGATGACTTCAACGATTTCTACGACCCCGCGATCAAGCGCGCCAACGTCGCGGCCTTTCAAAAAGATGCGCGCGTCCACGAGGCGGACATCCGCGACGGCGACGCGATGCTGCGGCTGGTGCAGGGGGGGCGTTTCGACTGCATCGTGCATCTCGCCGCCCGCGCTGGCGTGCGGCCCTCGATCAAGGATCCGCGCCTTTATGTGGAAACGAACGTCCTCGGCACACTGAACCTCCTCGAAGCCGCCAGGCAGGGCAACGTCCCGCGCTTCATCTGCGCGAGCAGCAGCAGCGTGTACGGCGTGCTGAAGACGCTCCCGTTCCGCGAAGACCTCGCCCTCACGCAGACCATCTCGCCCTATGCCGCGACCAAGCTCGCCGGCGAACAGCTCTGCTCGAATTTCTCGCATCTCTACGGCCTTCGCACGATCAACCTCCGCTTCTTCACCGTGTACGGCCCGCGGCAGCGCCCCGACCTCGCCATCCATTCGTTCACCCGCGCCATCTCGGAAGGCCGGCCCATCCAGCAGTTCGGCGACGGCAGCACGCGGCGCGATTACACTTACGTGGATGACATCATGCAGGGCATGGAGGCGTGCCTCGGCTACGAGGGACAGCTCTGCGACGTCTTCAATCTCGGCGAAAACCAGACCACGACGCTCAGCGAACTCATCTCCACGATCGAGGCCGCGCTCGGCAAAAAAGCGGTCATCGAACGCAAGCCCGACCAGCCCGGCGACGTGCCGGTGACATGCGCCGACATCACGAAAGCCCGGTCATTCCTCGGCTACAGCCCCCACACGAAAATCGCGGAAGGCATCCCGAAATTCGTCGAGTGGTTCCGCGCGGTGAACGGCTAAAGCGCGAACGTGACCGCGTGGTCGAACGTCCACGGAACCGCGCTGCCGCCCGCGAGCGCGGGGGTGAACCGGTAACGCTTCGCGGCGGCCGCTGCTGCGTCGTCGAGATGGTCGTATCCGCACCCGCGGTTCACCCGCACAGCACGCACCCACCCGCGCTCGTCCACTTCCAGCGTGAGCCAGACGGTGAGGCGCTTGCCGCGCGTCTCCGCCGTTTCGCGATATCGCAGCGAGCCCTTTGATTTGAGCTGCGGTGGAATGGTCACGGTCGCCGCGCCTCCGCTTTTCGTGCCGGATGATGGCGCGTTCGCCCGCGTGCCCGGGAGCGGTTGTGTTTTTGCCGTCGTTCTGGCGGCGGGCTTTGCCGTTGGCGGCTGCGTTTCCACGCCGCGCGATGGCACCAGCGTGGACGGCGGCCGCAAGGCATTTTCCTCCGTGACCCCGATCGCCGCAGGGATCGCGACGGGCACCGACTGGATCTCCTGCTCTGTCTGAAATTCCTCCTCGATCTGTTCGTCAGTCGCCGCGTCCGCCACGGCCTCCTCATTCTCCACCGCCAGCAGCGGAGTTTCCGGCAGCGGGGAGAAAAGGCACACGGCAAGACACTCGGCACCCGAGCCCGGTTGGCGCACTGGCGTCTTCCACAAATGCACGGCAGCCGCGACCACGCCCGCGTGGATCGCGAGCGATGCGAAGATGGCTTTTCCCGTGTTGGTCGTCATGAGTCGCGGGAAGCTAGAGCCGCACGGTGGACGCGCAAGTTTTCATCAAAAGGTGATTTTGGTTCCGAGCACGAAGTTCGTCCCAGGCTCGTTGATGCCGGAGCCGTGGATGCGGTAGTCCTCATTCGTGATGTTTTCGCACGCGGCGTAGATGTCCACGTTTTCGCACGGCCGCCATCCGCCGCGCACGGTGAAGACGTGGTAGCCGCGCGTGCCGCCGGGCGGGATGCGCTCCGTGTCGCCTGCGTCGCCGAGGGAAAGCCGGTTTTGCGAAGCGGCGAGCGTGACCAGGCCCTCGGCCCACCACTTCGCCTGCGGGCTTTCCCAGTGCAGGCCGAGCTGCCCGGTCATCGGATGAATCCGCGACACCGGGAACACGCCGATCCCGCTGCCGAGATACTGCCCCACCTCGCCCTCGCTCCACGCGAAATTCCCGAACAGCGTCCACCCATTGACGAACTCCCACGACAGTCCCGCCTCCACGCCCTGCACGTAACCGTCGCCCGAGTTTGCGCGCTCCACCGTCGGCTCTCCGTCAATCACTCCGCCATTCGGAAAGCGGATGATCTGGTCGTCAATCCACGTCCGGTAGTACGCCGCGTAAAAGTCGAGGCCGTGCTCCGGGATCGAGACCTTCGTGCCGATCTCGAACGACAAATACTGCTCCGGGTCGAGGCTCGTCACCGGTACCTCGCGCTCGCCGCTGCGGGCGATGTCGAACGACGTGAAGTCCGACAAGTTCGGCGCGCGGAAGCCCTGCGACAGCCCGGTGAAAATATTCCACTTCTTCGTCACGTCATATTTTGCGCGCAGCGAAAAAGTGAACGCATCGAAGTCCTCCTCGAACCCATCAATGTCGGACGCATCCGCCGGATCGGGATCAATCACGCCCGTGTCCACATGCGCCAGCGTCCAGCGCGCGCCGGGGGTGATGGTGAGGCGGTCGCCGATCTTGATTTCGTCCTGCACGTAAAACCCGAGCAGGTCGTAGCTGGAATCATCCGCCACCGGGCCGCGCGGCTTGATCGTGCGCAGCGAGCCGTCCGCGTTCCAGCGGCTGCCCCAGCTCTGCACCTCGTCGTGGTAGTATTCCACGCCGTAGGTCAGCTTGCCGACCGGCGACGGGCTCTCGAAGCCCAGCAGCAGGCCGTATTGGTCATCCTGAAAGCCATCCACATCGCGCCGGCGATCCGCGCGGATGCGATCCTGCTCCTCACGCTGGCGGTGGAAGGAAAGCGAGAGGTTCGCCTTGGAAATCCAGTCGTTCACATCGCGCACCTCCACCTGTGCGTAAGCCAGCTCGCGCGTTTGATCGAGTTCGCGTCGAAGATCCGTGCCCCGCCTCGTGCCGTCGAAGCTCTTGCTGTGGATCGTCGAGTGCCAGCGCGGGACGTTGTTTTGCTCCACGCGGAAGTAGCCCAGCCGCACGTCCACATTCTCATTCGGCTGCCAGAAAAGGCGGAAGTCCCCGTCAATCTCATCATAGCCGCTCCCATCCTGCGTCCCGATCACGCTGCCACCGCGGAGATCGTCGAAATTCTTGTAGGTCACGCCGCCTGCCACGCCGAGTTGCGGTGAAAGAGCCGCATCGAATTCGCCGCGCACCGTGTGCGAATTCTCCGCCGTCGCGTAGCGATAGTGCGTCGCGCCGCGGACTTGAGGCCCCGCCAGCGTCACGAGCTTCGGCGCGGATTTCCCATCCGCCACAGCCTTTCCGTTCGACTGCTCCGGCTCCGACGTGATGAGCGACGGCCGCTTCGTGATCGCATTCACCGTCCCGCCGATCGCATCGCTCCCATACAGCACCGACGACGGTCCTTTCACCACATCGAGGCGATCCACGGAATACTGGTCAATCGTGCTCCAGTACTGGTTCGGCCCTTCGCGAAACGTCGCATTGTTCAGCCGGATCCCATCAATCAGCGCCAGCGTGCGAAAGCCCGTGAAGCCCCGGATGAAAGGCGACGCCTGCCCGTAGCCAGTGCGCTGCACCATCACGCCCGGCGTCTCCAGCAGCGCATCCGGCAGCGTGCGGATCTGCCGCCGCCCGATCATGTCCGCGCTGTCCACGACGTGCGCGGTGTACGGCACATCCTTCACCGTCACATTCGAGCGCGTGGCGGTGACGATCGTCTCTTCGAGAATGCTCCGCCTCATTTCGTCCTTGTTCACCGGCGACTGGGCGCGGGCGATGACGGCGAGGCATGCAAGGGCGAGTGGTGTGATGATGGTTTTGGTCATGAAAATGTGAATCCGATGGTTGGCGCGCCGCCCCTTAGCCGACGGCGTGCCATCTGCTCACCGCACATGGGCCTTCTCTTTGAAAAACGCGCATCCACTTTCGCCACCCCGGCGTCGCGGGCTGGTGCGTGGCTAGAAAGTAATCGCCGCCAGCACGCCCGCGGATATTTTCTGCCCGCGATGCACTGCGCGCCTGCCAGCAAATGAAGCTCTCATTCCGACTCGCCGCCGCATTTGTCGCGTTCGTCGTGCTCGGCTCGCTTGCGCTTGTGCTGTGGCTGGGCTTCGAGGAGCGGCGGCAACTGCGCGAGCAGTTCGCGGCGATGGCGCGGACGAATGCGGAATTCATCCGCGCGCAAAACCTGCCCCCCACCGAGCGGACGGCGCGCAGCCTCGGCGAAGTCCTGGGCCTCGATGTGATTTTCGCGAACGACGACCGTGGGGAGGATCTCGTGGATCCGCGCAATGAAACCGGAACGTCACTCCGGCATGGACTTGCGAAATACACCATCGGCGACACGGGGCGGGTCAATTTCAGCGGCGACATCGAGGCGGTGGCCCAGCCTATTGGCGAGCATCGGCACTTGGTTTTGATTCGTCCGAGGACACAGGGATTTTTCACGGTCAACCTGCGCACACTGGCCATTCTCGCCGCGTTTTGGGCGCTCTCCCTCGCGCTCGCCTCGGCGCTCGCGCGCGGCATCGTCCGCCCGCTGCGCGCACTCGCCGCGCGCCTGCCACACATTTCCGAGGAAACCAAAGACCACATTCCCGAGACCACACGCGCCGACGAGATCGGTCAGCTCGCCCGCGCCTACGCGGAAACCCGGGCGCAACTTTCCGCAGAGCGCCAGGCCCGCGAGCAGGCCGAGCGTCTCGCCGCGCTCGGAAAAATGGCCACCGGCCTCGCCCACGAAATCAACAACCCGGTCGCCGCCATCAAACTCCACGCACAGCTCATGGAAAGTGACACGGGCGTCTCGCCTGTGCCGACGGTGGCAACCACGGGCGACCCTCAAACTTCAAACGATCCTTCGCCTTCGCACGCCGGTCACAGGCGGGACGCCCGTGCCACTTTCGCCGAGCGCCTCGGCATCATCCTCGCCGAGTCCGCGAAGATCGAAAGCCTCGTCAGCCAGTGGATGTTCCTCGCCCGCCCGCAGCCGCCGCAGACCTCCCCGTGCGACTTCACCGAAATCCTCACCGCCACCGTCCGCGCGCTCGCGCCTGCCGCACAACACGCAAACGTGCAAATCTTCAACGAAGTCCCGCCCGGCTGCATCGCCGCCGCCGACCGCCGCCGCCTTTCGCAAGCCATCACCAACGTCATCACCAACGCCATCCACGCCATGTCCGCCCGCGGCGGCGTGCTGACAGTCCGTAGCCGCGCTCGTGAGAGCGCCGGTGCGGTAGCGAAGGACTCCACCCCACGCTCTCACGAGCACGGCTACGACATCACCTTCACCGACACCGGCCCCGGCTTCTCCGCCACCGCGCTCGCCAGCGCGACCGATCTTTTTTTCACCGAAAAGGAAGGCGGCATGGGCATCGGGCTGAACGTCGCCGCCGGAATCCTCAAAGCCCACGGCGGCGAACTCCGCATCGCCAACGCACCCGGCGGCGGCGCAGTCGTGAAATTCATCCTGCCTGCTGCTTCGTAAATCCCGGCCATGAACATCCTCATCATCGAAGACGAATCCGCCATCGCCAGCGCACTTGCCAGCGTCTGCAAACGCCTCGGCCATTCCGCACAGACCTGCGCCAGCGGACGCACCGGGCTCGGTTTGCTCGGCGGATGCGACCTCGCCATCCTCGACATCGGCCTGCCCGACCTCAGCGGCCTCGAAGTCCTGAAAGCCGCACGCACACAGGCTCCCGGCGTCTCCATCATCATCATCACCGCCCACGGCAACCTCGACAACGCCGTCGCCGCCCGCCAGCTCGGCGCCGCCGCGTACCTCGTCAAGCCGCTCGATCTCCACGAAGTCGAAGCCACAATCTCCCAAGTCCTCGCCGCCGCCGCCGCACCCGCCGGCGCAAAGTCCGCGGACACCATGCCCGCAAGGCTGCTTGGCGGCGCACCCGCGATGCAGCGCGTCTTTTTGGAAATCGCCCACGCCACCACGACGGACGCCCCCATCCTCCTCAGCGGTCCCACCGGCACGGGAAAATCGCTCGCTGCCCGCGTCATCCACGCCCACAGCCCGCGCGCCAACGCGCCGTTCATCACGCTCCACTGCGGCGCGCTGCCCGAGCAACTCCTCGAAAGCGAACTCTTCGGCCACGTGAAAGGCGCATTCACCGGCGCGCTCACCGACCGCGAAGGCCACATCGAGCGCGCCCGCGGCGGCACGCTTTTCCTCGACGAAATCGGCGACATTTCCCCCACCGTGCAGGCCAAGCTCCTGCGCTTTGTCGAAGAGCGATCCTTTACCCGCCTCGGCGGACGCGAGGACATCCGCATCGAACTCCGCCTCATCACCGCCACGAACAAAAACCTGCGCGACGAGGTGAAAGCCGGCCGCTTCCGCGAAGACCTCTTCTACCGCCTCCACGTCCTCGAGATCGCCATGCCCCCGCTCCGGGAACGCCGCGCCGACATCGCCGCGCTCGCCGCCAATTTCCTCACCGCCGCCAACCGCCCGCTCACACTCGCCCCCGAGACCCTCGCCCTCATCGAGCGCCACGACTGGCCCGGCAACCTCCGCGAACTTCGCAACGCCCTCGAACACGCCGCCGCCGTCTGCACCGGCCCCATCATCCTCCCCGCGCACCTCCCGCGCGACCTTCGCGAGGCCGCCGAATCCGCGCCGGACATCGAATCCCGCCTCACCACCGCCCTCGCCGACTGGCTGGACGCCCAGCTCGCCGCCAAAGCCAGCTACGACACCATGCACGACGCCCTCGAAGCCATGGCACTCCGCCACCTCCTCGGACGTTTCGACGGAAAACCCACCGTCCTCGCCCGCGAGACCGGCATGAACCGCGTCACGCTGCGGAAAAAACTGAACGCAAGCGATCCCGGCGCGGAGAGCGACGTGGAGTAAATTACCGCTTGCTGAAAACGCCGCACCCGCTATTCATCCCGCCCCTTCATAAATCGCGGGGTGGAGCAGCCCGGTAGCTCGTCAGGCTCATAACCTGAAGGTCGTAGGTTCAAATCCTACCCCCGCAACCACCCTCAGAAGCGCATGGAATCGTGGTTTGCGCGTGTTTGAGGGGTGGTGTTGCAGTTTTGATGGTTGCACCATAAATGGTTCTTCCGGGAATATCATGGGTGAAGGAGGGGGAATCTGAGGGGAACAGCGGCCCCTGGGCCTTCGGCCACCGGGGGTGCCGCACTGAAGGGCGCGGGAGCAAGGCGGCGAAATTCTCATCGGGATGTCTGGGGAGCGGGGTTGAG